>CAZQFX010000001.1:0-21535 GCA_964592775.1 uncultured Actinomycetota bacterium
GGGAAGACGGCATGTAATCGGTGAGCGCGGTCTCCAGGGGCAGCTTGTATTCGTCGAGCAGGCGCTGTACCAGCATATCGACGCGCATCTTCAGTTTGGCGGCCGCCAGGTCGCGGTTGTGCACGAGTTCGCGCAGTTCCCCTTCCCGGGCCTCCATCTCCTCCAGGCGCGAGCGCAGTTCCTCCTGCTCCGCCTCCTTGCCCTCCATCTCCTCCCGGCTCTCCGACTCCCTGCCTTTCACCCGCTCCGTCAACCTGCCGTGCGCAGCCATGAACGACCCCACCAGGTCCAGCAGTTCCTCCTGCGCCCCTACCATCGCGGCCAGCTCCTCCTGCCCCGGCATGGGAGGGCCTTCCGCCTCCGCGCTCAGCTCCTCGATCCTCTCCTCCAGATGGCTGTGCCTCTCGGCCATGGAGGCGCTGCCGGACAGGACCTTCTGCAACTCCTCCTCCAGTTCGCGATCGCGCCGGCGCAGCACCTCTACCGCGCCTTCCGCCTCCTCCAGCCGGGGCTTCAGCTCCACCTCTTCCCCGTTCTTGAGCGACGTCTCCGCCTCGAGGGCGGCCGCCCTGTCCGCCAGTTCCGCCTCTTCCCTTTCCAGGGTCGATATGCGCTCGCTCAACCCGGCGATCTCCGCTTCCACGCCGCGGATCAGCATCTCTGTTTCGCGTCGGGACAGTTCGCTATCCTTGAGGGCGGCGCCCAGCGTCCGGCCCTCGGCATCCAACCCCTCCAGCTCCGTTTCCAGTCCGGTCATGGCGGAGAGCACTCTCTTGCGCTGCGCCTCGAGGGAGGCCCCTTCCTCGCAGTGGAGATCAAGTATCTCCTGCAGTTGCTCCATCTCCCGCCTGTGGGCGATGACGTGTAAGGGGCTGCGCGGGCGGGCGCCGCCTTTCACCGCCCGGCGCGGAGCTATCACGTCGCCGTCTTCGGTCACGAAGGTGAGCTTGGGGTGCTTCCTCGCCCTGCTACCGGCATCCTCCAGGGTGGCACAGAACACCACGTCTCCCAGTAGGCATTCCACCGCCGGCCGTATCTCCTCGCTGCAATCGACCACGTCCATGGCATAGGTCCCGCCCGCCTTACGGGCGAGTCTCTTCATCTCCCCCATGCCTTCGGGCGAGATCTCGGAAAGGGGGAGAAAAATACCGTATCCCTCTTCTTCCCTCTTGAGCAAGCGGATGGCGCCCAGGGCGCTTTCCAGGTCGCGCGTGACCACGCTGAACAACCACGGACCCAGGAACGATTCCAGCGCTTTCTCCCATTCCGCTTGGATCTCCAGTCCATGCAGGAGCATCCCCAGCACCCCGGGTAGGCTCTCCCCTCCTTCCATGATCCTCGCTGCGGCGGCGGCGTAGTCGATGCGCGAGCCGAAAACCTCCTGCAGGGCCTTCAACCTCGCGACCACCAGGGTTTCGTCCTGGAAGGACTTCCGCTGCTTTTCGGCTATGGTTTCCAGCTCCGCTTTCAAACGCGCCATCTTCTCGCGCACCGCCACCATCCCGATCTCCACGCCGGCCCGCTGCTCCTCGATCTCCTTCACCGCCTTCGCGGCGTTCTCCATCTCCCCGTTCAGTGACCTCAACCTCTCCCGGGCGGCCTCCAATCGCGTCTTCAAACCGCCGGCTTCCGCACGGGACTCGGCGGCCGCCGCCGCGGCCGATTTCGCGGCTTCCTCGAGCTCGCGCCCCTTCTCCTGCAATTCCGCCACCATACTCCTCAGAGCCTCGCGTTCGCGCCTCGCGCGGCTTATCTCAGCGGCGAGGTCTTTCCTGTCCGCGCGCAGCCGGCCCTCCTCCGCCTTTAACACCTCGAGTTCCCTTCGCGTACGGGCCAGCTCCTCCTCCAGCTCTCCGCGCTTGTGCGCCGCCGCCTCGCGGCGCGACATCCAGCCGTCCCCATAGGCGATATCGCCGCTCAACGCGGCATAAAGCTTAAGCCTTTCCTCCCCCAGGCTCCCGCAGGCGCGCAGTCTTTCCCCGAGCGACAGCAGCCGCATCTCCCGCTCCCGGCTGCCGTCGAGCGACTGCCGCAGTTCGCGCAGCCTGGCTTCCAGTCCCGCCAGGTGCTCTTTCCCCTCCCTTACCCCGGTGGAGGTCTCCTTCAGCTCCCGGGCGAGCCTTTCCTCCTCCCCCCGGCGGTTCTCCCACTGTTCCTTGAGTTCCTGCAGTTCCGCAACCAGGATGCGTATGGAGAGTTCCCGTATCTCCGTGGCTATCTCCCCGTATTCCCGGGCCTGCTTCGCCTGTCTCTCCAGGGGGCGCAGTTGCTTGTTCACCTCGGAGATGATGTCCTTTACCCGCACCAGGTTGTGCTCCATGCCCTCCATCTTGCGCAGCGCCTTCTCCTTGCGACGCCGGTGCTTGCGCAGGCCCGCGGCCTCCTCCAGGAAAGCGCGGCGGTCTTCCGGCTGGCTGCGCAGGATGGCCTCCAGCTTGTTCTGGCCGATAACCGCCGTCAGCTCGCGGCCGACCCCCAGGTCGGACAGGATCTCCTGGATGTCCACCAGGCGGCAGGGCGTCTTGTTGAGGAGGTATTCGCTCTCACCCGTGCGGTAGATGCGGCGCGTCACCACCACCTCCGGAAACGCGATAGGGATATCCCCGCCGCGGTTGTCGAAGGAGAGGGAGACCTCGGCCATGCCCTGGGGCTGGCGGGTGGCGCTCCCCGCGAAGATGACGTCTTCCATCTTCGTGCCGCGCAGGTTCTTCGGGCTCTGCTCCCCCAGCACCCACAACACGGCGTCGGCCACGTTGCTCTTCCCGCTGCCGTTGGGCCCGACGATGACGGAGATACCGGGTTCGAAATCAAGGGTCAACTTGTCCGCGAACGACTTGAAGCCCCGCGTGGTAAGCGATCTTAGATACATCCGTGCCTTGCTCTCCTCTGATCACGCGCCTGAACGGATTTTCTAGGTATTTTTCTCCCCGCGCCGCCTTTTACCCTTCCGGGAAAAGGGAAAACGCGCCCCGTTCTTTCCCCGCAGGGAATGCTCTCTTATGGATACTACACTACATCCCGTCCGGGAAGGCCACAGCGCGGCGAGAAAAGGAACGATTTGTCCCCATCGCCCCACGGCCAGCCGCATTTCTCGTGCAAGAGGCATGAAGTGGATCCGCTTTGAGATCGAGCCCTATCGATCGACGCAACTGAATAGAGGGGTGCGGCGTCGCATCCCTCTTGGACGTTCTTGCGCGCAACCGGGCTCGCGGGACATCCCGCTCCGTTTAGGCGACGGGGTAGAAACCCACCCCCACTGTGCCCGGCCCCACGTGGGACCCGACCACCGGCCCGGTCTCGTTGACCGCGATGGCGCCGGGGTCGCAGTCCAGGGCGGATTTCACCATCTCCCTCAGCTCGTTCAACCTCTCCAGGTCGCGCACGTGGGTCAGGCCCACCTGCACCCTCTTGCCCTTCGCCTTCTCCGACGCCACCTCGACCAGGCGCTCGAGTGCCTTCTTGCTGCCCCGCACCTTGTCCAGGGCATCGATGGTGCCGTCGATATACAGCAGGGGCTTGATGCGCAACATGGAGCCCATGAGGGCCTGTGCGCCCCCGATCCTGCCGCCCCGGTGCAGGTATTCCAGGGTGTCGACGCAGAACATGAGGACGCTCTCCTTTATCATCCTCTCCGCCATCGCCTTGAGCTCCCCCGCGCCCTTTCCCGCGTCCCTGGCCTTTACCAGTTCTTGGACGAACATCATAAGCTGTATGCCGGTGTAGCGCGAATCTATCAACTCGATGGGATAATCGCCCATCTCCGCCGCGGCGGAAGAGGCCGATTCGAATGTCCCGCTGATGCCGGAGGAGATATGGATGCTGATCAAGCGGTCGTAGCGCTCCGCCATCTCCTTGTAGGCCTCCAGGAACTCTCCCGCCGAGGGTTGCGAGGTGGTGGGAAAGAGGCCGGGTTCCTTCATGCGCCCGTAGAACTCGTCGTTGTCGATGTCCACCCCCTCGCGGTAGGAGACGTCCTCCATGATCACCTTCAACGGCACCACCTCGATGTCGTTCGCGGCCACGTATTCCTTGTCGATGTACGCCGTCGAGTCAGTCACGATACCGATGCCACCCAATTCGATACCCCCTTTTTCATCTCCGGGACCAGCTGTTCCGGTGCCATCTATTCACACTCCAGACGATTCAGGGCCTCACGAGCGGCGGACTGCTCGGCCTCCTTCTTGGAGCTGCCGCTGCCCCGGCCCATCTTCTCATTTCCGATAAAGACGGCGGCGTGGAACGTTTTACAGTGATCGGGGCCTTCCTCACGCAGGCGGTAGCGTGGCAGTATGCCCCTCGCTTTCACCACCGTCTCCTGCAGCCGCGACTTGTAATCGTAGTCGAGGGTGCCGGATACCGCCGCTTCGAGCTTCCCCTCGAAAAGCCGCAGGCTCAAGACCGCCGCCTTTTCCAGGCCTTGATCGAGGTAAACGGCGCCGATGAGCGCCTCCAGCACGTCGGCGATGATGGAGGCCTTCTCTCCCCCGCCGTCAGTTTTCTCCTCCCGGCTGAGAAGGACGTACTTTCCGAGGCCGATCTCCCGCGCCGTATCGGCGAGGGAGTTCATGTTGACCAGGAAGGACCTGATGCGCGTCAGGTCGCCCTCGTTCAATTCGTCGTGCCGGCGGTAGAGGTAGTCGGAGATCACCACGTCGAGCACGGCGTCCCCGAGGAATTCCAGCCTCTCGTAGGTCGAGTCCACGGGCAGGCAGGCCTCGTGAGCGTAAGAACGGTGTGTCAGGGCCTGTCGCAGGAGTTCCCTGTCCTTGAAGTCGACGTCCAGTAGTTCCTCGATGGCCTCCCTTCTCCCTCTGCGCCGCCTGAAGATCATCGCGCACCACCACCGCCGGAGGCCAGCAGGACCTCCGTCTTCTCGACCAGGCCGCTCTCCACCGCCTCGGCGGCGACGCGGAGCGAGTTCTTCACCGCCAGGGCGTCGGAGCTGCCGTGTGCGATGATGCATACTCCCCTCACACCCAGCAGCAACGCGCCGCCGATGGCGCGGTAGTCGAGTTCCTGCCGCAGCCCGAGCAATGCGGGTAGCACCGGCTGCAGTTCCTCTTCCTTCAGGGTCCCCAGTTTTTCCAGGAGGTTGCGGGTGATCATGGAGGCCACGCCCTCGATGACCTTGAGCGTGACGTTGCCGGTGAAACCGTCCGTCACCACGACGTCCGCCGTGTCGGCCGCGAGGTCCCTGCCTTCGAGGTTGCCCACGAAATTGATATTCGCCTCGCCGGACAGCAACCGGTATGCCTCGCGGGAGAGCTCGCTGCCCTTCGTCTCCTCGGCGCCGATGTTCAGAAGTCCCACGCGGGGATCTTCCAACCCGAACCGCAGCGAGGCATATGCGCTGCCCAGCAGCGCGAACTGCCGCAGGTGTTCGGGGCGGCAATCGGAGTTGGCCCCGGCATCTAGCAGCAGTTTGGATGACTTCGCCGGAGGCAGGACTACGGCCACGGCCGGCCGCTTGATACCCTTCATCCTACCCCAGGAGAAGAAGGCCGCCGCCATGGCGGCACCGGTGTTCCCGGCCGAGACCATGGCCTGTGCCCGGCCCTCGCGTACGGCGTCGGCGGCCACGACCACCGACGCCCCCTCGCGGTTCATGACGGCGAAAGCGCCCTCCTCGCCCATGGCCACCGCGTCGGGGGCGTGCAAGACCTCCAGCCGGCCGCGGCCCATGGTGTCCAGACCGCGCCCCAGGACGTCCCTATCGCCCACCAGCAGCACGTCTATCCCCAGTTCGTCGCGCGCATCCAGCGCTCCCGCCAGGTTGGCTTCCGGGGCGTTGTCCCCGCCCATGGCATCGAGAGCTACCTTCACCCTTTCGCGAACAGACACAATAGAAGCTCCAGGTTCTGTATGAGCAAAGCAAACCTTCTCCAGCCACGGCCCGGTGCCGCGCCCGGTCTCCCCCATCGGGCCGTCACATACTCGTGAGGCGGAAGCAGCGGACTTCGCGGCTCAGCTCAGGGGCGCCGGCGTGAAGCCTATTCCGTCTCCAGCACTTCCCGGCCGTTGTAGGTGCCGCAGTTCGGGCATGCCCGGTGAGGCAGCTTAGGGGAATGACATTGCGGGCATTCCGACTTGGGAGGTGCCTGTATGCCCCATCCCGCGCGCCTTGACGAGGTGCGCGAACGTGATTTCCTGCGCTTGGGTACCGCCATCTCTTACCTCCGGAAAGACCTTTCCCTTTCTCCATCTCCCGCTCGAAAAAGCACCTACAGAGTATAAGCGCAGGTCGTGGCAGGGTCAAGCAAGCCATCGCGCGCGTCTCCGGAGCCGTCAATCCTCCTCGCGCTCGAGCAAGGCCCTCAGGACTTCCAGGCGGGGATCGACGCTCTCCCTCTCGCAGCCGCACTCCCCCAGGTTCAGGTTCGAGCCGCAGGACTGGCATAATCCCCTGCATTCCTCGCCACACAGGCGCTTGATGGGAAGGCTGAGCATAACGGCGTCGTTCACCAGGAGGTTTAGGTCTATAGCCCCCTGCTCGATGATATACTCGTCTTCCTCCAGCACCTCCGCGCCCGCGAGCAGCCTGCCGTCGCCGCTTACCGCACCCATGCCCGGGCGGCGGTAGAACTCGTCGACGTCTATCTCCAGGCCCTGACGGTACCCCTCCAGGCAGCGCGTGCAACCCAGCAACACGGAGCCCCTCAAACCGCCCTTCACCCTTATCCCGTCCGGACTGCTCTCCAGCCATACCTCCAACCTCAGGTCGCCGCGGTCGCTCTTCTCGACGAGACCGTGTTCGCCCACGGCGATATCGAGGTCGGCGGAGAACCTCTCCCTTGAAAACACCTTTTTGAGGAGGTTGGTTACAGGGAGTCTGAGCTGGCGTGAATTGAGTTTCTCGGCCATATTCTCTTCACCTTGCGGCTTATGTCGTATATCCGACCCGGCATGGTGATGCGCGATGCATCTGGGGTATGTCCATGCGGGATGGCTCCGTTCCTGTCCGGGGCCCTGCGAATGCGATCTCCGTACGCTCGTTCTACGGGCAGCCGGCTTTCGTTATCCGGCTTTTTTAATCCAGGTCGAACTCCTCTTTCTCCTCGACCTGCTCCTGAGGTCCCTGCAGCCTCTCCCTCGCGCGCTTGATCACCTCGAGGAGCTTGTAGCAGGTCACTTCGAGGTTGGCCAGGCGCTCGTCGGCATAGTCCTCGGCCTCCAGGCGTATCTCTCTCGATTGGGCTTGAGCTTCCTCCACGATCCTCTCCGCCTCGGCCCGCGCCGCCTTGATGATCTCGGTCTCCTCTATGAGGCGCGTCCTCTCCTCCTGGGCTTCCTCGCGCATGCGCTCCGCTTCCTTGCGCGCCTCCTCCATCAGCTCCTGCTTCTCCTTGACCATCCAGCGAGCCTGCTTCAACTCCTCCGGGAGGGAGCTGCGGAACTCGTCCAGAAGCTCGAATATCTCGGTCTCGTTGACCATCACGGAAGAGGAGAATGGTACGTGTTTACTGGATACGATGAGGTCCTCTATCCGATCCAGTTGTTGAAAGACGTCCATCTAGACCGCCCCTTTCTTCAACTTGCCGAATTTGCCCGCGAACATCTCCACCAGCTCCGCCTCTATATCTTCCGGCACCAGGCCGCTTATGGAGCCGCCGAAGCTGGCCACCTCCCGCACCGCGCTGGAACTGATGAAAGTGTACTCGTGATTGGCCATGACGAAAAAGGTCTCTATCCCCTCGTTCATCGCCTGGTTGATCTGGGCCATCTGAAACTCGTACTCGAAATCGCTGATGGCCCTCAATCCCTTGACGATAGCCGTGGCCCCTACCTTGCGCGCGAAATCCACCAGCAGGGTGTCGAACGACGTGACCTCCAAGTTTTTCAGCCCCTCCGTCGCCTTCTCCAGCATGTGCACCCTTTCGTCAAGGGTAAAGAGGGGGCTCTTGAAAGGGCTCACGGCGACGGCCACGATGAACCTGTCGAAATACTTGCTGGCTCTGGTGATAACATCCAGGTGGCCACAGGTTATGGGATCGAAAGTGCCCGGGCAGATAGCTACCGTCATGTCTCTCGCGGCCCCTCCTCCACGCTTACAGCATCTTCCTCTCTTACATAAACATCCACCGCGGTCTCTCCGTACTTCCGCCTCTCCCGGAAGTTCATTCCCTCCGGTGAATCCGGGGGCGAGCTCCGCAGTGGAGCCTCTATGACAACCACCGCCGACGGGGCCAGAAACCCGCCTTCGGCCAAGCGTTTTAGCATTTCCCGCCTGTATTTCAAATCAATTCTATAAGGTGGGTCTACAAAAATCAAATTGAATGGGCGTTGCGGAAAGCGGGCTTTGCGCAGGTAATCGAGAATGTCGGCCCTCACCACCCTGCCCCTGTCGGCCATTCCAAGCATATCCAGATTTTCCTTAATAATACGTCCCGGCTCGCGCCCGCGCTCCACGAAGACCGCTTCTTCCGCCCCCCGGCTGAGGGCCTCCAGCCCCAGCGAACCGGTTCCGGCGAAGAGGTCCAGCACTCTCGAGCCCGCCGTTCTCTCTCCCAGCATGCTGAATATCGCCTCGCGCACGAAGTCCCGCATGGGGCGAGTGGCCCGCCCGCGCGGTGCCCTGATGCGCCTGCCCTTGGCCTCCCCGGCGATGATCCTCATGGCATTATTCTAAGCCATGTGGTCAGCCCCTGACATCGGACACTCTTCGACCACAAGAACCAACAAGCGTTATGTGCCATGAAGAATGTCCAATGTCCGTAGCTGACCCCAGCCTATGGGACGGACCTCGCGAGGGAGGCGCGGACGACGTAGCGGAAGGGCGGGTGGAAGGTGGGAGAGGGCCTGCCGTTCTCCGCGCAGCAGACGAACGCGGTGAACACCGCTTCCGCGGTGGGGTCCACGATCCACATATCTGTATCGCGCACCACCATCCCCTCGCTCCAGCGGTAGACGTAAACCCTGCCCCCGTAGCTCACCCTTATCTCGTCCCCCTCCTTGAGATCGACAAGGTGGTTAAAAGGGAAGTCTACCTGGCCGCTGGCATGCGCCATGACCACGAAGTTCCCCCTCCCGGGGCGGCCGGTGCCCGGGTAATGCCCCACCCCGAACCCGATGACGCTCGCCACCCCCTGGGGGTCTTTGCCCTCCACTATCTCACCGCGATAGGAAAGCGCGGGGATCTCCAGGATCATCCCATCCCCGCCGGTGGCGAACGCGATCGAGACCTCCCCGCAGAAAACGTCTCCGTCCAGGTCCTCGACGATGCCAGGCTTGAGGCGGAAAGCATATCGCGTGTTCGGCGCGAGCAGGTTGACCGGGACCACCAGGCACTCCGACTCTCCGGAAACGGCGAGGGCGGCCGGCGGCTCGAAATAAGCCGCCTGCGCCAGGCTCTCGAGGTCGATGGGCCGGTCGAAGGAAAGGGAGACCACGGTATCCCGGCCGAGCACCCCTTCTCCTCCGGGGGAAACGCGCATGAGGCGGGGGCCACCGTTCTCCGCTTCGGCAACGATCGCCGGTAAGGGTAACGCGAACACCAGCGTCAGAGCCGCCGCGGCCACGATCATCGCCGTTCTCGCGTTCTTACCCATCCTCGATCTCACCAACATGTTCTCGACACATTCCCCTCTAGGACGATGATATCATCAGCCCTCGGTCCCATTGGCGGACCTGCGTCAGGATATCAAAGGGTATCAAAGGGGTTTCTTTCCTTCCAGGGGTTGATCCCTTGATAAACCCGCCTCTTCTTTACACGATCCGCCAGAAACCGCATCTCCGATACCTCGATATCGGTCAGGAACGCACCACCCCGGTATACCAGCAGAAACGAAGACCGGGGGTACGACCCCGTTCGAGAGATCCTCCGGCACTTAGTACCCCGATCCGTAAATACGCTCGCATTCGACCGCCGCTGCATCCCCGCCCGCTGCGTTCCGCTCCCTCGACGTACTCGCAGAGTACGCCTCAGTCGCGCGCCTTGCGGGCGTGGCGCAGCGACGCTCTCGATACGTTACCGTATTTACGGACCGGAGCACTTAGGCCTGGAATAGCCAGGCGAGGTTGTCGCGGAAGCGGTTCGCCACCTCCATGCACAACAGGTGGTGTTCGGGGTCCCGCAGGTGCGGGTCCCTTTCCACCAGCGCGAAGGCGTCGTCGCGTGCCTGCTTGAGCAGGCGGAAGTCCCGCGTGAGCCGCGCCACCCGCAAGTCCGGCATGCCCGATTGCCGGGTGCCGAAGAGCGACCCTTCCCCGCGGATCTCCAGGTCGGCCTCGGCGAGCTCGAAGCCGTCCTCTATTTCGGAGATGGCCCGCATGCGCCGCTGCGATTCCTCGCTGTCGCCGTCGAATATGAATACGCAGTGGGAGGGATGTTCCCCCCGGCCCACTCGCCCCCGCAACTGGTGCAGCTGGGAGAGCCCGAAGCGGTCGGCGTTCTCCACCATCATCACCGTGGCGTTGGGAATGTCTATCCCCACCTCTATGACCGTGGTCGAGACCAGGAGCTTCACCTCTCCGCCGCGGAAAGCCGCCATGGCCGCGTCCTTGTCCGCCTTGGCCATCTGGCCGTGCAGCATCCCGATGCTCGCGCCGGGGAACACCTTCGACAGTTCCCGCGCCTCCTTCTCCGCCGCCTTGGCCTCGATGGCGGGAGATGCGTCTACCAGCGGGCAGACCACGAAGGCCTGCCTCCCCCCGTCCATCTCCGAGCGGATGAGTCCGTATGCCTCCCCCCTGCCGTCCGGGCCTACCACCATGGTGCGCGTCCCCGCCCGCCCCGCCGGCAGCTCGTCCAGGACTGAGATCTCGAGGTCGCCGTAGAGGGTGAGGGAGAGGGTGCGCGGGATGGGCGTCGCCGTCATGATCAGGGTATCGGGATAGGCTCCCTTCTCTTTCAGGAGCATCCTCTGGCGCAATCCGAAGCGGTGCTGCTCGTCCACCACTATCACGCCCAGGTTCCTGAACTCCACGTCCCCCTGGATGAGGGCGTGCGTCCCCACCAGAATGTCGAGGGAGCCGTTACGCGCGGCCTCCAGGATCTCCCTGCGCCTGGCGGCGGTGGTGTTGCTGGTGAGCAGCTCCACCCGCAACCCCAGCCCGCCGGAGAGCAGGGCGGTGATGTTCAGCAAATGCTGCTCCGCCAGGACCTCCGTGGGCGCCATCATGGCGCCCTGGTAACCGCCCTCGTGCGCCAGCAGCAGCGCCAGCAAGGCGACCACCGTCTTGCCCGAACCTACCTCTCCCTGCAGGAGGCGGTTCATGGGAAAAGGCTCGCGCATGTCCCGGCCTATCTCCTCGAAGGCCTTGATCTGGGCGTCGGTGAGGCGGAAGGGCAGGGATGAGACGAAGGCACGCACCAGTTCGCCGGGGGATGCATGGATTATCCCCTTTGTCTCCGATCTCAGCCTCTGGCGGCGCAGAGCCAGGGCCGTCTGCATAACCAGAAGTTCGTCGTAGGCCATGCGCCGGCGGGCGCGGTTGAGGCGCCCCCGTGACGCCGGGAAATGCATCTCCCGCAGCGCCTGGGTGCGGTGGGGATAGCCGTAGCGCATCCGCAGTCCGTACGGGATGTGGTCGGGCAGGTCGCCGTACTGGTCCAGGGCCCGCATGATGAGGCGGCGCAGCATGGCCGCGCTCATCTTCTGGGTGGCCGGGTGCAGGGGAATGATGCGCCCGGTGTGCACGGTCTTCGTGCCCACCTCGCCCGCATCCTCCAGTATGTCGTACGCCGGGTTGACCATCTGCAGCCGCCCGTAGCGGTACTGCACCCTTCCCGAGAACGCCACCTCCGTGCCGGGCTGCAGGCGGTCGGCATGATAGGGCTGGTTGAACCAAGCGCCGTACAGGTAGGCCGAACCGTCGTAGATGGCCACGTTGAGGACGCTCCGGCTGCGCGAGATGCGGTTGATGTCGGCCTTGCGCACCGCGCCCACCACCGTGGCCTCCTCGCCGATGCGCACGTCACCGATCCTGGACAGCTTGCGGCGGTCGAGGTAACGCCGGGGGAAGTGATAGAGAATATCCTCCACGGACCGGATATCCATGGCGTGCAGGTGGCGCAGAAAAGTCCTGCCCACGCCGCTGATCGCGCCGACGGGCTCCCGCAGGGCCATCCAATGCGACCCCAGTTCGGCGGCGCGTCGCTCTAGCGGACCCAACATGTCGGCACCCCGCGACACCGGCCCTATTCGACCCCGAAGATGTAGTGGTAGACCGGCTGGCCGCCGTCTATCACCTCCACCTCGAGTCCCTTGTTCTCCAGGATATCCATGAGCGCGGAGTGGTTCAGGCCGTGCGCTTCATCGCCGATGATCATGCTCACGATCTCGTCTCCCTCCTCGACCATATGCTCGAGCAGGGCGCCCGCGCATGCGAGGGCGTCCTTGGAGGCGGCCACGATCTCTCCCCGGAAGAGCCCGATGAAGTCCCCCTTCTTGATCTTGCCGAGCTTCCCCTTGCTGTCGCGCACCGCCACCGTCACCGCTCCCGTCTTGACGCGTTCCAGGGCCCGGTTCATCTTCTCGCGGTTGCCGTCCATGTCGCCGCGGGCATCGTAGGCCACCATGGCCGCGAACCCCTCGGCGATGGAGGCGGCAGGTATGACCACTACCTCCTTCTCGGTGAGTTCCCTGGTCTGTTCCGCGGCGGGGATGATGTTCTTGTTGTTGGGGATGAGCATTATGCGGTCCTGGGGTAATCCGTTGATGGCATTGAGCATTTCCGCCGTGCTGGGGTTCATGCTCTGGCCACCGTCCACGATATGGTCGACCCCCATGGAGCGCAGTATCTCCTTGATGCCGTCGCCCACCGCGACGGCCACCATCCCGATGGACGCCGGCTCCCCCGCCTCCCTGGCTTCCTCCACCTGGAGCTTGAGGTCGGTTATCTCCACGTCGCTCAGGCGCCCGATAGTCGAAGCCTCCTCGATGACCCTGCCCAGCTCGTCGGTGTGCACATGCACGCGGTAGAGCTTGTCTCCGCCCACCACCAGCACCGAGCCTCCCAGCTCGTGCAGCATCTCGCGGTAGCGCTCCGCCTTGGAGTCCTTGCAGTGCAGGATGAACTGCGCCTCGTAGCGGAAGTCCTCTATCTGGGGGTGTTCGAGGAAGGCGGCCTGGGCGACCTCCTCCTCTATCACCTGCAGCTCCTCCCCGGTGAGGTAGGCGAGCATTCCCTCGAATATGGCCAGGAGGCCGCGCCCCCCCGCGTCCACCACGCCGGCGTCCTTGAGCACGGGGAGCAGTTCGGGAGTATGCTCCAGGGTCTCGCGCGCCTTGAGCACGACTCCCGTGAACCACTCCGCCAGGGTCTGCTTGCCGTCCCTGGTGCGCGTCCCCTCTTCCGAGGCCTCCCGCACCACGGTAAGGATGGTCCCCTCCACCGGCTTCATCACCGCCCGGTAGGCCACCTCCGAGCCGCGGGTCAGCGCGCGGGACATCACGTCCATGTCGGCCGTTTCCTTCTCGCTGATGACCTCGGTCATGCCCTTGAGGATCTGGGAGAGCACCACGCCCGAATTGCCCCGCGCCCCCATGAGGGAGCCGCGTGAGATGGCCTGGCATATGGCGGGCATCTCCCGGTTGTTGGAATTGCCGATGGCCTCCCGCACCGCCTGCATAGTCAGGAGCATGTTGGTCCCCGTGTCGCCGTCCGGCACCGGGAAGACGTTCATGGCGTTGATCTCTTCTTTGTGGACCTTGAGGGCGTCGATGGCCACGTCGACGAGGCCGACGAGGTCCGCCGCCTCCAATCTCTCGACCAATTACCGCACCCCCATGCTCAGTTGACCCTGACGCCCTGGACGTGGACCTGCACTTCCTCCACCTCGAGCCCGGTCGAGCTCTCCACCATGTACTTGACCTGCTCTATAAGGTTGTGCGCGACTTCCGCGATGTTGATACCCGCCTCCACGATGACGTAGAGGTCGAAGCTCACCTTGCCGTCCTTGCGCTTCAGCCGTACCCCTTTGCGCAGCGACTCCCGGCCCAGCAGCTCGGCCACGCCTTCCTGGAAGCTCTGGCTGGCCATCCCCACGATGCCGTAGCAGCGCGTGCATGTCAGGCCGGCCAGGTCCGCCAGCACGTCGTCGCCGATGGTTATCTTGCCCAGCTCCTGTCGAGAATTATCTTCGTTCACTGTCTCACTCCACGAAAACGCCGACATCCGGAATAGGATGATTATAACAACCACCGCCGACTTCATACTATAATGGCGCACGGTTGAAGGGGGTGGCGAATCCTTGTATCGGCAGGGGGGTTCTGGTAACATACATCCGTATGTTTGGAGGAGGTATAGATGTCCAGGATATGCGAGGTATGCGGCAAGAAGCCCGGTTTCGGGTTCAATATCAGCCACTCCCACCGCAAGACCAAGCGGCGGTGGAACCCCAACGTGCAGAAGATACGCGTGGTGGTCGACGGTAAACCGTCCCAGATGAACGTCTGCACCAAGTGCATGAAGGCGGGGAAGGTGGAGCGGCACCAGACCGCGTGATCCCTCTCGAAGTTCACCGGGGCGGGTCCCTGCTATGGGTGAAGACCATTATAAGAGAGCGGAGGCAAAACCCCTCCGCTCTCCTTGATCTCAGCCGCCGTTCTTCGGCATCAACGCCCCGCTGTACGCGGCAGGCGCCGGGCCTCTATCCCTTTTACGACTCCAGCTTCTTGTCCTTCTTCATATCTTCGGCTTCCTTGACCAGGGCATCGGCCGACTTCTCCAGTTCACCGAGCGTCGTCAGCTCCTCGCTCTCCATCATCAGGGTGAGGATGTCGATATCCTGGCCCTGGGCCATGGCGGCTAATGCCTGGGTCAGCTTCTCCACGAGCGCCTCCGTGGTGTCCACCCAATTCATGTAGACGTTGACGGCCTCGATCATCTTGGAGGCGTAGTCCTTGTAATCCTGCACGCCGTCCAGGGCCAGGATACTATCGAATCCTTCTTTCGCCCCCTCGAGGTCGGTCTTCATGCCCCCGATGGCGTCCGCGACCTGCTTCTGCAGGGCCTCCCCGGCCTCGCCGCCGACGGCGGACATGTCACCCGAGACGACGGATGCTGCCAGTTCACCCTGTAACGTCTCCAGGTCGGCCTTCATCTGCTCGAACGAGGTGTAGTAGCTGTCGCCAGAGGTCATCAACTTCTTCGCCTCGTCCTTGTTCGCGTCGCCGCCGCACCCCGCCACAAAGGCCAGTGTCGACAGGGCAAGCGTAGCGATAAGGATGGGCATCAATGCCTTTCTCATCATGCAACCTCCTGTGATATCCTCCCTCTACACGGCTTCTCAGTAGATTATATTCCATACCGCCGCGGGTCACACCTTCTTTAGGAACTTCATGCGTTCGTTTTTCCGCATTTCCGTTTTCCGTTTTCGAAGGAAGGCGAGCCCTGTTCACGGCGGCAGGGAACCCCCGCTCTATGGGTGATTTCCGTAATCTACCCCTTCTATCCCTTCTTCCTCAGCGGGCGCGGGAGCGAGGGCGGGATGGACCGGCCCCCTGCCCCGTCCCATATCCAGTGACCGCCGCAGGGCCCTGGTGACGTCCTTCTTGGCCTTGCTCGCCGCGCGCAGGGGCGCATCCCCCCTGGCCAGGTAGGCGGCTACCGCCGCCGATAATACGCAGCCCGTCCCGTGGGTGTTGGCGGTATCTATACGCGGGGAAGCCAGGATCACCGGTTCGGAGCCGTCGAAGAAGACGTCCACCGCCTCGGGTGACCCTTCCAGGTGACCGCCCTTGAGCAGCACGCACGCCGGCCCCATATCCCCGAGGAGGACGGCGGCCCTCTTCATCTCCTCCACGCTCGCGATCTCCCTCCGCAGTAGAAGCGAGGCCTCCTCCAGGTTGGGGGTGATCACCAGGGCCAGCGGGAACAGCATCTCCGCTATCGTCTCGATGCCCCCGCCATCCAGGAGGGAGTGGCCACTGGTGGAAACGGCCACCGGGTCCACCACCAGCCTTTCGATACCGCGCCCGGACGCCACCTTCGCCACCGCCCGGACGATCTCCGCGTTCGCTAGCATGCCCGTCTTCGCGCTCTTCACTTCGAAATCGTCCAGTACGGTCTCCATCTGCGAGACCACCACCTCCGCCGGGAGGTCGTAGCGCGACCTCACGCCAAGGGTGTTCTGGGAGGTGACGCTGGTTATCGCGCATACCCCGTGCACGCCGCACGCGTAGAAGGTCTTGAGGTCGGCCTGGACGCCCGCGCCTCCCCCGGAATCGGAGCCGGCTATGGTGAGGGTCACCGGCAGGTGCACCGTTTATCCCTCCTTGAAATGCTCGTACCCTGTACGGAGCGTATCCATCCGCCTGCCCGTAGAGTTCAGTACGCTCACTCCCTCTCCTTCGGTCACCCTTCCGATGAGGCTGAGGCTCAGCTCCTCCCGCAAGACGGGAACCGTTTCCTCGTCGGCCACCAGAACGAGCTCGTAATCCTCCCCGCCGAAGAGGGCCGCGCCGGCCGCGTCCTCGCCGAGTTTCCTCGCCGTTTCCCGGGCCGCGGCGGATATTGGGACCTCCTCCAGGAATACCTCCGCCCCCACGCCGCTCTCCTCGCAGATATGGCCGAGGTCCCGCAGCAGTCCGTCGCTCACGTCGATGCAGGCCGTCGCCCCCAGCTCCAGGGCACGCCTCCCCTCCACCAGGCGGGGCCGGGGATAGAGATGGCGCCGCGCGCAAGGATTCGAGTCCGTGCCGTCTCCCATCAACCACCTCAACCCCAGGAAGGAATCGCCCAGGGTACCGGTGACCATCACCGCCTGGCCCGGGCTCGCCCCGCCTCGGATGAGGAAATCCTCCCCCGGTATCGCTCCCACCAGGGAAACGGAGACGAACACGTGCCGCGGGGAACGCACGACGTCTCCCCCCACCACGCCGCACCCGTATTCCCTGCCGCAGTCCTCCATGCCGCGGTACATCTCCTCCACCGCCTCCACCTCGGTGTCGCCCGTAAGTCCCAGCACCACCAGGGCGAAAGAAGGGGATGCGCCGCCCATGGCCGCGAGGTCGGACAGGTTCACCGCCAGGGACTTGAAGCCCAGGGAATGCCAGGAGGTATACGCGGGATCGAAATGCACGCCCTCGACGAGGGCGTCGGCGGTATACGCCCACAGGCCGCCGGCACCGGTCCGCAGGACGGCGGTATCGTCGCCTACGCCGCATACCAGGCCCTCACGCTCCCCCGCGATCATGCGCCGCAGGTTCGCGATGAGGCCGAACTCGCCCGCGTCCCCTACCCGCAAAGCTCACCCCCGGGGTTCATTCGCAAACGGCCATATCCTCGCGGCCCAGGTAATCCGATACGAAGCGCATGGCGCAGAAGTCGCCGCACATGGTGCAGGCTCTTTCCCCCTCCACCTGTCGCTCGCTGAAGAGACGGCGGGCTTTCGCCGGGTCCAGTGCGAGGCCCAGTTGCTCCTCCCAGCGCAGGCCTTTCCTCGCCTTGCTCATGCGCAGGTCCCACGCGCGCGCGCCGGGTATACCCCGTGCTATGTCCGCGGCATGGCCGGCGATGCGCGTCACCATGACCCCCTCCCGCACGTCCTCCGCGGTGGGCAGGCCGAGGTGTTCGCGGGGGGTAACGTAGCAGAGGAAGTCGGCCCCGGCCATGGCGGCGATGGCGCCGCCGATGGCCGCCGCGATGTGGTCGTAGCCCGCCGCCACGTCGGTGACCAGCGGTCCCAGCACATAGAAAGGCGCTCCGCGCGTTATCCCCTTGGCCATGCGTATGTTCGCCTCCACCTGGTGCAGGGGGATGTGCCCCGGCCCTTCCACCATGCACTGCACCCCCGCCTCGCGGCAGCGCTTCACCAGTTCGCCCAGGACCACCAGCTCCGCCACCTGGGCCGCATCCGAGGAGTCCTCGATGCACCCCGGCCGCAGGCCGTCACCGAGGGACAGGGTCACCTCGTAGCAGCGGGCGATGTCCAGCAGGCGGTCGAACTCGGCGTACAGCGGGTTCTCCCTGCCGTGATGCAGTATCCATCCCGCGAGGAAGGCGCCCCCACGGCTCACGATATCCGCCACCCTCGGATTGGCCTTGAGCGCTTCCAGCACTCCCATGGTAACGCCGCAATGTACGGTGATGAAATCCACGCCGGAGGCGCAGTGGTCCTCGATGGCCCGGAACATGTCGTCCGCGGTCATGGCCACGATGCTGCCCTTTTCCTCTTGTGCCCGCACCGCCGCCTGGTAGATGGGAACCGAGCCCACCGGAACGGGAGATGCAGCCACCACCGCCTCCCGCACCCTGTCGATGGGCCCGCCGGTGGAGAGGTCCATCACCGCGTCCGCTCCCGCCTCCACCGCCGCCCGCAGCTTCAACAGCTCGTCCTCGAGGCCGACGTAGTCGCTGGAGGTGCCGATGTTGGCGTTGACCTTTACCCTGCTGCCACCGCCTATGAGGCACGGCTGCTCGATCTCCCGCACGAGGTTATAGGGGATCACCGCCGTGCCGTTGATGATCGCTCGGGCCGCCGCGTCGACCTCCAAGCCCTCTTCCTCGGCCGCCTTTTCCAGGAAGGAAGGAGTCACTCCCCGCTTCAATTCCTCGATCAATGTCTTTCTGTGCATATGCATATCTCCTCAGGGGCCGGGCCCGAGATCATGCCAAAAGATGGTAACACTTCTTCTCACTTCCTCCCCAGACAAGCGTCCACCGCCCGGCGCAGCCGTTGGACCACTTCCAACATGTCCGCGGCGGCGGTGACGGCGGAGATCACCGCGACCCCATCCGCGCCGGCCCCGAAAACCTGTTCCAAGTTCTCCTCGTTTATTCCACCGACGGCCACCAAAGGGAGATCCACCGCTTTGCGTATGTTCCGCAGACCCTCCAATCCAATGGGCTCGCCGGCATCCGGCTTGGTGGGGGTGGGGAAAATCGGTCCCACTCCCAGGTAATCGGCGCCTTCCTCCCACGCCCTTACGGCTTCCTCCACCGTCCCGGCGGAGACGCCCATGATCCTGTCCGGACCGATCAGGTCGCGGGCCACTCCGGCGGGCAGGTCCTCCTGCCCCAGGTGCACCCCATGGGCACCCGCGGCCAGGGCCACGTCCACCCTGTCGTTTACCAGGAAAAGGCAGTTGCCCCCGCCTTCCCCCACCAACTCGCGCATCTCCACCGCCAGGTGGAAAAGCTCGCCTCCTTCCATCTCTTTGCCCCGCAACTGCAGGACATCCGCGCCTCCCTTCAGGGCGGCGCGAGCCACGTCAAGGTGGCTTCGTCCCCGGGCCGGATCGGCCAAGGTTATCACGTAAAGTCCCGGCTTTATATTTCCCACGGTTTTATCCTAAAAGCTCCAGGGCCAGTTCCGCCGCCCTTTTGCCGGAGAGAAGCATCCCCCCGAAGACGGCCCCCATGCGATGCGAACCGAAGACGGCGTTGGCGGTCATGCCCGCCACGATCAAGCCGGGGTGTACCTGGCGGGTGTTTCCCACCAGCGCTCCCTCGCCCTTCTCCGCCCACATGGGTCGCTCCCCGGTGACCGAGCCGTCCTCGGTGGGCAGCCTCAGTCCGGGGATCTTCCGGGTCAGCGTCCTACAGACCTCCGCGTCATGCCCGGTGGCATCTATCACCAGCTTGGACCTCAAGGCCAAGGGATCCACGTGCAGACCCGCCCTCTCCACTGCCATCCAGTTGAGGACCACCCCGCAAACTCGATCATCCTCCCTTATCACCAAGTCCTCCACGCCCATGCCCACCCAGATCCGCGCGCCCGCCTTCAAGGCGGCCGCCGTGCAACAGGAGACGGCCTCCACGGAGTCGGCCACGTAGAGACCGGGCTCGGCAGGTCGCAATCGCACGCCCACCTCCTCCAGGATGGTCATCGCCTCCTCCTGGACCACGATGCGCGGAAAAAGCATGCCTCCTCCCCACATCCCTCCCCCCACGTGAAGGTTCCTCTCGAAGACGGCCGCCCTGACGCCGGCCCGGGCCAGGTAGCGGGCCACGGTGATACCCGAGGGACCCGCCCCGGCGATGGCCACGTCCAGGTGCAGATCGGCCAGGAAATCCTCGTAGAAGGAACGCATGACACAAGTCGTGATCGTCACCTCGTCCAGCGCCACTTGCCTCACCTCCGTTTCTCTTCGTTTTCTCCAATTACCTCTTACAGGAAACGAAATGCCGCCACCCGACCGGGCAGCGGCACGAAAACAGCCGATTCTTCGCATCGACCATGTTCCCTCCGCTGGCATTACCCAGATCAGGTTCCAAGGGTATGCTCTCAGCCCCCGCCCGGGAGCACCCCTACATGGCGTTTATCGGGTTTTCAATCCCTCCTCGAGGGTGTCATCCATCACATGTCAATCATAACGCAGACCACTCATCAGAGGAAGGACTCCCGTCACCCCGCTGCCCACCCTATTGCGACACCACCCATGCACGGGCTTCATGCAGACAGGCGCCTGAAAAATATCCCCGGTTCCAGGGTATAATCTCTAACGAAAGGAGGGTTCGCAGATGGCTGAGAAACAAAAGGAAGAAAATAGAACGGGTAAACAAGCGGCGGCGAAGAAGGCCGCGGCCAAGAAGCCCAAGCCGGCCGCGGAAAAGCCTTCCGCCGAGGAGGAGTTGAAGCCGGCGCCGGGGGAAGAGGAAAAGGCCGGCACACCGGAGGAGGCACGGCGGGAGGAAGCCGCGGAGGAAGAGAAGGAGCGGGTGAGCGAGGAGGAGTTCCGCCGCATGGTGGAGGAGAGCCTGGAGGGGGTGACGGTCTCCGATATCGTCCTCACGGTGATGAACGAGCTCGCCAGCGTGGGCTATATGAAGATGGGCCTGCCGGAGAGCGTAAACCTGAAGTACCGCGACTTCGCGCAGGCACAGTTGGCCATAGATTCGCTGGAGGGGTTGATCAAGGGGGCGGAGGGCAAGATACCGGAGGAAGTCCTGCGGCCTTTCCGGGGTACCCTGGCCAACCTGCAGATGAACTTCGTCCAGTTGAAGCGGGCGTAGACGGGCACCCGGCGCCTGTTGCCTTCTTCGGGCGCCGATGCGGTATGGGTGAGGATAGTCCTTGCAACATAATGCGGATATGGAGGGAGTACCCCCCGGGAGGGGGTTGACCCCGGGAGGGGGTTGACCCCGGGAGGGGGTTGACCCCGGATCAGGAGATGGCGTCTATAGCCGGGATACTCACGTAGACCAGGTCCCGCTCGTGCCGTTCGCCGGCAAGCGTACAGCTTGCGTTCCTCACGACCAGGAGGCCGTCGCCCGTGATCTCCTCCAGGTCGCCCCGGAAATAGTGGCCTCCATTCGTCCAGACCATCAGCTCGCTCCCGATGCGATCGCCGTAGATGCGCCGGAATCCCTCGAGGTCGGCCATACCTATCACGCTCCTTCCTTCAGCTTCTCCAGATGCCTGCGGACGCGGGCGTCGTGGGGTTTATAGAAGAGGTAGTCCTCGAGGTCCTGCCGGGCCTCGTGCGGGCATTCCTTTTCCATCCACGCCAGGGCGCGCTTGTAATACGCCTGGGCATAATCGGGATATAGCTCTAGGGCCATCGAATAGTCGTTCACCGCGCCGTCGTAATCCCCGGCCCCCGCGTCAATGTCCCCCCGCGCGGTATAGGCGGCGGCGAAATCCGGCTTT
>CAZQFX010000001.1:21548-29641 GCA_964592775.1 uncultured Actinomycetota bacterium
GGCCCGGGTCAACGCCTGCCTGGCCTCCTCGAACCGCTTCGTCTTGCCCAAAGCTATGCCCAGGTTGTACTGGGCGACCACGAACTCGGGATAGAGCTCCACCGCGCGCAAGTACATGGGCACGGATTGCTCCCACTCGCCCTTCGAATCGTGGAGTTGAGCGCGGGAGTTCAACTCGACCGCTTCCTTGATGGCCTCTATGCGGCCGGCCGAGATGGCGAATCCGCATACGGGGCAGTTTTCCACTCCAAGAGGGATCTCCTTGGTGCAGTTGAAGCAGTTCGTGGTTCCAGGCACCCCGGTTCCTTTGAAAAGATGGCGCCCTTGGGGAGATTCGAACTCCCGCACGTGGCTCCGGAGGCCACTGCTCTATCCACTGAGCTACAAGGGCACCGATGACCCGCGATTTCATCTACATATTATCAAGCCATGCAGGGGTTTTCAATCGAGACACGAGCTGGAATCCACGCCGAAAAAGCGCTCAGGCGGGGACGTAGATCCACGTCTCCTGCTCGCCCTCGCGGACGACGGCGCCCTGTTCCTCCAGGATGAGCAGGTGCCCCAGGGCTTCCTTCAAAGCCAGGAAATGGTCTATGTCGGGAGGCTTGCTTCTCACCTGGGGGAAAAGCTGCAGGGCCACCTCCCACACCGTGCGGCACCCCCTCTCCACCGCCTCCCGCGTCTTCTCCAGGCGCCTCTCGTGGTGGGCGAGGTTGATCTCTATCCTCTTCCGGACCCCGCGGATAGGCCTGCCGTGACCCGGATACGCGTAGTGGATGTCGTATTCCAGCAGCAGGCGCAGGGAATCGAGGAATTGGGTGAGCCCGGTTGTATGCCCCCGCCAGGGGGGGCAGTAGAGCTCGGGGTTGGGGGTGATGGTGCGCATGAGGTGATCGCCGGAGAAAAGAAGGCCTTCGTCCCTCGCCAGCAGGCAGATGTGGCCAGCGGTGTGGCCGGGGGTATGGATGATCTCCAGTTCGCGGTCGCCGGCCCGTACCGTCTCGCCCCCGCCCAGGCGCACGTCGACGCGGCAGGGTTCGGAGAGGCCGATCCACGCGGAGGCCAGGCCGAATATCTTTTCCGCGATGTCCCGCGGAAAGCCCATGCGGCCGGACATGGAGGCGTAGCAGTCGTATTCCTCGCGCAGGCGGGTGTCGACGTGCTCTACCCTCAGCCTCTCGTAACGATGGGCGGCCACCTGCGCGCCCGTCATGTTCCGCAGCCGCGCCGCCATCCCCGAGTGGTCGATGTGGGAGTGGGTAAGATAGATGAACGCCAACCCCTCGATGCCCGCGAAGCGCAAGGCCTCGAGGATGGCCTCCTCGAGCAGCGGGTGGTAGGGCCCGGTATCCACGAGGGCCGCGCGCTCTCCCCGGAAGAGGTAGAGGTTCAGGTTCTGGAGCTCGTGCTGGATGGGGATGTCGATATGCAGGATGTCGTCGCGTATCCGCTTCACCATCCCGGTCACGTCGATGCCGCCCGGCATCATCCCACCAGCGCCGTTTCCAGGTAGGGTTCCCAGGAGGGGTGGATATCGGTTGCCACACTGAATATCCAAATATGGTCGTGGGGCTGTGCGGGCTTGCGCATGAGCTTCAGCCCCGCCTCGGAGGGAAGGCGGTTCATCTTCCGGGTGTTGCAGCGCCGGCAGGCAGCTACTACGTTCTCCCAGATGTGCCTGCCTCCCCGGCTGCGCGGGACGATGTGGTCGATGTTCTCCGCCTTTTCCCCGCAATACTGGCAGGTGTGCCTGTCTCTCACGAATACGGCTCTGCGGCTGAGGGATACGTCGCGGTAGGGGATGTTGACATAATATACCAGGCGGATGACGCTGGGGAAAGGCAGGGTCATCCTCTCGGAGTGGAGATGTTCGCCGCGTTCTTCCAGTATCTCCGCCTTGTTCTTGAGTACCAGGACTACGGCCCGTTTGACGTTCACCAGGTTCAAAGGCTGGTAGGTAGCGTTGAGGACAAGTACGCTGCGCATCGTCTCCTTATACCCCGCGGCACATCGCTTCCACAGGTGAAAACCTGTCTTCGTGCGCCTTCGGTCTCCTTTTCTCGTACCGTGATACGGACATTTCGCCCATAATGATAAACCATGACCGTGAAAGTGGGAATGGGCCAGGCCTCCGCCGGAAGGCGGGCCAACGCGAGCTCGGTGAGCACCGAGAGGTCCTAGAATCCGGCGCGGTGACGTCGAAGGGCACCTGGGCCGAGGCGGGGCTGCTTCCTTCGATTCGTCCATGCCATGTTCCCGTGCCTCGTTCATGCTCCCGAAGCTACCTGACCCCCCAGGCGCGGTGAGCCTGTGGGATGACCCGCGCCCCCGGGAAGAAGGCCACGGCTATCCGCCACAGCGCGGCAGCCCTGGATGCCGATATCGGTCCCTCCCCCCTTATCGGTGTCGCGGGCTGCAACACCAGGGCCGCATCGCCGGCCACCTCGGCCAGGACGCGGCAAGCCTTCTCCAGTTCATCCTCCCCCGTCTCCGCCCCGATGACGATCTTCAGGAAGACGTTCGCGGGCAGCGCTCTCCCGAGGAAATCGCGGTGGGCCTCGATGAGGTCCTCCCCGTCCTGGGTAGAAGGCAGCTTCACGTCCATTGCTATCCAGCCGGTCCACGGCAATACTGACTCGAGGGATTCCGCCAGCGTGCCGTTGGTCTCCAGGTAGACGGGCATGCCCTCCCTCTCCAGCAGGGGGAGGAGGTGGACCAGCCCACCCGCCTGCAGCAGCGGCTCGCCGCCGGTGAGGCTGACGGAGTGCATCGCCCCCTCCCACAGGGAGGAGATGAGCTCCGCGGCCCGCGCTATCTCCAGGGGGTTGGGCACGGCTTCGCGCTCCCCATCCCAGCCGTAGACCCGGCATGCGGGCACCCGCTCTCTCGCTTCGGGAGTATCGCAGTAGGAGCAACGCAGGTTGCAGCCGGAGAGCCTTACGAATACCTGGTTCACGCCGGAGAGAACGCCTTCTCCCTGGAAGGAAGGGAATATCTCGTGGATATATAGTATCGGGTTCATCCAGGTACTCCGCTTCATAAATACGGTGACATATCGAGAGCGCCGCTGTGGCACGCCCTTTTATCCCGCGCCGTGCGGGACAAGGCGCGGCTGAGGCATACTCTGAGAGTATGCCTCCGCTTCGCTACGGCACAAGCTGCCGCAAGGAGCGTAACACGGCAGGCGGGGATGCAGCGGTGACCGAATGCAGGCGTATCTATGAAGCGGAGTGCCATGGCGCTTCAGCCGACACCCCTGACCTTGCAGCGTGCCTGCTCGATGCCCTTCATCTCGTTGATGAAACCCTGCAGCACCTTGAGGATGAAATCGTCGACCGGCACGTCGAGATCGTCGAGCCCCAGGGTGGGAACGGGGGTGTTCTCGCTGGAGATGTTGATGCCCAGGTGGATGAGTGTGGATACGGGGCTCGCCGTGGCCACGGATACGGTGAGCTTGCGGTCCTCCTCCTCGCCCTCTTCCACCTCCACCTCGATGTACAGGTCGTCGCCCTTTCTGCTTATGAAGAGCTCCGGCTTCAGCTCCTCGATGACGTCTTTGACCACGCAAAGGAAAAGCCTCTGCACCACCACAGCGCGGTCGAGGTCGGTATCGAACAGCTCGACGACGAAATGGGCCATCTCCTCGCTCATGATCTCGGCGCCGTTCTTGCGGTCCTCCATATCGACGAGGTTCTCCACCCCCACGCGGCACGGCCCGCGGAAGGCCACTATGGAATCGCCGAGTACGTCGTGTTCGGTATAGGCGTAGAGGGACCGGAGTTGCGAGCCGTCATAGGTGATCTTCTTCCCCTTGATGTACTTGCCTTTCATTGCTCCTCCCAGTTCCTCCTCCGACCCGTGAGATCAAGACGCCCTCTCGAAAAGCCCCTCCAGCCTTTCCGTCAACCGCAGCCGCTCCGCCGCCGCGAGCAGGCGGGCACATGACTCGCACGATCCGCACATCAGCTCTCCCCCATTATAGCACGACCATATATCGTGAAAGTCCAGCTCACGCGCCATGGCTTCGCGCAATATTGCCATTTTATCCCATCTGACCGTGAAACTGCGCAACCTCACCCGGGAAAGAGTGGAGCAGGCAAGGGCGTGGTTGGCTTCCTTCAGGAAGCCGAGGCTGTTGTCTGGGAATACCGAACCCTCCTCGGCGTTCAGGCCCATCACCACCCACTTCATGCCCACGGCCTCGGCTGCGCAGGCGCCGATGTTCACGAGGAGGCCGTTGCGGTTGGGCACCCACACCGCCCGCATGGCCTCGAGGCTTCGCGATATATCGCCTAGCCGTCCGCGTTCCACCCGCGGCAGCGGGGCCCGGGGAGTGGTGAGGGAATCGCGCGAGAGCTCCCCCAGCCACGGCGCCTCGACGACCACGTGTTCGATGCCGCGCGAGTCGCACAGGGCGCGCGATCTCTCCACCTCGCGGCGGGCCGCGCGCTGGCCGTAGTCCACCGTCACCGCCATGCCCACACCGCCCCGCTCCCTGGCGACGAGAAGGTTTACCGCGGAGTCCAGGCCGGCCGAGAGCAGAACGAGGTTTCCGCCTCTATTCATGCCTCCTCCCGGTAGACGGCACGGGTTCCGGGCGATTCCGACACGCTCACCCAGGCGAGGCGCACGCCGGCCGTCAGCCGCTCCAGCCTCTCCGCCAGGGCGCGGTAGATGTGACGGGCTACGTTCTCGGAAGTCGGCGAGGCTTCCATGAAGGGCTCGACCTCGTTGAGGCAGTTATGGTCGAAGGGCTCGACGACATCTTCCAGCATCTTCCTCAAGTCGCAGAAGTCCATGAGCAGGTGTTGCGGGCCTAGCCGGGAACCCGTCACCGCCGCCTCCACGGAGAAATTGTGGCCGTGCATGCGGGCGCAGGGCCCATCATAGCCCAGGAGCCGGTGAGCGGCGCTGAAATGAACGCTAGCCCTGATCTCGTAAACACCGGTCATCCGCTTTCCTCTCTCGCTCCGCGATGCTGTTACCGCGGGCTAATATGAAGATAACACCTTTTCCTCCCGGTGAGGGGTATCCATCCATATTTCCCGGGTACACCTCGCAGCCGTTTTTCGCGGCCAGCCCGGGCCCAGGCCTTATCGCACTCCGTCACTCCCCACCATCCTTGAGCATGGACACGAAGGTCTCCAGCCGCATCCGGGTGCGGGCGTCCAGGCGGGTGCCGTCGTCCAGCTCCAGGGTAAGAATGGGGAGATCCAGGGACCGGCGCAGGATGATATCCTCCACCTGGCGGAAGCAGAAGCTCTGCACGTAGTGGATGATCCCCTCCAGTCCCCTGCGCTCGATCTCCGCCCTGATGTCCTCCAGGCGATAGAAGATGGAATACGGGTAGCTGTACAGGCGGTACTTCTCGACCACATCCTGCGTATCGAAGGGCAGGCTGAACTGGCGCTGGGTCTCGTTGAAGACCACGCGCGCGCCGAGCTCCTCCAGGAAATCGTAGAGTGACGGCGTGATGGGGGGAACCCCCACGTAGCCCAGGCGCACCATGTCCCCGGCGCCGCGTAGACCGCGGCTTCCCGCCCGCGCTTCGGCCTCGGAGATAAAGGCGTCCAGTTTCGCCCCGAAGGCCTCGGGGTCGCCTTCCATGTCGCTGCAGCTCACCTGGTAGAGGTGGTTTTCGAACCCCCTGACCAGGCCCTCCTTCCAGGTCAACCCGTCGATGCGGTGGGCCTTGGAGCGCACGCGGTCGAGCCCGCGCATGGCCGTTTCCACCGCCTCGCGCTCCACTCCCATACGGCGCATGAGGACGTCGATCTGCAGGCGCAGGAGGTCGTAATCCCTCTCGTACGGAAACGCGAAGGGGATCACCTCCACCCCCTCCGACTGCAGGATCTCCATGAGAGCGTGGGTGTTGGAGCAATCTCCCTGCGTCACCGCCACCACCGCCTCCAGGTCGTCCATCTCCTTCACCACGCCGTAGATCCCCTTGATCCAGGCGCAGAAGGAGCGGGGGAAGCCCGCCAGCTCGGCCTCCTCCACCAGGCGCTGGTGGTCGGGTTGGGAGACGAGCACGTTGTTCAGGTCTGCCGGCACGCGGCCGGCGGCGTAGATCACCTCTATGGGCACGGTGGTGGTTATTCCTATCTTCGCCATAGCAACCATGATATCACTACTACCGTGTCTGCCTTGAGAAAAGAGAAGCGTGCATCGACCAGGTGATATGAAATAGACCCGACACGGGTGTAACCTGTGAAAAGGTCACTGCCCGAGCTCGACTGGGTCGGTCGGAGCGGAGCGTATAGAGCGGAGCGAGACCGTTACCCAGCGGCTCGGGCCGCGAAAAGGGGCGCCCGGAGGCGCCCCCGGTTGTTGTGAGCGTCTAACCCCAGGGGTAAGTGTCGGTGACGCCCATGAGGTTGGCGCCGATGACCAGGCGCTGGATCTGGGCGGTGCCCTCGTAGATCTGCATGATCTTGGCGTCGCGCATCAGCTTCTCCACCAGGTACTCTTTCATGTAGCCGTAGCCGCCGTGGATCTGCACGGCGTTCACGGTGACCTCCATGACCATGTCGCCGCAGAAAGCCTTGGCGTAGGACGACTCCAGCGAGCAGGGCAGGCCTTTAAAGGCCTTCCAGGCCGCCATCTGGTAGAGGCGCCTGCCGGCCTCTATCTTCATGGCCATCTCCGCCAGCATGAAGTTGATGGACTGCTGGGCGATGATGGGGCGACCGAACTGCACCCTCTCCTTGGAGTACTTGAGGGACTCTTCGAAGGCGGCGCGGGCGACGCCGGTGGCCAGGGCGGCGACGCTGGCGCGGGTGAGGTCCAGGGTGGTCATGACGTTGTAGAAACCCTGGCCCATGGGAACGAGCAGGTTTTCCTTGGGCACCTTGACGTTGTCGAGGATGACCTCGGAGGTGTCCGAGGCACGGATGCCCATCTTGTCCTCGTGCTTGCCGACTGACACCCCGTCGTAGGAGCGCTCCACGATGAAAGCCCCTATGCCGCCGTACTTCTTCTCCCTGTCGAAGGTGGCGAAGACGCTGTAGAAATCGGCTATGCCACCGTTGGTGATGAAGCATTTCTGGCCGTTGAGGATATAGCCGTCGTCGGTCTCCGTCACCACGGTGGAGAGGGCGGCGGCGTCGGACCCGGCCCCCGGCTCGGTGAGGCAGAACGCCGCGAACTTGGGGTCGTCGGGATCGCACAGGCGCGGGAAGTACTCCTTCTTCTGCTCCTCGTTGCCGGCGATGATCATGGGGGTGGTAGCCAGGCTGTTCGCCCCGAGGGTAGTGGCGATGCCCGCGCACCCCCAGGCGAGTTCCTCGCTCACCATGGAGGCCGTGATCTGGTCGAGCCCTCCTCCACCGTATTCCTCGGGGATGGCCATGGCGGTCAAGCCCGCGGCCGCGGCCTTCCGCACCAGGTCGTCGGGGACCTTGCCCTCCTTATCGCATTCCAATGCGACGGGCCTCATCTCGTTGAGGGCGAAATCGTGGGCCATCTTGACGGCTGCTTTTTGCTCTTCAGTGAGTTCGAAATCTACCATGAAAGAACCTCCTTACCTCTTCGAACTCCTAACGGGTTCATGATCTCTCGTCCACAGGCTCTCGTTGCCACCCATCTATGTCATGGAGTACGCGCATTACCTCCCCACGAACTTGGCCTTACCCGGGCCTTCCGCGATAAAGGTACGCATACCTATCTTCTGGTCTTCCGAGCCGAAACAGAGCGCTATCCCATGTGCCTCCATGATCAGGCCTTCCTCGATGGAGCACTCCATGCCCTTGTTGATGGCGGTCTTGGCCATGGCCAGCGCCACGGCGGGACCGTTTGCGTACTTGGCGGCGATCTTCTGCGCATACTCGATCACCGACTCCTCGCCTGCGACCACCTTCTGCATCAGTCCCATCTCCAGGCACTCCTGGGCCGAATAGAAGCGGCCGCTGTAGATCATCTCCTTGGCCCTGGCAGGACCGATGAGGCGGGGCAGCCTCTGGGTCCCGCCCGCGCCGGGGATGATGCCCAGCAGTATCTCGGGCTGGCCTATCCTGGCGTCCTCGTGCGCGTAGCGCCAATCGGCGCATATGGCGAGCTCGCATCCTCCCCCCAGGGCGAAACCGTTGATGGCC
>CAZQFX010000001.1:29651-40883 GCA_964592775.1 uncultured Actinomycetota bacterium
GAGCGCGAGGCATAACCCGCCACCGATCGCGGGACCGTTGATGGCCGCGATGACCGGTTTGGGGATGTTCTCCACGGCGCTGAAGCTGGCCTGGGCGGTTCCGATGAACTTGGAGATCATCACCGGCGTCTGCTCGACCATCTCTTTGATGTCGGCCCCGGCCGCGAAGTGCTTCTCTCCGCCGGTCATGACCACAACCCTCGCGCTATCGTCGAGGGAAAGCTCCCGGGCGCACTGCCCTATCTGCAGAAAGAGGTCGGCGTTGAGCGGGTTCAGGGGAGGGCGGTTGAGGGTCATGGTCGCCACGCCGTCCGCGATCTCTACTTTCACCAGTTCATAGTCGTACGCCATTCTTCACCTCTCTTATTCGTGGATCAACAACCCCTCTTGATGATAAGAACCTGGATTTTCGGTTTTCACCTCCTCCTATGGCTCCGGGCCGTCCCGGTTTCTGTATTCCTTGGGTGAGAATCCCATCCCTCGGAGCCGAAATGCTGGCAGGAGAGTGAACTATCCCGGCGGCCCCTCCTCGTAGGCGAACCTCTACAAGGTTATCACCAACCATATGCACAGTCAATAAACCTGGGGGCTTAAATCGTGCCATAGCTCCAGCTAAACGAGGAGATGCGTTACTGACACGCTTGTTGAAAGCCCGCCTGCCAAAACGGAAGGGAGAACGCCGCCACGGAGGGAATAATTGACAAAATAGGTAGTGTTTTCTTGCCTTGCGGGAAGACGGTGCGGAAAATGGATTACGGCAGCGTGGAAACCCTGGTGAAGCGGGCTGACGAGCTCATGTACGGGAGCAAGTTGGGAGGGCGCAACCGCGTCAATATCGCATGAACCACCTGCCGGGGCCGGCAACCTTTCAAACCGCTCCTGGATCGCCCGCTTCGGCCAGGACTGCCTCAACGGCCAGACCTTCCTCCGGCCCTACCCGGAGGAGCTGGCGGCCACAAGCGGATCCGGCAAAGACGGGGACCTCCGAAGGTGCGGCAGCCGGACCTCTCAATAGCCGCGCGTCATCACGAAATACATGGTCCTCTCGGCCGCTATCGGCACTTCGGAGCGTACCACGGTGGAGAACGAGGCGCGCTCCAACCCGGGCAGGCTATCCACGCTCACGGTGACGCGCCGCTGCGCCGGGATGAGATACTGCCGTGAGAACAGCGCCCCGTCATCGCGGTGGAACACCACATCGACGAACGCGGGCGCGAAGGAGGGATTCGAGAGTAGGATATAGGTGTCGAACGCCCCGTCCGTATAGCCCTCGGCGAAATACCATTGCAGCGAGGTATGCGGCGAGCCGGTGGTGACCGTCCCGCCGCGGTGGCTGTCGAGGTCGTAATAAATGGACCGCTCCGCCACCACGGGGCGGTCGGCGTATACGGAGAAGGCCATCTCGTTGTTGCCGAGGCCGCCTTGGGAGGCGATGGGGACGGTCACGCGGCGATGCGCCCCGACGAGATACTCGTGGCGTATGCTGCCCTCGTTGAGATAGAAATCGACGGTAACGAAGGCGTCCTGGTCGCCGGGGTTGCCGAGCAGTATATAGCTCTCGAAGAAACGTCGCGTGCATCCCTCGGCGAAGAACCAGCTCTGGGAGGGCTGGGGGGCGCCCACGGTGGAATGCCCCCCCTTGATATAGCCCTTGGTGAAATACATCGCCCTCTCCGCCGCGATAGGCCCGTCGGCGTGAACCTGCATGGAGAACGAGGCCGCGCCGACGACCGGGAAGGCGTCCACGGCCATGGTGAAGCGGGAGTGGGGGCCTATCCAGAACACGTAATCCACCATCCTCCCGTCCTCGAGGAAGAAATATACCCAGGCGTTCACCGGGCTGTCTCCGGGATTGGCCATGAGCAGGTAGGTATCGAAGTTCTCCGCCGTGTACCCCTCCGCGAAATACCAGTCTTTGGATAATCGGGTGGCGCCCAGTGCCACCGTGCCGTCGCTCCTCTTTCCGGCGGAGAAATACATCGCGCGCTCCGCCACTATGGGCTCGCTTGAATCCACCCGCATAGAGAAGGCGGTGGCGTCCATCCCCGGAACGTCGTCCACGGTGAGGGTGTAGCGCGAATGCGGCGCTACGCCGCACACCTGCTCCACGACCTCTCCGCTCTCCTTGAGGAAGGTTACGCGGGCGTCGGTACCGTAGTCGCCGGGGTTGCCGAGAAGGAGGTAGGTATCGTAGCCCTCCGCGGTATAGCCCTCCGCGAAATACCACTCCCTGGACAATGCGGGAGCGCCGATAGACGAATGGCATCCGGAAATGATCCTGCGCGTCAGCGAGGTGTGGGTAATGGTCAGGGGCGTGCCGTCGGGAGCCCAGTAATAAGGCCAGTAGGCCTCCATGGGATGCTGCCTGATGCAGCCACGGGAAGCGGGGGCTCCCAACCCGGTCTCGTAGCCGCGGGAGCCCCGCGGCCAGGCGTGCATGCCATGGGCGGAGGTGAAGGCCATCCAGTAGTCGCAGATGGCTCCTCCCAGGCCCACGTGGGTTCCGTAGTGTCCCAGGATGCGGAAATTGCCCGTCGGGGTGGCGTTGTTCAGGCCGGTGGAACAGCGCGTCACGTTGACCAGTTGATCCCCCTCGAAGAAATAGAGGCGCTGGTCGCTCAGGGAGCAGACGATCCTCTTGGGCCCACCCGCGGCCCTGGCCATGGCCTCCACCGCCGCGTATACACGGGCCGATGGAGCGCTTTCGTCGAGGTCGGCGTCGACCGCCGTTACGGCATAGTAATACCCTTTCCCCTGTTCGACCTCCTCATCCAGGAACACGGGGTAATCGAGCATGGAGCCCGCCGCCTTCCCCCCCACCTGCGCGGGGGGGCCGTCCGGTGTCTCGGAGCGGTAGACGTTGTAGCCGAAGGCGCCCTCCACGGGCTGCCAGGTCAGGGCGATGCGCATGCCGGCGTCCTGCGTCCTTCGTACGACGCATAGCCCCGAAGGGGTCGGCATGGTGCCCGCGCCCGCGGGATCATCCGCCCGGGCCGAACCGGAAAACAAAGCTAGAAAGACCAGGAGAACCGCGAGCTTGAAAACCGCTTTCCTCTTCATCCGCCGCTGCCTTCCTCTCTGAGCTCCATCTCCAGTGCTTATTATTCCCGTTTCTTCACCCGGAAACGGCGATGATCGGGCCAATCCGCAAGGCTCATCGCCATATTGTGTGGACAATACGGATGGCATTCAACATGCAACGGTTTACCCATATCTTTTCTGCCAGCCCTTTTCCTTATCGGCCTTAAATAGCTCGTATCTCTCTACCCACACTTCTGGGAGGAGAACCGCCTGCGAGCTCCCCGGAGAAGAACTTCGTTCCCCACGATACTACTCGGCTAAATGTGGATAGCGGTTTACCGCACGGTCGGAGGCAAGCTTCGGCGCTAGAAGATCAGCACCGGTATCCCAACCGGGACTCGCTCGAAGAGGTCCTCGGAATCCTTGATGTACATGCGTATGCATCCGTGGGACACGGACTCCCCTATGGACCACGAGTTGTAGGTGCCGTGGATGAAGACCCCGGAGGCGCTGGTCTGTATGGCCCGCGTGCCCAGCGGATTGCCGGGTCCCGCGGGTATATACGGGGGCATGGTCGCGGCCCAGGAAGTCCCGGGGTTTACCCAGGTCGGGTTCTTCTGTTTGCCCAGCACCTTGAAGGTGCCGCTGGGAGTGGGCCAGGAGGGCTTACCTACGGCAATGGGATATTGTTTTTCTATCTCCATGTTATTGTGCAGGGTTAGGATATGATTGGTCTTGTCCACCGTGATCACCTTGCCGACCTGCTCGTCGGAGACCTCCGGCAGAGTGACCCCTATCTGCAACTGGGCGATACGGTCATGCGAGGAAAGGGCGGAGATTATGCTCTCTCGCGCCACGTCGCTGTCCAGCTCCCATCCCTCCTGCGACCTCTGGTATACGAGCTTGCGCCCCTCCAGCTTTATCTCCGCGTTTACCGGGGGCCTGTTGATCGTAGCTTCCAGGGATGAGATGAAGGAATCCAGCTTGCGGTAACCGTAGTGGATGACCAGTTCTATGTTCCGGCCCAGACCCCGGAAGGCGGCCCGGTTGGCCCAGCGCTCGTAGAAGGGTATGTCGCGTCCCGCGTCCAGGGCCTTGTCCACCGTGGCCTCGATATCCACGTAGGCGTCTATCTCGTAGAGGGGAAGCGGCCAGGTATAACCGTCGAAGGTCAGCACCAGGTCGCCGTTGAGGGCCGCGAGGTCGAGCTCCGAGCGCAGCGTCTCTACGGCCTCGTCCCGGCTCATGCTGCCGATGTTGATACCCTCCACGTACACGCCCTTGAAGACGTGGCCGGCATAGGCGATATCCAGGCCGAGGAAGGCCAGGCCGACCACGGCTACCGCAGTGCCTACGATTAACGCCAGGGCCAACAACATGTGGCGGAGCACCCGCCACGCCTGCATCCTGAATACCAAGCGCATCCTCCTTTTGCCGCTTATTTCCCTGCTATTAGCTAATTATCCTTCCCGCGGCACGCCTGATATCACAACATCTACAACGCGCCAAAAGTGTTTTTATCACATTCCGGGTACGAATTGGAATGATATTCCTTGGCGCTCTCCTTGAGGAAGCTCATGACCAGCCCTGGAACGGGATCGGGGCGCACAGTCCCGTAATGACGCCGTGCATGCCTTGGGGTCGTACTTCGACGGAATATCACGCTCAAATAGTATATGTTGTGCCGCCAGTCGCTGAAGATCTTCATCCTCCGTGGTGTCGCGGCCGCGCGACATGGATGACTGACCCCGGTCGCCATTACCTGAGATCAACGATCCGATCACGCGAAGGCCTCGGGGATCTCCTTCATCTGCGCGTAGGAGAAGACCGGGCCGTCTTTGCACACGTAGAGATGGCCCACGTTGCAGCGCCCGCACTTGCCGATGCCGCACTTCATGCGGTTCTCCAGGGTGGTGTACACCTGCTCTGGCGCGAAACCGAGCTTCTCCAGGTTCTCCAGCACGAACTTGATCATGATCGGCGGGCCGCAGGTCACCGCGATGGTGTTCTCGGGGTGCGGTTTGACCTCCATGAGCAGGGTGGGGACGAAGCCCACGAAGTGAGGCCACTTCTCCTCCTCCACGTCGACGGAGAGGTGGCACTCGCACTCACCGCTCTGGCCTATCTCCTCGAACTCCGCCTTGAAGCAGTGGTCGTCGGAGGTGCGGGCGCCGTAGATCAACCTCAGGTCCTCATAGTCGGAGCGGTTGTCGCGGATCCACTGGATGACCGGGCGCAGGGGGGCCTGCCCGATGCCGCCGCCGATGGTCACCACTCTCTTGCCCTTCCACTCCTCCAGGGGGAAGCTGTTCCCCAGGGGTCCGCGGATGAAGAAGGAGTCTCCCGCCTCCAGATCGTGCAGGGCGGAGGTGTTCTTTCCCGCCTTCATGATGCTGAAACGCAGGAAACCCTGCTCCGTGGGCGAGGAGGAGATACAGAACATGGACTCGCCCACGCCCGGGATGCCCACCATGGCGCACTGGCCCGGCAGGTGGCTCCAGGTGTCCCACACCTTCTCGTCGGCGAAGGTGACCTTGAAGGTCTTGATGCAGCGGTCGCCAACCGGCGTCTCGTACCACGCGTCGATGATGTTCACCTGGTAGGGAATGTACGGGTTCTTCATGAGGCATCCACCACCTGATCGAGGATATCCAATATGTCGATGTTCACCGGGCAGAGGTTGATGCAGCGGCCGCATCCCACGCAGGCGACGACGCCGAACCTGTTCGGATAGTAGGAGTACTTGTGGTTGATGCGGTTGCGCGTCCTCTCCCTGCGCGTCGGCCGGGGGTTGTGCCCGGAGGCGTGCACGGTGTACTCCTCGAACATGCAGGAGTCCCACATGCGGCAGCGCCGCCCCTCTCCCATCTCCTCCACCTCGTCCTGGATGTCGAAACAGTGGCAGGTGGGGCAGAGGAAGGTGCAGATGCCGCAGCCCAGGCATGCCGCGGAGACCTTCTTCCACAGCTCGTTCTCCCACAGCCCGGGCAGTTTCTCCGGGATGCCGTCCGTTTCAATGGAGCGGCGGATCCTGTCCTCGGCCGCAATGGCCATCTCTTTCGCCTTCTTCTCGTCATCCGCGGGGGCCTCTTCGAGCTGGGATGAGAGCATCTCCTCCAGCTTCTTGCCCTTATCGGTGACCGCCTGCACCAGGTAGTAGTCGCCCATATACGTGAGCAGCAGGTCCAGTCCCTCCATGCCAAAGGGGCCGCCGCCCAGCGAGGTGCAGAAGCAGTTCACCGAGGGGGGCTCGACGCAGGCCATGCCCACCATGGTGGTCAGGTCGCGGCGCTTGAGGTAATAGGGATCGTCGAAGTCCCAGGCGAAGAGCTTGTCAACGATGGCCATGGCCCTGGCGTCGCAGGGGCGCAGCCCGAAGATGACCGTGGTCCCCTCCTCCTCGACGTTCTTCTCCTCGAGCCCGGGGTTCCCGACCTGGAAACGGAACAGGGTCTCGGTCTGCGGGAAGGCGAACTTCTTGGGGGGGACGGTTGAGTTCCCGTAATCGAGGCAGACCTCGGAGGGGTCCTCTATGTGCTTGAAGACCACCACGTCGTCCGACTTGGCGGGCGCGATGAGGCGGAACTTGGAGAGCTCCTGCAGAGCCTCTCCGACCTTTTCCTTGCTGAGTTTCTTTACTGCCATAGCACCCACCTCTTACATTATGAAGTCTTCTCGGTCCTCGACCTTGAAGGTCGAGAGCAGGGGCGGATTCTCTACGTTGGTGCCCGGCTCGTAGTCGTAGAGCTCCTCCACGTCGTGGTAGAACTTGCGGTTGAGCTCCATGAGCGGGATGTCCACCGGGCATACCCGCTGGCATTCGCCGCACTGGATGCAGCGGCCGGCCAGGTGATACGCCCGGGAGATGTGGTAGGCCGTGTTCTCGCTTATGTCCACGCTGCGGCGCATCCACTGCGGCTGCAGGCGGTCGAGAACGCAGTCCTCGCAGTAGCACATGGGGCACACGTTGCGGCAGGAGTAGCAGCGGGTGCAGCGGGAGAACTTCTCCTCCCAGTACGCCCACTTCTCGTCCGCCGCGCGCTTCTCCAGCCTCGCGATGTCGGCGTAGTCGTCGTCCGCGAAGCGCTCCACCTCGGCGTCCAGGAGCTCGTCGTATACCAGGGGGGTGGGATAGCGGCAACGCAGGCACTTGTCCGCCAGCAGCTCCTCCCTGGGCACCTCCTCCTTGCCGCCGTTGAAAGCGAGCACGAACTTGTCGCCCTCGAGGGATATGTCGCCGACCTCCAACACATCAGGGAAGCGTGCCTGTACCTTGGCCATGTCCACCACGCCGGTGCAGGGAATGCCCAGCACCAGGACGCGCTCGCGGCCGTAGGCCTTCTCCTCCATCTGCTGCACCAGCGCGCGGGAGTCGCAGCCCTTGACCATCACCGCAACCTTGCGCAGGTCGGGCTCCTCTCCTCGCTTCACAGGTAGTTTCTCCTCCAGGACTATGTAGCTCGCGAGGTTGTTCACGCAGGCGGGCGTGAAGATGAGCTGGTCCGCTTCGTCCGGGCCCAGAACGAAGGCGGGGCGAGCCCGGAAGCCGTAGGTGCCGGAGCGGTACCCGATGAGCTCCCTCACGTCCTCCCTGGAGATGACCTCCCTGGCTTTCTCTCTGAGTTTAGTAAGGTCTACCAATTTAACTGCCTCCGTTTGAACTGGTCCATGGGCCCGACTTCCTTCACTCCGCTCACCACTTCCTCGATGACCTCTTTCCACTTGGCGCCCTCGGAAGCGGAGACCCAGCTCATGCGCACGCGCTCCGGCTCCACGCCCAGGTACTCGAGGAAGTTGCGCATGAGGTTGAAGCGTCGCCGCGCGTAATAGTTGCCCTGCATGTAGTGGCAGTCGCCGGGGTGGCACCCGGAGATAAGCACCCCGTCCGCGCCCTGCTGCAGCGCGTTCATCACGAAAAGGGGGTTGACCCTGCCCGAGCACATGACCCTGATCACCCGCACGTTGTGCGGGTACTGTATGCGCGAGGTGCCGGCCAGGTCGGCCCCGGCATAGGAGCACCAGTTGCACAGGAAGGCCACGATGTTGGGCTCAAAGCCGTTGTTCACCGCCATGGCTCACTTCACCCCCAGAGCCTGTATCTGGGGCAGCAACTGCCAGTCCTTGAAGGAACGCTGCTGGATGGATCCGGACAGGCAGGCGGCGGCGCAGGCACCGCATCCCTTGCACAGGGCCTCGTTCACCCGGGCCACGTTTACCGGCCAGCCCATGCGGTTGACCTCCACCAGCTCGATGGCCGTGTAGGGGCACAGCTCCACGCAGAAGCCGCAGCCGCGGCAGGTCGCCTCTTCCACGAAGGAGGTCTGGGCCTCCACCTTGACCTTGCCCGAGGCCATGGGGATCATCGCCGCCGAGGCCGCGCCCTTGGCCTGGGCCACGGCGTCGGGGATGTCCTTGGGCCCCTGGCACACGCCGGCGAGGTACACGCCGTCCGAGGCGGTGTCCACCGGGCGCAGCTTGGGGTGCGCCTCCATGTAAAAGAGGTCCGAGGTCTGGGACAGCTTGAGCAGGTCTATGATCTCGCGGTTGTCCCTGCGCGGCACCAGTCCCACGGAGAGTACCACCATGTCCGTCTCGTGCTCCAGGGGGGTGGAGGTCAGGGTGTCCTCGGCCCTAACGACGAGCTTGCCGTTCTTGCGGTAGATCTCCGAGGGATTGCCGCGGGTATACTTCACGCCCTCGCGGCGTACGCGGTCGTAGAATTCCTCGAAGCCCTTGCCGAAAGCGCGCACGTCCATGTAGAACACGGTCACTTCGCAGTCGTGGCCGACCTTGTCCTTGACCAGGTGGGCCAGCTTGGCGGTGTACATGCAGCACACGCGGGAGCAGTACTCGTTGCCCACGCTCTTGTCGCGGGAGCCCACGCACTGGATGAAGGTGACGCTCTCGGGGATCTTGGGGGCCTCCTCCTCCTCGCCCTCCTTCTTCTTCTTTTTCTTGCCCCGCTCTATCATGGTCACCTTGCCGCCGGTGGGGCCGGAGGCGTTGACCAGGCGTTCGAACTCCAGGGCGGTGAGAACGTTGTCGTACACCCCGTAGGCGTATTCCGGCTTCAGCCTGGCGTCGAAGACGTCGTAGCCGGTAGCCACGATGATGGTGCCCACCTTGAACTCCACCATCTCGTCCTCGAGATCGAAGTCAATGGCACCGATCTGGCAGGCGTCCTTGCACTTCGGTGACTCGCCGCACTTGCCCTTGGTGAGGAAGAGACAGGTATCCTTATCGATGGTGTATTTCGCGGGAACCGCCTGGGGGAAGGGCAAGTAGACGGCCCCGCGCATCCCCATGCCCTCGTCGAACTCGTTGGAGAAACGCCCCGCCATGCGGCAGGCATCCGCGCAGTCGCCGCACCCGGTGCACTTGCTTACGTCCACGTAGCGGGTCTTCTTGCGCACCTTGATGTCGAAGTTGCCGATGTAGCCGCCGATCTCCTCCACCTGGGAGTAGGTCATGAGCTCGATGTTGGGGTGGTTGTTCACGTCCACCATCTTGGGGGTCATGATGCACGCCGAGCAGTCCAGGGTGGGGAAGGTCTTGTCGAGCTGGATCATGTGCCCGCCCACGGAAGGTTCCTTCTCCACCAGGTAGACCTTGAAGCCCGCGTCCGCGACGTCCAGGGCGGCCTGGATGCCCGCGATACCCGCCCCGATGACGAGGCATGAGGGCTCCACGTCGACCTCCTTCACGTCCAGGGGCTCAAGGCGGCGCGACTTCACCACCGCGGCCTCCACCATGCGCTTGCTCTTCTCGGTGGCGGCGATGGGGTCTTCATGCACCCACGAGCACTGCTCGCGGATGTTGGCCATCTCCAGGAAGTAGGGGTTGAGGCCGCCGGCGAGGAGCGTCTTGCGGAAGGTGGGCTCGTGCATGCGCGGCGAGCAGGAGGCCACCACCACGCGGTTCAAGCCCATCTTCTCGATGTCGTCGGTGATCAGCGCCTGCCCCGGGTCCGAACACATGTAGCTGTAGTTGCGCGCCACCACGACGTCCGGAAGGGTCTGGGCGAACCTGACCACGTCCTCGACGTCCACGGTGCCGGCGATGTTCGTCCCGCAGTGACAGACGTAAACCCCGATCCTAGGTTTACCGTTCATATGTCTCTTTTCCTCCTCGTGCCTTGGTTAAAAGGTCGTTTATCCTGCGATTTCATTATGGCAACGGAGGATTCCGCGCTCAATGACAACCCTTAAGCGCCCTTCAAATCCTTGATCTTCTCCGTAAGCTTGGGGACCACCTTGAAGAGGTCGTCCACGATGCCGTAATCGGCGATGCCGAAGATGGGAGCGTCGGGGTCCTTGTTGATGGCCACGATGACCTCGGAGCCCTTCATGCCGGTGACGTGCTGGAAGGCTCCGCTGATGCCTACCGCGAGGTAGAGCTTGGGCTTAACCGTCTTGCCGGAGATGCCCACCTGGCGGTCGGAGGGCAGCCAGCCGGCGTCCACCACGGCGCGAGAGGCGGCGAGGTCCGCCCCGATGGTCTGGGCAAGCTCCTCCACCACGGGCATGTTCTTGTCCTCGCGGATGCCGCGGCCCACGCCAACCAGGAGGGCCGACTGGGTGATGTCCACCTCGCCCACCTCGGGCTCGACGTACTCCAAGAACACGCGGTGGGTGACTTCCTCCTTGACCGGGTTGTCCACCTTGACGATCTCCCCGGACCTGGAGGGCTCCTCGGCCACGAAGGTGGCCTCGCGGATGGACAGGATATAGAGGTCGGCGTCCTTCATGGTGAGATGCGCGTCCAGCTTGCCGCCATAGAACTGGCGCGTGGGCTTGGGCTTCTCTCCCTCCATCTCCAGGGCGGTTACGTCCGTTACCAGTGAAGCGCCCAACTCGACCGCCAGCGCGGGAGCCAGGTCTACGCCCTGGGCGGTGTTGCCCATGAGCACTACGCCCGGCCCATGCTCCTTGATAAGGGCGGAGAGGGCCATCTGGTAGAGTTCGGAGTTGTAGTTCTCGAACATGGGGTCGTCGACGGCGAGTACCTTGTCGGCATAGCCGGCGGCCTTCTCCGCGAACGCGTCCACGCCCTTGCCCAACAGGACGGCGATCACGGTCCCGCCCAGTTTCGCGGCGCCGCAGAGCATCTCGATGGAGACGTCCCGCATCTCGCCGCGGCGGTGTTCCAAGAGTACGAAGATGTCTTTCATTTATACCAGCCCCTTCTCTTTCAAGATGCCGGCCAATTTCG
>CAZQFX010000001.1:40893-44552 GCA_964592775.1 uncultured Actinomycetota bacterium
ACGCTGCGGCAAGCCGGGGGCGAGGGAATGCTGATCGGCGCCGCCGTCTCGTCGGGCTCTCCCTCCAGTATCTCGGCCATCTCACCCACCACAGGCGGTGTGAACTTCTCGAGCACGGCCCAGGAGCCGGCCTCGCCCACGTCGGAAGCGTCCAGTCCCAGGTCGGCGGCGGACTTCAGGGCGATCTCCTTCTTCGCCGCCTGCTTGATGCCCTTGAAGGAGGCGTAACGCGGCTCGTTGATACCGGTCTGGATGCCCAGCACGCAGGGCATATCGATCTCCAGAAACTCCATGAGGCCGCCTTCCAGCTCCCTGCCGACCCTGGCCTTCTTGCCGGGCTCGACGACCTCCACCTTCTTTACGTAGGTGGCGTGGGGCACACCCAGGAGCTCTCCCAGGGCGGCGGGCACGGCAGCGTAGCCGTCGTCGTCGGTCAGGGCGCCGGTGAAGACGATGTCGTACTCCAAGCCCTTGATGGCGGCGGCCAGGGCCTTGGCCACGGCCAGCGCGTCTCCTCCGGCGAAGGCGTCGTCCTCGAGGCGGATGGCCTCGTCCCCGCCCTTGGCCAGGGCCATGCGGATGACCTCGTCGCTGTCCTTGTTGCCCAGGCTGATGACGGTCACGGCGCCCTCGAGACGCTCCTTGATCTGGATGGCCTCCTCGACGGCGTAGTTGTCGCACTCGTTGATTCCGAAGGATAGCCTGCTCTTGTCGATATCCTTTCCGGAGGCATCGATGTGGACCTCGGACTCCGCCGTGTCCGGGACCCTCTTCACGCATACCACCATGTTCATACGCAATTCACCTCTTCCCTCGATCGTTCCAATTCCTGATATGACAGCGTCATGGCTGAATCTATCTACAACGCCTCGGCCAGCAGCTCGAGGATGTCCATCACGCGCATCTCCTCCTCCACTCCCTTGACCTTGGTGGCGTCCTCCAGGGTCAGCAGGCAGAAGGGGCATGCCACGGTAATGACCTCGGCCTCTATCTCCTTGGCGTCCTCAACCCTTATCTCGGCGAGCCGCTCCTCCTTGGACTCGCTCTCCACCCACATCTTGCCCCCGCCGCCCTCGCAGCACAGGCTGCGCTCGCGGCAGCGGTCGAACTCGCGGAACTCCACCCCCGGGATGCGGGTGATGACGTACCTGGGCTCGTCGTAGATGTCGTTCTGCTTGCCCAGGAAGCAGGGGTCGTGGTAGGTGACGACCTTGGCGATCTCCTTGGAGAGCTGGAGCTTGCCGTCCTCGAGCAGCTCGGCGATGAGCTCGGTGTAGTGGAGCACGGGGTGCTTGAGTCCGTGGTACTCCTTCTTGAGGGTGTTGTAGCAGTGAGGGCTGATGCAGACGATGCGGTTGACGTTGTAGGAATTGATGAGCTCCACGTTCTCCTCGTCGCACATCTCGAAGAGGCCTTCCTCCCCGAGGCGGCGCACCTCGCTGCCGCAGCAGCTCTCGTCCTCTCCGATGAGCCCGAAATCCGCGCCCGCCGCGTTGAGCACCTTCACCAGGGCCTGGGCCGCCTTCATCACCCGTGGGTCGTAGGCGTCGGTGCAGCAGATGAAGAGGAGCACGTCGGTGGCCTCCTCCGCCTCCGGCTCCAGCGCCTCCACCTCCAGGTCGGATGTCCAGTCCAGGCGCTTGGCGCGCGGGGAGCCCCAGGGGTTCCCGTCCTTGAAGATGGACTCCAGGGCATCGCGCACCGTGGGCTGCACCTTGCCCTCCTCGATCTGCAGGCTGCGCAGGCCGATGAGCACCTCCAGGGGCTCCAGTCCCTTGGGGCAGCGGGCCGCGCAGGTAAAGCAGGTAGTGCAGTCCCATATCTCCGGTTTTTCGGAGATCTCCTCCAGGCGTTCTTCGTTCTGGGTGTCGTACATGAAGCACCTCACCCTGAGGTCGGTCCTGAGGGCCACGGGACAACCGCCTGTGCACCTGCCGCACTGGATACAGCCGAGGAGATCGTACTTTTCAACGAAATCTAGTTCTTCAGCGCACATGATTTTCCCCGCTCCGTTCCTTTTTTCGTCCTGTATCGCTTACCTTACTCTATCTGTACTGCTTGGGGCCGCCCGTGGAAGAACAGGGCATGCCCGGCACGGGCCATCCCATTATATTAGATATTTTTCGCCTCAATCAAGCAGGGGGGTCAGATCTCGAATATCGGGTTTTTGCATCCTTGGGGGGTCACCTTTCACAGCCTCTCCCGCAGGAACGTGACGATGTCCGCTATGGGCGTCCCGGGAGTGAAGATGCCGGCCACCCCCAGGCGCTCCAGTTCCTCCGCATCCTCCTCCGGGATTATCCCGCCCCCGAAGACCAAGATCCCCTCCCCTCCCTTCTCCCGCAGCAGTTGCAGGACCCGCGGGAAGAGGGTCATGTGGGCTCCGGAGAGGATGGAGAGGCCGACGGCATCGACGTCTTCCTGCAGGGCGGCTTCGGCGACCTGTTCGGGGGTCTGATGCAGCCCGGTGTAGATGACCTCGAAACCCGCCTCGGCGAGACCCCGGGCAACCACCTTGGCACCGCGGTCATGGCCGTCGAGGCCCGGCTTGGCGACGAGGATACGGCGTTTTTCGGGGTTCATCGCCCCTCCTGGTATCGATTGAGAGTTCAATGGTCGGACCAACGAACCGCCATCAGTATATATCACTTCCCACGGTGGGCAAAGGTGGGACGGAAGGCCCACTCCCGCCCTTTCTATCCGCAAGCACCGCGTTTCCTTCATCGCCCCCCGTCGATCGCCGCCGCGGTATCTTTGATGTGATGGATCTCACATATTAGGCGGGGCGATACCTGCACCCCGGCTCCAGGCTGGTTCGCGCAAACCTGGTCTTCAGCCGCCGGGCCGAGTAGCGGAGTGCCTGCCTTTCAGAAGATGGCCATTTCCCTGTATTCGCCTAAGACCTCCCTCAGCACGCCGATGATCTCGCCCTCCGTACAGTAGGCGCGGGCGCAGGAGATGATCAGCGGCATGAGGTTGGCATCGCCGCGTGCCCCCTCCTCCAGGGCGGCAAGGCACGCCTCCGCCTCGGGAGCGGAGCGTGAAGACCGCAGCTTCGCCAGCTTCTCCTGCTGCCTCTTCTCCACCGCGGGGTCGATCTTCAAGAGGTCGATGGAGATGGTGTCGTCCTCGTTCTGATAGCGGTTCACCCCCACCACCACCCTGTCCGCTCTTTCGATCTCCCTCTGGTAGCGGTAGGCGGCGTCGGCTATCTCACGCTGGAAGAAGCCCGCCTCGATGGCCTCGAGCACCCCTCCCAGCTCTTCTATCCTGCGGAAATACTCCTCCGCCTGCTCCTCCATGCGATTGGTGAGGGCCTCTACGAAGTACGAGCCGGCCAGGGGATCGATTGTGCCCGTGACCCCGGTCTCGCAGGCGATGAGCTGCTGGGTCCTGAGGGCGATCTCCACCGCCTTCTCCGTAGGCAGGGCCAGCGTCTCGTCCATGGAGTTGGTATGCAGGCTCTGGGTGCCGCCGAGCACGGCGGAGAGGGCCTGGAAGGCGGTCCTCACGATGTTGTTCTCCGGCTGTTGGGCGGTGAGGGAGCATCCCGCCGTCTGGGTGTGGAAGCGCAGCATCCAGGAGCGGGGGTCGCGCGCCCCGTATTTCTCCTTCATGTGCCGTGCCCAGATGCGCCGGGCGGCACGGTATTTCGCTAT
>CAZQFX010000001.1:44564-52563 GCA_964592775.1 uncultured Actinomycetota bacterium
CCACGTGGGCGTTGAAGAAGAAGGAGAGGCGGGGGGCGAAGTCGTCCACGTCGAGGCCGGCCTCCATGCCCGCCTCCACGTAAGCGAAGCCGTCGGCCAGGGTGAAGGCCAGCTCCTGCACCGCCGTGGAGCCCGCCTCGCGGATATGGTATCCGCTGATGGATATGGTGTTCCAGCGCGGCACCTCGCGGGAGCAGAAGGCCAGGATGTCGGTGATGATGCGCAGGGAGGGGCGGGGCGGGAAAATCCACGACTTCTGGGCTATGTATTCCTTCAGGATATCGTTCTGTATGGTGCCACCCAGCTCGGAGAAGGAAGCGCCCTGCTTCTCTCCCACGCACAGGTAGAAGGCCAGGAGCACGGAGGCGGGGCCGTTGATAGTCATGGAGGTGGTGATGCCGCGCAGGTCTATGCCCGAGAAGAGTGCCTCCATGTCGGCCAGGGAATCGATGGCCACGCCGCAGCGCCCTACCTCCCCCTCGGCGCGGGGATCGTCGGAATCCCTGCCCATCAGGGTAGGCATGTCGAAGGCCACCGAGAGACCGGTCTGGCCCCTTTCCAGGAGGAACTTATAGCGCAGGTTGGTGTCCTCGGCGCTGCCGAAGCCGGCGAACTGGCGCATGGTCCACAGGCGGCCCCGGTACATGCTCACCTGAATGCCCCGGGTATAGGGATAGCGGCCCGGGTATCCAAGGTCCCTTTCGTAGTCCAGGCCTTCTGTGTCCTCGGGGGTGTACAGGGGCTCCAGCTCCTCGCCGGATACGGTAGTGAAGCATGCGTCACGCCGCGGGGACGGATGGAAGGCCTCCTCGAGCCATATGTCTTTACCGTTCATTGCACCCCTCCGGTTGTTCGGGTGTCATGTCTTCGATCTGGTCCGGCTCGCCGGATTCATGGTTACGTGATCGAAAAATCGACCGGGAATACGGTCCCGGCATTGATAGGTGCATGCTCTTCCTGCCGCATACCGTCATGTCCTTCCATATGCCGTCGCATCACCATTCCCGGTCGGCCGCTTGGGAACCGAGGATGGGATCCCGCCCACCTCAGTATTCGATACCCTTTCTCATCTCGACGCCACGCTGATAGTGGTGCTTGACCTCTCGGACTTCGCTGACCAGGTCGGCCAGGTCCAGGAGCTCCGGGGGGACGTACCTGCCCGTGCATACTATCTCCATCTCGCGCGGGCAGGAGCGCAGGAAGTCCAATACCTCGTCCACTGGCAGCAAGCCGTAGTCCATAGCTACGTTTATCTCGTCCAGGATGAGCATCTGGTGTGCGCCTTCCGCCACTACCTTTTTCGCCATCTCGAAGCCCTCGCGCGCCATGCGCAGGTCGATCTCCTCCGGCTCGCCTTTCTTCACAAACTCATCGCGTCCGGACATGACGATGGTAAGGTCCGGGAGGCACCTCTCGCAGGTTATGAGCTCTCCATACGTCCTGCCCTTCATGAACTGGATCATGTATACTTTGATACCGTGGCCCATGGCACGCAGGGCCTGCCCCAGGGCGGCGGTCGTCTTGCCTTTGCCGTCGCCAGTGTATACCTGGATCATTCTCTGACCTTGCTCCCGCAGTTGGGGCAGAAGCGCATGTCTTTCTCGGAGATGTCGGTGCCGCAGCTCGGGCAGGCCAGCGTCTCCTCCAGCGAGGGTATTGGTTCTTCCTCCGCGGCGGCCTTCGGAGCCCCTTCCGCGGGGGCGCTTTCGGCCCCGCCGGGCGCGGTCGCCCCGGCGGCCTCCGGAGCCGCTGGGCTCGCTTCGGACGGCTCCGCCGCGCCGGACGCCTGTGCCTGTGCCTCTGCCGGTGCGGCCGGCACCGGCGTCTCAACGGGGGCTGCTGCTATGCGTGCTCCGCAGTTCCCGCAGAACAACGCGTCTTCGTCCGGCGGCCCGCCGCAATTGGGGCATACCGGGCCCGCGGTGACGTGAGCTGCCGGCGCGGGCATCCCGCCCGCGCCCGGCACGGTGGCTGCCACGGAAGGCGGCGCGGCAAGAGAAGCTCCACAGTTGGGGCAGTAGACGGCGCCCTTGACGACGGCCCCGCCGCAAGTGGGACATTGCGGCCTCTGCGCCGCTTCCTTGGCCGCCTTGATCTGCTCCAGGGAAGCCTCCCATTGAGCGGCCTGGCCCTGGATGTCCTTCAGGGTCCGGTAGGCCTCGAGCATTCCCTGGTCTTCCAGTTTGCCCTGCTCGCCCGCCTGAAAGGCGAGCTGACCCAGGTAATACAGGTACTGCTCCTCCCTCTGCTTCAATTGCTTGAGGTATTTTTTCATCTGGCCCGGGTTGTGCTGCTCCATCTTCTCCTCCTATAATCCCCTAGCCCCTGATCGCTGAGTCCTCGCTCCGGCATCAGGATACATCAGGATGCGCAGAACACCTTAACATTACCAAATGGCGGTCGACCCTTGCATCCCCGGCTGCACGAAGGCAAGATCGCCCGAGATCGAGGATCCGACCCGATCCCGTCATCACGCATTTCCTGTTTTTACACCCATACTTCTCCCTGAAGAACACAAATTGATTTTCAACCGCTGCAGTATTAGGATAATGTAGCTTTTCCCTTCCGGCAAACGGGGAAGCGCAGTCACGTTGGGAGTCTCATCAGGCTTGACAGGAGGTATTGCCATGTCACTCGAGGATAAATGCATCATCACCGCGGCTTTAGCCGGAGCTGCGACCATGAAGTCCCAGAACGAGGCGGTACCCTATACCGCCGGGGAGTTCATCGAGGAGGCGTACCGGTGCTACAATGCCGGATGCGCCATCGTGCACATCCACGCGCGGGACCCGGAAACCGGTTTCCCCACCGCCAGCATCGACGTGCTGCGCGAGATAGTGAAGGGGATCACGGAGAAGTGCCCCATCGTCATCAACCTCTCCACCGCTATCGGGATCGGCGCCACCCCGGAGGAGCGCATAGGCGTGGTGAAGGCTCTGAAGCCGGAGATGGCGTCTCTCAACACCAACTCCATGAACTTCGCCCTCGGAGACTGGAAGCAGCATATCATCCTGGGCGAGACGGTATTCACCAATACCTTCCAGATGCTCACCGACTTCGCCAAGGAGATGAAGGAAGCAGGCACCAAGCCGGAGCTCGAGGTCTACGACTTGGGTGGTATCTACAACACTCTTTTTGTGCGCCACCAGGGGATCTTCGTCGAACCAATGCACTACCAGTTCGTCTGGGGGGTACTGGGCGGTTGCGGTCTCGACCTGGGTAATTTTCAGCGCTTCCGGGAACTCATACCGGACGACGCCACCTGGAGCACGTGCGGGGTGGGCCCATCGCAGTTCCGCGGCGCCTTCCACGCTGCCGTAGAGGGCGGGCATATCCGTGTCGGCCTCGAGGATAACATCACCGTCAGCAAGGGCGTGCTCGCCAAGGGTTCCTACGAGCAGGTCGAGAAGGCGGTGAAGATAGCGGAGCTCGCCGACCGCGAGCCCGCCACCCCCGACGAGACGCGCCAGATCCTGGACCTCAAGGGTGGACCCGAGTTATAGACCGTCGAACTACAGGCGCCCCTTCGCGGGGCGCCCTTTTACAATGCGGGCGGACTTGTTCTTAAGAATATCCGGAAGCATCGAATATAAAAGCCGAAAGCGTACATAAACCGGGCTTCGGTATCAGCAGGGCCCCCGGGCGTAGCACGTTTGAAATCCCCGCCCGAGAACCGGGGGTCGGTCCGAAGCGACCTTCGTGAGCAGTATATGCGCGAGAAAACCGCGCTCCGGATATGCAGCCTGCGAGTGCGGAGCGAGGACCGTTACCCCCGGGCTCGGGCGATAAAAAGCAACCCGAACGCCTTCGATGCCGGGCCGGAAACCCTACCCTTCCTGGACCGGGATCTCGTCCAGGGCCTGGGGATTCTCCACCGAAGCCAGGTCGCCCAGTTCCTCGCCCAGGTATTTCGCCTTGATCAGGCGACGCACGATCTTGGCGGAACGGGTCTTGGGCAGGGCGTTGACAAAATGCACCTCGTCCGGGCGCCCGACCTTGCCGAGGACCTCCGCCACCTTGTCCTTGATGGACTCGTTCAGGTCGGCGGAGGGCTGGAACTCGTTGCGCAGCACCACGAAACAGACGACCGCCTCGCCCTTGATATCGTGATGGACACCGATAACCGCCGCCTCGGACACCGCTTCGTGTTCGATGAGCGCCGCCTCGATCTCCGCCGGGCCGGTGCGGCGGCCGGACACCTTGATGGTGTCGTCTGAACGGCCGTGCAGGAACCAGAAACCATCCTCGTCGACCGAAGCCCAGTCCCCGTGGTACCAGATATCCGGCCAGCGCGACCAATAGGTTTCGATGTACCTTTCCGGGTCCTTCCAGAAACCCCTGGTCATGGAGGGGGCGGGCTTGGTCGCCACCAGGTGTCCCCTTTCCCCGCGCACCGGCTTGCCGTCTTCGTCGTACACGTCTATGGCCATGCCCAGCCCGGGGCCGCGCAAGGTGATGGGCTTGAGATCGGTTATCGGCAGCGGCGAGAGGAAGCATCCCACGATCTCGGTACCTCCGCTGATATTGATAATGGGCAGCTTCTTCTTCCCAACTTTGTCGAAGTACCACATCCAAGATTCGGGATCCCAGGGCTCTCCGGTCGAGCCCAGCAGGCGCAGGCTCGAGATGTCGTGCTTGTCTATCCACGCCTCCCCGAAGCGCATGAGCATGCGGATCGCCGTGGGCGAGATGCCGAAGGTGGTGATGGCATGGCGGTCGACCAGCTCCCAGAGCCGGTCTGGCTCGGGATAATCGGGCACGCCCTCGAAGATGACGAAAGTCCCCCCGAAGCTCATGACCCCGATGATCATCCAGGGTCCCATCATCCAGCCGATGTCCGTGAGCCAGAATAAGATGTCGTCCTCTTTGACGTCGAAGTAATACCCCAGCTCCTTGCATATCTGGGCCAGGCACCCTCCGTGCGTGTGTACAGCCCCCTTTGGCTTTCCGGTGGTCCCCGAGGTATAGATCATGATGGCATAGTCCTCGGAGTTCATCTCCTCCGTGGGACAGTCCTCTGGAAGGCCTTGAACGAGCTGGTGCATCCATATATCCCTGGTTGCGTGCCAGGGTATGTCGATGCCCGCCCTGCGGTAGACCACGACGTGCTTGATGGAGGGCGCCATGTCCACCGCCTCGTCGGCGTTCTCCTTGATGGGGAACAGCTTGCCCCTGCGTATCGAGCCGTCCGCGGTGATGAGCACCCTGGCATCGGCGTCCCTCAAACGCGCCGATACCGGCGCGGGCCCGAAGCCCGAGAAGATGGGGATGGCTATGGCTCCCACCTTCAGGCAGGCGAGGAGGGAGAATATGATCTGCGGGCTCATGGGCATATAGATACCCACCGTGTCGCCCTTTTCGACCTTCAGGTTTTTGAGCGCGTTGGCCATCTTGCAGACCTCGCGGTACACATCCTTGTAGGTGTACCTGCGCACGGCCCCGTCGTCGCCCTCCCAGATAAAGGCCAGCTTGTCCTTCACCGGGGTGGACATGTGTTTATCCAGGCAGTTGAGGACGACGTTGGTCTTCCCCCCGATATACCATTTCGACCACTGAATTCCAGCCGAGGTGTCCATCACCTTTTCGTAAGGTTTGTACCAGCGGATGTCCAGGTCCTCCATGATGGCGTCCCAGAACCATTCCAGCTCGTCCGTGCTCCTCTTCACCAGCTCCTCATAGTCCTTGATCCCGTGCTTGCGCATGAACCTGGTGATGTTGGCCTTCTCGATGTAGTCTCCGTATGGTTTCCACACGACCTCGCTCATCCTCGCTCCCCCTTTCCTTCATGGGCCAGTAGAAAGACGACCACCTGGTCTTATGAGTACGATTACAAGTGCGATGCAGCTGCCCCTACGCCGTTCTATACGAAATCATTCTACTAGCGGCTTGTACGTATACCAAAGTATCCCCTGTTAAGATATCATTTAAAACTCCGCGCCACAAAATGGCAAGTGCTCCTTAATAGTTTGCCATGCCTTTTGACAAATGTTATCCTACATATCGGCTTATACAGCGATGACCATGTGTCAGGATTAAGGGAGGGAAGGGAGCATGTTCGAAGTCATAGCCGAAGGAGAAGGCCCCCTCTTCATGGATCCCGACGCCGACAAGGCGCGGGAGTGTTTCCATGCCAAGAACAGGGCACTGGCGAGCAAGGTCATGACCGTCAGCGAGGCGGTAGGAAAGTTCGTCCACGATGGAGAATACCTGGCCATAGGGGGTTTCGGGGCGAACCGCATTCCCACCTCCGTCTGCCACGAGATAGTGCGCCAGCACAAGAGGAATATTGCCTTTGCCGGGCACACCTCCACGCACGATTTCCAGATCCTCGCGGCGGGCGAGGTGTTCGACCGCTGCGACATCGCCTACATCATCGGGCTGGAGGCACGCGGCCTCTCTCCCAACGCCCGCCGCTATATGGAGAGCGGGAAGGTACGGTCCTGCGAATGGACGAATTTCGCCATGGCCTGCCGGCTCAAGGCGGCGGCGGCGGGGGTTTCCTTCATGCCCGCCCGTAACGTCATGGGTACCGACACCTTCAAGCACAGCGCCGCCAAGGTAGTACGGTGCCCGTTCACCGGCGAGAACTATGTGTTATACCCGGCCCTCTGGCCCGATGTCTCCGCCATCCACGTGCACGAAGCGGATGTCTACGGCAACAGCCGTATAAAGGGGATATCCGTCGCGGACCTCGAGCTGGCCAGGGCCTCGAAGCGGCTGATTATCACCACGGAAAGGCTCATCTCCAACGACGAGATACGCTCCGATCCCACCGCGACCGTCATACCCTACTACCTGGTGGACGCGGTATGCGAGGTGCCTTACGGCAGCTACCCCGGCAACATGCCCTACGAGTACTTCTCGGATGAGGACCACCTAAGGCAGTGGCTGAACGTGGAGAAGAACTCGGAGGAGTTCAAGCAGTTTCTGGACAAATACATCTACCGCACCCGGGACTTCAACCAGTATCTGGATCTGTGCGGCGGCATCGAGCGCATCAACCAGTTGCGCGCCATTGAAAACCTTATCGATCTCGACGGGAGGGGGTAGGATATGAGCGAATACAACACCATGGAGATGATGATCTGCGCCGCCGCCCGCAACCTGGAGGACGGGGCCGCAGTGGCGGTCGGGACCGGCGCTCCCTGCGCCGCCACCATGCTGGCCCAGAAAGCCCACTCTCCCAACCTGGTAATAATCTTCGAGGCCGGAGGCATAGCGCCCCTGCTCCCCACCATGCCTATCTCGGTAGGGGATTCACGCACCTATCACAAGGCGGTCATGGCCAGCGGCATGTGCGAGGTCATGGAGACCATCCAGCGCGGCATGGTCGATTATTGTTTCCTGGGCGGAGCCCAGATCGACATGTACGGCAATATAAACTCCACCGTCATCGGCGATTGGGAAAAGCCCAAGGTGCGCTTCCCGGGGTCCGGGGGAGCCAACGATTTCGGATCCATGGCCTGGAGGATAATGGTCATCACGCCGCAGGACGCGCGGCGCTTCGTGGAAAGGGTCAGCTTCGTCACCACCCCCGGCTACCTGGACGGTCCGGGTGCGCGCGAGAGGGCGGGGCTTCCCGCGAACACCGGGCCGCATAAGGTGATCACCAACATGGCGGTGATGGGGTACGATCCCGAGACCAAGCGTATGCGGGTGGAGTCCGTCCACAAGGGATTCGCATTCGATGACGTGCAGGAAAACACTGGCTTTGAGCTGCTGAAAGCCCCCGAGGTGGTGGAGACCCCCGAGCCCACGGAGGAGGAGCTGCGCCTGCTGCGCGAGGAAGTGGACCCCAACCGGTACATCATCGGCCGTTGATGCCACATAGGCATCGGAAGTCTGCATCGCGTAAGCGACAGCGACGCCCGGAGGGCGGCGCGGCGGTGCCAGCCCTGACGTATTGAGAAGCAGTCTCTTCATGAGTGAGCGTATGGCTCCAGGGATGAACGCAAGGAGGCCTGGCACGCGCACGTCCGGCGGCAGGAGAAGTATATAA
>CAZQFX010000002.1:0-24209 GCA_964592775.1 uncultured Actinomycetota bacterium
GGAGGGTGCGGTGAAGACCCCCGCCATGCCGAAGACGTCCCGGTAGAGGATGGGCACGCCGCAGGTGCCGCCGGCTATCTCCACCTCGCGCTGTACGACGTCCTCGAGAAAAGTGCTCTCCATTTCGTCCTCCTGTGCCAAGAAGCCGCTCCGCGTACGTCCGCCATTTCTGCCTGCATTATTATGGTTTACCCGTTTCGCTGCAAAGATAAACGCATACCGGCCCCATCAATACTTGACCAGGGTGCCGGTCCTGCGGGCGTAGTGCACGGCGAGGCGGAAGGAGGCCAGGCTCAGCGGTATGAGCACCGCGGCGATGACGGCCAGGGCCAGGAAGCCGTCCCACAGGGTGGAGAAGCTCTCGCCCATGAGCAGCGCCCCCCGCACGCCCTCCAGGGACCAGGTTATGGGGAGCAGGCGCGAGAGGAACCGCATCCAGCCGGGGAGCACGGAGATGGGATAGAAGACGCCCCCCAGGAGGATGGAGAGGCTGCTCACCACCCAGTTGATGGGGTCGCCGCGCTTGAAGACGATGATGAAGCTGGCGGAGACGATGCCCAGGGCGGCATAGCAGGCCACGGTGAGCACCAGCAGGAGCAGGGCGGCGAGGACGTTGGCCCCCGCGAATGAGACGCCGAAGAACGCGCCCACCACCAGGAAAGCCAGCACGGATACGGAAGTGAAGAGGAAGCGCCACAGGGAGGAGGAGAGGACGATGGTGGTGAGGGAGGTCGGCGTGGACATCATGGCCTCCAGGGTCCCCATCATCTGCTCCTCGCGCATGCTCTCGGCGAAGGAGCCCAGGCCGGTGCGCAGGTACATGGCCATGGCCATCCCCACCAGCGCGAAGGAGAAGTAGTTATCTGCGGAGCCCTGGACGTAGGCGGGGTCCACGATCTTGCCCAGGAAGTAGAAGATGGCCACGGAGAAGACGACTCCGATGAGTGAGAGGAGGAAGTTGAAGCGGTAGCTTGCCTCCATGAAGAAGTCGCGCTTGAGGAAGGCCAGGGCTTTTCTCATGCTGGTTCCTCCGCCCTCCGCACCAGCTCCACGAAGATATCCCCCAGCCCCGCCTCCGCTCCGAGTTCCCCCCTGCCGGTTTCCAGCAGCCCGGCCAGGGTGCCGAGGTAGAGGAGGCGGCCGCGGTGCAGCAGGGCCACGTCCTCGCACAGGCGCTCCGCCTCGTCCATGTCCTGGGTGGCCAGGAGCACCGCCTTCCCCCGCGCCTCCACCAGCTCCCGGCGTATGAAATCCCGCAGGGGGTAGGCGGCGTCCGGGGAGAGGGAGCGGGTCGGCTCGTCCATGAGCAGTACCTGGGGGTCGTGCAGTAGGGCGCGCGCCAGCGCCGCCTTCTGCCGCATGCCGGTGGAATAGTCCGAGAAGGGGACGTCGAGGTATTCGGAGATGCCGGTGAGCGCGCCAAGTTCCTCGATGCGCTTCGCCGCCTGTTTGCCGTCCATATCGTGGAGGGAGGCGAAGAACTCCAGGTTGCGGCGGCTTGAGAGGCGCCAGTAGAAGCTGCGCTCCTCGCTGTTGACCATCCCCATGAAGCTGCGTATGCGGCGGCCGTGATGCAGGGGGTCCTCCCCCAGGACGGCAACGGAGCCCGATGTCGGCGCCAGCAGGTTGTAGCAGATCTTGATCAGGGTGGTCTTGCCCGCGCCGTTGGTGCCCAGCAGCCCGAAGACGCTGCCGCGGCGGACCTCGAAGCTCACCCCGTCGAGGGCCCTGATGGCGCCCTGTTTCCAGGAGGGGAGGAAGAACGACCGCCATCCCCTCGCGGGGCGCGGGTAGTCCTTTACCAGCTCGCTCACCACGAGGGCTGTCTCATTCCCGTCCGTTTCAGTGACCATGGCGGCGGGCCTTTTCCCTCCGGTATGCCGGGAAACGCTTCCGGCGACTCGCTACGGCTATATCTATCTACTACGCTTGTCCCCGATAACCTTCTGTCCGCCCGGCTCCGGCGGCGGACAAGAGCATCGGCGAGCGTGGCCGGTTAAACGTGGTCGCATGATCTCACGGGCCTTGCCACTCTGAGCCTGACAAGCGGGCGCGGCGCATTGCCGCTCTCGAATCGTTTCCGCATTAACGGACCGGAATGCTTATTTCGGCGGTCTGGCCGCCGTACGAGGTCGCTCCCCGCAGGTCCGGGTTTGTCAAACCTGCTTCGTTCCTCGCCAGGCTGCTCCGAAAATAGCCGTCCAGCACCATATCTTGTATCCCATTCAAGGCACGAAGCCGTTTTCATCCTTTGATGGTGCCGCGACTGTGCGGCATGGGCGACTGACCGATAATCGATAGATTGTCCGGGGGGTTGACCCCTGCTTTGAACGCACCAGTTCTTATATTTTCGTTCAGCCTGTCGCCATGTCAGCCGCAGCAAGGCATGCAAGGGGCGGGAACGGCGGGTTCCTCCTCCGTTGGAGGCGGGACGGCGCCGGGGTCGCTGCCGTCGACGACGATAAACCTTCCTGTGTGCATCCCCATGGTGCAGCTGAACTTGATCTCGCCCGTCTCCTGAGGCGTGAACTCGATGACGTTCTCGCCGGGGGAGAGGCTCTTGACTATGCCCAGTTTCGGCACCTGCAGGCTGCTGGCGCAGGAATTGGGGCTCTGCCCGTCAATGACCCACCTAACGGGGGTGCCCACCTGCACGGTCAACTGGTTCGGCCGGTAGCCGGACGACACCTGGGCCATGTTCACCACCTGGTAGCCGCCCTCGACCGGGGGAAGCGACCCGGCTTCCGCCTGGGCCGCCGTGCCGTCGCCGAGATCGAAGAGGTCCCAGCCGGTGAGGTTGTAACCGTTGGAGATGTTGAACATCGCCAGCGCCACCACGAGCACGCCGGCGAAACGGAAGAACCAGCGGGCGCGGGAGACCTTGAAGTAGGACGTCAATCCGCCTATGCCCAGGAGCCCGGGCGTGGTTCCGACGGCGAATATGCCCATGACCAGGGCGCCCATGACGAAGCTGCCCGTGCTCATGGCGTAGAGCTGCATGGCCTGGGTAAAACCGCAGGGGAGGAAGAAGGTAAGGCCTCCGAGGAGCATGGAATTGGCGTGGCCGTACTCGTCGTCGCGGCGCTTGTGCGTGCCCAGGAGCCTGCTCAGGGCGGGGGGCAGGGTCAGGCCGCCGGACGATAGACGCGGGAAGAGGTCCGTGAGCTGCAGGCCGATGAAGAACATCACCAGGCCCACCACGATGATCAGTACGCCGAGGACCGGCCCCGAGAAATGGAACACCCGGCCGAGAAGCCCCACCAGGCCGCCGAGCACGGCGAACGATATTATCCTCCCCAGGTTGAAGAAGAGATGGGGGCGGAAGTTCTGCATGCGCGTGGCCGCGGGGTGTTTCTCCGCGTGCCTGGCCGATATCCCCAGCACCAGCCCCCCCACGAGCGCCATGCAACTGGAGAAACCGGCCGTGAGCCCCACGACCAGGACGACGAGGAGGTTGGACGGATTGCCCGAGGTCACGTTCCACTCGAAGATGCCCAACCTGCCGGCGATGAGGTAGAGGATCAGGATGGCGGGAACCGCTATCGCGAGGTCGCGGTATACCTTGGGGTCCCTGCTGATCCAGGACCCGGAGTCGCCGGACCCGACCTCGTATCCCGCCGCCGTTACGGCCTTCCCGATACTGCCCTTGTCGAGCGGCCCGTCGGAGAAGATATCCGCGCTGCTCTTACGCCAGCTGACCCTGACGCGCTCGACGCCCGCGACCTCCCGCAGCTTCTCCTCCACGAGCAGCTCGCAGGAGCGGCAGTGCATGCCCTTGATCTCCACCGTCGTCTTGTTCATTCCGCTACCGACTCCATTTCGTTTCCCGCGTTTTTCCTAGCGGTTGGACCAGTTGCTGACCACCAGGATCTCCTCGATCATCTTCTGCTGCTTCTCCTCGTCGTCGGTCTTCATGGCCTCGGCGAAGCAGCTGTTGAGGTGTCCCTCCATGATCAGCTGCTGGGCGGACCTCAGGAGGCCCATCACCGCCAGGTTCTGCTGCATGATATCGATGCAGTACTCGTCGGCCTCGATCATCTTGATGATCTTCGCGATATGGCTCTGCGCCTTCCTGAAATTGAGGATCGCCTTCAGCTTCTTCTCGTGCAATCCGCCACCTCCCGATCCATGCGGTTCTCCTACCGCCAACGGTGACCGTTTCAATCCGCCGCCCCCTCGTGCATCAAGGGGGTTCCCGCGATAACGGGAGCGCCGGCGGCATGCGATATACTGCGGCGCCCGTCGTCGAAGACGAACCTCACCCACCGGGAATCGGACATACCCGCCTGGTTCATCATCCCCTCCAGGGACGATTCCATGTCCATCTCCGGATCGGTATCCTCCTGGGTGGGCTCCGTTTCCATCCCGCCGTCCATATCGCCTTCGTCCATGCGCGAGCTGATCCACGCGAACTGCAGGAAGAGCAGGGTGAAGACCAGGACCATGATCACCGGGGCCACCTGCGAGAGGCGGTTCACCCTGCGGGGGCGGAAATGCCGCAGGAGCAGGGAGTTGCCGACCACCGAGATGGAACTCAAGGCCATGGCCAGCCCGGCCAGCTCCGGCTTGAGCGCCAGGCCCAGGAAGGAGAAAGCCCGCGCGGCGATGGGGATGCCGATGGCGTTGTAGAAGAGGGCGAAGAACATGTTCTGCTTGATCTTGGTCATGGATTCCCGGGCCAGCTCCAGGGCGGTGGCCACGGCCCCCAGGTCGTCCTTGATGATCACGATGCCCCCGGCCTCCATGGCCACGTCGGTACCCGAGCCCATGGCGATGCCCAGGTCCGCCTGGGCCAGGGCGGGAGCGTCGTTGATGCCGTCACCGACCATGGCCACTACCTTGCCTTCCTCCTGCAGCCGTTTCACCTCGAGGGCCTTGTCCTGCGGCAGGACCTCGGCCAGGACGTTATCGATCCCCACCTCCCGCGCCACCGCGCCGGCGGTGCGGCGGTTGTCCCCGGTGATCATGTAGATGGCGATGCCCATGTCCGCGAGCCGCGAGACGGCGTCGCGTGACGTCTCTTTTACCGTATCCGCGACGCCGACCGCTCCCAGGACCTCCCTTTCCGAGGCCAGCAGCATAACCGTCTTTCCCTGCTCCTCCAGGCGCTCGATGGCGCCCGCGAGAACGGCCGCGTCCAGGCCCGCGACATCCGAGATCAGCTTGCGGTTGCCGAGGTAATACTCCATGTCCGATATGGTGCCCTGGATGCCGTGCCCGGGGACGGCCTTGAATCCCGCGACCTCCTCCAGCTCGACCCCGCGCTCCCGGGCGTGGCCGTATATCGCCTCCGCCAGGGCGTGTTCGGAGGACCTCTCCAGGGAGGCGGCGAGGCGCAAGATCTCTTCCTCGTCCACCCCGCCGAAGCTCAACACGTCGGTGACCTCCGGCTTTCCCTTGGTGATGGTCCCGGTCTTGTCGAAGACGACGGCATCGACCTTCCGGGCTGCCTCAAGCGGCTCACCGCCCTTGATGAGTATCCCGTACTCCGCTCCCTTGCCCGTGGCCACCATGATGGCGGTGGGGGTGGCCAGGCCCAGCGCGCACGGGCAGGCGATGACGATGACCGAGGTGAAGGCCATCATGGCAAAGGAGAACTCGGCCCCGATAAGAAGCCAGATAACGAAGGTGAGGGCGGCGGCGCCGATGACCGCGGGTACGAACCTGGCCGCCACCCGGTCCGCGAAGTCCTGGATGGGGGCCTTGGAGCCCTGGGCCTCCTCGATGAGGCGGATGATCTGCGAGAGGGTGGTCTCCGCGCCTACCCGGGTTGCCTCGAACTCGAAGCTCCCGGTCTTGTTGATGGTGGCCCCGATGACCATATCCCCCTCGTTCTTCTCCACCGGGATGCTCTCGCCGGTGACCATGGACTCGTCCACCGCCGACGATCCGCGCACGATCACCCCGTCCACGGGGATTTTCTCCCCCGGCCTGACCAGGACGATATCGCCATGGACGACCTCCTCGATGGGGATGTCGCGCTCGACGCCCTCGCGCATGACCCTGGCCGTCCTGGCCCGCAGGCCCGCCAGTTTCTTGATCGCCTCGGAGGTCCTGCCCTTGGTCTTCCCCTCCAGCCACTTGCCCATGAGCACGAAGGTGATGAGGAAGGCGGAGGTCTCGAAGTACATGTTCGGCACCTTGGCCCCCCCCACCCCGATCACCGAGCCGTGGGAAACGGCGTAGGATATCAGGTTCACTAGGCTGTAGAAATAGGCCGCCGAGGTCCCGATGGCGATGAGGCTATCCATGTTGAAGGTCTTCATCCTCAGGCTGGACCATGTCCCCCTGTAGAAGGTGGCGCCGGCCACGAACTGGACGGGGGTCGCCAGGACCAGGGATACGATGCCGAAGTAGGGCGGCAGCGAGCCGGCCCCGGGCATCCACTTGAAGAAGTCAAGCAGCATGAAGTAGAGCATGGGCAGGCTCAACACCAGGGAGAATATGAACATGTGGAAGCGGTGGGCGATCTCCCTTTCGCGCTTGATGGAGTCCGCTTCGACGTCGGCCTCGTCGAGGACCGCGGCCTTGTAGCCGGCACGCTCCACGGTCTCGATCAGCTCCCGCGCCGATACCCTGTCGCGGTCGTAGATCACCGACGCCTTTTCGGCGGCGAAGTTCACGTTGGCCTGCTTCACCCCCGGCGCCTTGCGCAGCTCGCGCTCGATGATGCCCGCGCACGAGGCGCAGTGCATACCCGAAAGGGAGAGCCGGAGCAACTCGCCCCGGCCCTCCCCGCCGCGTTCCCCACCCGGAGATTGCGGCTGCGAGCCGTTGTCGTCCGCTTGCGCCATCAACGCGCAGGCGGCGTCTATGCCGAACGGCGGACAGGAGGCGGCGTCGAGCGTCGAGAGGGTATGGTCGAACTGCGTCGTTGCCCGGAAGCCCTGCCCGGATATCGCCGCCAGTATCTCCTCCTGTCCGGCAAGTGTATCGTCGTAGGTCAGGCTACCCGAGCCTTCGGTATGGTCTATGGAGACGTCCTCAAGGCCTTCGATCCCCTGCAGCGCCTCGCCTATGAGCTTCTCGCATGACGTGCAGTGCATGCCGTCGATCTTCAGTTGCAGGGCCCTTTTCATCCTCTCACCTTCTCTATCCGGGCGATACGGCTGCCATCGTGGCAGGCCGTACGGCCGGAGGTCTCGCTCCCGGATCCCTTGCCTGCGGTGCGGATACCGTTTGCGCTACCTATACCTATGGTATAGGTAGCATATATCCGTGCAGGTATTCCTGTCAATGATCCACGCTTGGGGACATGGAGACGCCTCAGCGAGCCGCCGGAGGGGGCCGCGGCCCGGCAGGCGGTGAGGGTGGCCGCATCGGGGGCCGGCGGAGCTGCATCATCTCGCCCGGGCGGGATGGTCCCTATAATAGAGGGAGTCGCCCGGTGGCGGGTTGCCCGCGGCCTCGAGCAACGGCGGCATGCGAAAAAAGGCTGTGATGTATAGTCACATTGTCTTAAAATGCATCTATTGTCAGCATATCGATCGGAGCAGGTGAGTCTGGTGATCAGGATAATGCCGCGCGAGGAATACTGTATCGGGTGCCGCCTGTGCGAGATACACTGCATCGTGCAGCACTCCAGGAGCAAGGACATCATCAAGGCCTTCAAGAAGGAGCAGCGCCCGGTGAAGCGGGTCGAGGTGGAGGAGGAAGGGCACGTCTCCTTCGCGCTGCAGTGCCGCCACTGCGGCGAGGCCCCCTGCGTCACCGCCTGCCTCTCGGGCGCCATGCAGAGGGACGCGAAGACCGGCGCGGTGACCAACGACGCGGAGCGCTGCGTCGGATGCTGGACCTGCATCCTGGTGTGCCCCTTCGCGGCGGTGCGCCGGGACGAGGCCGGCAGGAAGGTGATAGGAAAATGCGACTTCTGCCTCGACCTGGAGACCCCGGCCTGCGTGGCCAACTGCCCCAACGAGGCCCTGATCCTGGTGGAGGGCTGAAGATGCAGGCCTACGAGTACGCCATCGTGGGCAATTCGGCGGCGGCCATCAACGCGGTCGAAGCCATACGCGGGCTGGACGCGGAGGGGAGCATCGGCCTTTTCTGCGAGGAAAAGTACCGCTGCTATTCCCGCCCCCTCATCTCCTACCTGGTGGCGGGAGAAATAAAGACACGGGGCATGTACTACCGCCCGTCTAATTTCTACAACAAGATGGGTGTTGAGTTCCGCGCCGGCGAACGGGTGGTGTCCGTGAGCGCGGCCAAAAAGACGATCACCACGGCGAACAGGCAAAAGGCCGCATGGCGACGGCTGCTCCTGGCCACCGGCTTCACCCCCTTCATCCCGCCTATCGAGGGCCTCGAGGAAGTGGACTACCTCACCTTCGTTTCCTGGGACGACGCCAGGCGCATGCTCGCCCTGACCTCGAAACCGGTGCGGGCCCTGGTGGTCGGGGCCGGCCTCATCGGCATGAAGGCGGCGGAGGCCCTGCACGCGCGGGGCGCGGCGGTCACGGTGGTGGAGAAGCTCGACCGCGTCCTCCCCCTGGCGCTGGACGGCCGCGCCTCGGAGCTGGTCGCCGGGCGCTGCCGCGAGGCGCGCATCGACATCGTGACCGGGTTGAGCGTGTCCAGGCTGGAGGGCCTGGGGGGCCGCAAGGGCAAGGCGTTCCTGGAGGACGGGGCGGTGATGGACTTCGACCTCATGGTCGTGGCGGTGGGAGTGAGGCCACGCACGGAACTGGCCGAAGCGGCCGGGATCTCCTGCGAACGCGGGATAGCCGTGGACGGGCACCAGCGCACCGGCAAGAGGGACATCTACGCGGCGGGGGACGCGGTGAGGGCCATGGACGTCGTGCTGGGCGAGCCCTCCATCAACGCCCTCTGGCCGGTGGCCGCGCTGCAGGGGAAATACGCCGGCAGGAACATGGCCGGGGACGAGACCCCTTACCCCGGATGCAACTCCATGAACGCGGTGGAGTTCTTCGGGCTGCCGGTGCTCTCCGCGGGGATAGTCAACCCCCCCGACAGGGGCTACCAGGTCATCATGCGCCAGGACATCGGCGATTACCGCAAGGTGGTGCTGCAGGGAGACATCCTGGTGGGCATGCTGCTGGCGGGGAACATAGAGCGCGCCGGCATCCTCACCAGCCTCATCCAGGAGAGGGCCAACGTGAGGAGGGCCAGGAACTTCCTCCTCGACGAGGGGTTCGGCCACATCCACCTCCCGCGCGCGGTGAGGAAGGAGCGCATCGAGGAGGCGGCCGCCGGCCTCGAGGCCGCGCCGGCGGCGAAGAAGCGGGGGGGTCGAGGGTGATGCTGAGGGGCGTGAGGTTCCGCGACGACAAGGATTTCTCCGGCTGCTCCATATTCGGGATGATGAACGCGGCGGGGGCGAGGTTCACGGGCGAGCCCATGATCACCGCCATCGCCAACATGAAGGAGCGCAGCAACGGGCTGGGGGGCGGCTTCGCGGCCTATGGCATCTACCCGCAGTACGCCGATCTCTATTGTTTCCACATGATGTACAGCGACGAGGCGGGGAAGAAGGATGCGGAGGAGTACCTCGAGTCCGGCTTCACCGTAGAACAGGCCGAGCTGATCCCCACCGCTCCCTGCGAGGGGGTCGAGGACCCGCCGTTGCTGTGGCGTTACTTTCTGCATCCCCGCGAGGAAGGCGGCGCGGCATGCGAGATCGCGGACCTGGACGACTTCGTGGTCCAGGCGGTGATGCATGTAAACGCGAAGATAGACGGCGCCTTCGTCTTTTCCAGCGGAAAGAACATGGGCGTGTTCAAGGGGGTCGGCTTCCCCGAGGATATCGGCCGCTTCTTCCGCCTGGACGAATACGAGGGCTGCATCTGGGTGGCCCACGGCAGGTTCCCCACCAACACCCAGGCCTGGTGGGGCGGCGCCCATCCTTTCAACATCCTCGACTGGTCCGTGGTGCACAACGGGGAGATATCCTCCTACGGCATCAACCAGCGCTACCTGGAGATGTACGGGTACGTCTGCACCTTGTTCACGGACACCGAGGTCATCGCCTACGCCGTGGACCTGCTGGTGCGGCGCCACGGCCTCTCCATCGAGAATATGTCCAGGGTGCTGGCGGCCCCGCTGTGGACGAACATCGATCGCATGCCGCAGCCGGAGAGGGAGCTGCACACGGCTCTGCGCACGGCCTACGGCTCCCTCCTGCTCAACGGACCCTTCAGCATCATCGTATCCAACCTCTCGCAGATGATAGGGCTCACCGACCGCATCAGGCTGCGCCCCCTGGTGGCGGGGCGCAACGGCGACTGGATGTACCTCTCGTCGGAGGAGGCGCCCATGCACCTGGTGGACGGCACCCTGAAGGAAACCTGGATCCCCTCGGGAGGGGAACCCATTATCTTCCAGCTGAATGAGCCTGCTCCGGGAACGGAAAGCGCGCGGGGAGCGAGAGAGGCCGCGCTTACCCCGGCCCCCGGAGGTCGATCGACGTGAAGAGCTATCTGATACCCGAGTTCCTGGTGGAGAGGGACGACAGCCGCTGCATCCGCTGCGAGGTCTGCGTGCGCCAGTGCGGCTTCGACGTCCACCGCTACGACGAGGAGGAGGACGAGGTCTACGCCGACGAGGACAGGTGCGTGGGGTGCCTGCGCTGCGTGACTCTCTGCCCCACCAACGCCCTGGTGGTGCGGGAGAACCCCACCCGGGTCCCGGAAAACGCCAACTGGACGCGGGAGGTGCTGCACAACATCTACAAACAGGCGGAGACGGGGGGCGTGCTGCTCACCGGCATGGGCTGCGACAAGGAATACCGCAACTACTGGGACCACATCACCCTCGACGCCAGCCAGGTGACCAACCCGTCCATCGATCCCCTGCGCGAGCCCATGGAGCTGCGCACCTACCTGGGGGCGAAACCGGACGCCCTGGAGGTCGGCGGCAGGAAGGGCAAGCCGTCGCTGGTGACCAGGCTCACCCCGCAACTGCGCATGGAGACACCGGTCATGTTCTCCGCCATATCCTACGGGGCCATAAGTTACAACACCTGCGAGAGCCTGGCCCGCGCGGCGGCGGAGATGGGGACCTACTACAACACCGGGGAGGGAGGGCTGCACCGCGACCTCTACAAGTACGGGGACAACACCATCTGCCAGGTGGCGTCGGGGCGCTTCGGCGTGCACGCCGACTACCTGGAGGCGGCGGCGGCCCTGGAGATAAAGATCGGGCAGGGGGCCAAGCCGGGCATCGGCGGCCACCTGCCGGGGGAGAAGGTGAGCGCGGAGATATCCCGCACGCGCATGATCCCCAAGGGCACCGATGCCCTGTCGCCGGCGCCCCATCACGACATCTACTCCATCGAGGACCTGGCGCAGCTCATCTACGCCCTGAAGGAGGCTACCCACTGGGAGAAGCCGGTGTCGGTGAAGATCGCCGCCGTGCACAATTCCGCCGCCATAGCCTCGGGGATGGTCAGGGCAGGGGCGGACATCATCGCCCTGGACGGCATCCGTGGAGGCACGGGCGCCGCCCCCACCATGATCCGGGACAACGTGGGCATCCCCATCGAACTCGCCCTGGCGTCCGTGGATACCAGGCTGAGGGAGGAGGGTATCCGCAACCGGGCCAGCATCGTCATCGCGGGGGGCATCCGCTCCTCGGCGGACGTGACCAAGGCCATCGCCCTGGGGGCCGACGCCGTGTACATCGGCACGGCGGCCCTGGTTGCCCTGGGCTGCCACGTGTGCCAGAAGTGCTACACCGGCATCTGCAACTGGGGGATAGCCACGCAGGACCCCTACCTCACCAAGCGCCTCAATCCCGACGTAGGTACCCGGCGCCTGGTGAACCTGCTCACGGGATGGTCCCACGAGATCATGGAGATCCTGGGGGGGATGGGGATAAACGCCGTCGAGAGCCTGCGCGGCAACCGGCTGCGCCTGCGCGGAGTGGGCCTCACCCAGGAGGAGCTGGACATCCTGGGGATAAAACATGCTGGAGCATAACTGCCTGGTCACCTCGATAGAGTTGGTGATGCGGCATATCCGGATAATCTTAAGTCCGAAGTCAGGTTCATATATTCTCCATCGGCCTGGAGCGAAACGGCTTCTTGATTCGCTCGAAAGGAATCCGTGACGTGTGGCAGTAGCTAGCATGTGCAGCGAACTGGAAATAAACTGGGTTTACGGAACCATTGAAGGAGTAGTTAAGTCGAAAGTAGGTGGCGCCAAAAGGAAAAAGACGGCCAGGCGGAGAAGAAAAGCGGGAAGCAGTTAGTAATACGGACAAAAGAGGGTGGTTAGGCGATGAAGATCGAGGTCGATCACCGTGCCGGTCTCCCCGGTGTTTTCGAGCGCAAGAACGGCCAGGTGGAGATCGACGCGAGCAAACTCCACTACCGCGAGCTCAATAACATGGTCAAGGGAGCGGCGGCGGAGGGCATCGAGGAAATAGTCCTCGAGAACGTCTACGGGCAGAGATATATCGGTTCCGGCATCCGCAAGCCGGTGCGTATCGAGGTACACGGCGTGCCGGGGAACGACCTCGGCGCTTTCATGGACGGCCCCAGGATCACCGTCGATCATAACGCCCAGGACGGCGTGGGGAACACCATGAACAACGGGATCATCGTGGTGCACGGCCGCGCCGGTGACATCGTGGCCATGGGCATGCGGGGCGGAAAGATATTCATCAAGGAGGGCGTCGGCTACCGGGCGGCTATCCACATGAAGGAATACCGCAAGCACAGGCCTATCCTGGTCATCGGGGGCGAGACCCAGGATTTCCTCGGCGAATACATGGCGGGCGGACTGGTTATAGCCCTGGGCCTGGGCCTGGGCAAGAGGAAGAACGGCAGGTTCGGCGCACAGCACATAGGAACGGGGATGCACGGAGGCCTCATCTTCATCCGCGGCGAAGTGGAGGATTACCAACTGGGGAAGGAAGCGGCCGTCGGGCCGGCTGGAGAGGAAGACATCGATCTGATACGCCCTTACGTCGAGGAATACGTCGGCTATTTCGGGGGCAGCGTGGACGACATCTTGAGCGCGGGCTTCATCAAGCTGTGGCCCAGGTCGTCCCGCCCCTTCGGCGGGCTGTACGCATATTAGGCGATCTTTGAAGGGTACGAATAACAAGAGCCGGCACAAGCCGGCTTTTTATCTTCTGCGAGAAGTGTTGCCCGCTTCTTCCCCTGTCCTGATTCCTCACCTTCCAACTTGCTCAGACCCATTCCGAGACCGCTGGGCCTGACACGGCCAGGAACCGATGGGAAAGTGACCCACCACACCTCTGGGGGGATAAACGGGTAAAATCTAAGCAGTGTTCATGCGCAAGGCCCGGATGGTTGGGACTAAGGATGAAGGTTTACCTCGATTGCGGCAAGGAGAGAGAAGGGCTCTTCCGGGATATCCTGGAAGAGTATTTCCCCCTGCGCGTGCTCCCCGATGGCGACATGTCGGGACCAGGCGATGGAGACACCGTGCTCGTGGACCTCGCGGAGAGGCCCGGCGACTGGCACGCGTACCTGGACGGACTCCGGCGCGCCCTGGGGGAGGAAGTGCGCATCGTGGCGGTGCTGCGTTTCGAGCAGATACGCTCTCTCGACAGCCGGATCGCGCTCGACGACTTCGTAGCCGACGGTTCCACGGGCGAGGAGATGAGAGCACGGCTGCGACGCATGATAGAGGAGAAGGCCGCCGCCGCCCCCGCGGTGGGGGAGCTGGAGGTCGACGACGAGCGTTACGAGGTCAGGGTGGGCGGCATGCCGGTGGAGCTCACCTTCAAGGAGTTCGAGTTGCTGCGCTTTCTCGTGTCCCATCCCGGGAAGGTGTTTACGCGAGAGGTCCTGCTGGAGCAGGTCTGGGGATACGATTATTTCGGCGGCGCGCGCACCGTGGACGTGCACATCCGCCGCATCCGCTCCAAGATCGAAAGGGAAGGGCACGCCTATATCCGCACCATACGGGGCGTCGGTTACATCTTCGAACATGCCCCGAGCGAATGAAGCAATACCCGCATGCGGCGGTTTCCTCCCAAGACCGGTATGCTGCCGCTTCTTAATCTACCCGAAACATACAGGTAACCAACATTTAATCCCCCGATAAACCCCTGGAAACATCAGCCCCCTAGACTGTTGCCGTGTACAGGAACGAGCGATGGCGGAAGGAGGCAACGATCATGGGCCCAGGTTTGCGGAGATGGGGGCCGCTGGTGTTGGGGCTGCTGCTGTGTTTCACTCTTTTCATGCTCGTCGGCGCGGACAGGGCCGCCGCCGATCCGACCGGAGACCAGACTGGGGGCTCCCAGGACCTGGGCGACGCAGGGCTGGCCGAAGAAGTCGGCCACACCAAGATAGCCGTCAACTTCATCTGGGTGTTCCTGGGGGCCATCCTCGTCTTCTTCATGCAGGCGGGCTTCGCCATGGTGGAGACAGGTTTCACCCAGGAGCGCAACGCCGTGCACGTGATGATGACCAATTTCACCATCTTCGCGGTAGGCGTGCTCGGCTACTTCCTGGTGGGTTATGCCCTCATGTTCGGGGGGGTCGGGGCCCTGGCGACCCTTGGCGGCTCCGAGGCGCTCAACGCCAGGCTGGAGGTGGCCAGGGGATGGTCGCTCTTCGGCCTGAAGGGTTTCGCCCTTGCCGGAAGCGGCGTCTACGACGTGAGCATCTTCCTCTTCTTTCTTTTTCAGGTGGTGTTCATGGACACGTCTGCGACCATAGTCACCGGTGCCATGGCGGAGCGCTGGAAGTTCAAGGCCTTCCTCGTCTACGGGTTGTTCATGTCCATGTTCCTCTACCCGGTATACGGGCACTGGGTCTGGGGAGGGGGGTGGCTTTCACAACTGGGCAAGAACATCGGACTTGGCCACGGTTTCGTGGACTTCGCCGGCTCGTCGGCGGTGCATGCGGCAGGTGGCTTGTGTGCCCTCGCCGGGGCGTACGTCATCGGCCCGCGCATCGGCCGCTTCGACCGGGACGGAAAGCCGAGAGCCATACCGGGGCACAACATCCCCATGGCCATCATCGGGGTGATCATCCTCGTCTTTGGCTGGTTCGGTTTCAACGCCGGCAGCACCCTTTCCGGAGGAGACCTGAGATTGGCGGTGGTCGCGGTGAACACGCTTCTGGCGGCCTGCGCCGGTTGCATGTCGGCGATGTTCTTGATGTGGAAGAGGTTCGGCAAACCGGACCCCTCCATGACCGCCAACGGCATGCTCGCAGGGTTGGTGGCCATCACCGCGCCCTGCGCGTTCGTCCCGGCATGGGCCGCACTCCTCATCGGGGGCATCGCGGGCATCCTGGTCTGTGTGGGCGTTTTCGCCCTCGAGAGATGGCGCATCGACGACCCGGTCGGCGCGGTCGCCGTGCACGGCATCAACGGGTTGTGGGGGGTCCTGGCCCTCGGGCTTTTCGCGGACGGGACATACGGCGCCGGGCTCAACGGCGTGGAGGGCGCGGTGAGGGGGCTGTTCTACGGCGACGCGGGGCAGTTGGGCGCACAGTTCCTGGGCATGGTTGCCTGCGCCGTGTTCGTACTCGGGACCTCATACCTCTTCTTCCGCCTGCAGGACAGGTTACAGGGCATCCGCGTGGCTCCGCAGGTGGAGGTCGACGGGCTCGATGTCCACGAGATGGGCGTCTCCGCCTACGTCCGGGACGGCCAGATGAGGCTGCCTCTCTCCCTGCCTGCGGCCGCCGGGGAGGAGTTGCGGGAGTATGAAAGGAGGGCGGCGGGATGAAAAAACTGGAGGCGCTGATCAGGCCGGAACGCCTCGAGGCGGTGATGGAGGAACTGGGCAGGCTCGGGTACCCGGGCGTGACCATAACCGAGGTGAAGGGGCATGGGAAGCAGAAGGGGGTCACCCAGAGGTGGAGGGGGGCGGAGTACCGCGTCGAGTTCCTGCCCAAGATAAAGATCGAGGCCGTCGTCCTCGACGAGGACCTGGGGAAGGTGGTCAGCGGCGTGGTCCGCGCCGGGCGCACCGGCTCCATAGGCGACGGCAAGGTCTTCATCTACGACGTGGCCGACGCCGTGCGCATCCGCACCGGGGAGTCCGGCTTCAATGCGATTTAACATAGATTTAACATGGCGGAAAAAGGCCCGAAACACGCTGCGTGCATAATCTGGCGGTAGGTTGAGAATAATATCCGTTAGAGCGGAAAAAGGAGGAGGAATAGAGATGACCACTAAGGACAAGGAATACGTCATCAAGATGGCACGGGAGAACGATGTGAGGTTCATCCGGCTGTGGTTCACCGACATCCTCGGCTTCCTCAAGAGCTTCGCCATCACCATCAGCGAGCTGGAGGAGGCCATGGAGGACGGGATGGGCTTCGACGGGTCTTCCATCGAGGGCTACGCGCGCATCGACGAGAGCGACATGATCGCCATGCCCGACCCCGGCACGTTCGTCATCCTGCCCTGGCGGCCGCGGGAACACAACGCGGTGGGGCGCATGTTCTGCGACGTCGTGCTGCCAGGGGGCGAGCCTTACGAGAAAGACCCGCGCTACGTCCTGAAGAAGAACCTGGCCCGCGCCGCCGAGAAAGGCTATACGTACTATGTAGGCCCGGAACTGGAGTACTTCTACTTCAAGTCCCCGGAATCCACCGAGGTGCTGGACCGCGGCGGGTATTTCGACCTCACCCCCCTGGACGTGGCCAGCGACCTGCGCCGCGATACCGTAATCGCCCTGGAGGAGCTGGGCATCGGGGTGGAGTACAGCCACCACGAGGTCGGTTACAGCCAGCACGAGATCGACATGCGCTACACCGACGCCCTGACCATGGCCGACAACGCCATGACCTTCCGCCTGGTGGTCAAGGAGATCGCCCTCCTCAACGGGGTATATGCCACCTTCATGCCCAAGCCCCTCTATGGGCAGAACGGCAGCGGCATGCATACCCACATGTCCCTCTTCGAGGGGGACAGGAATACGTTCTACGATCCTGGCGACAAGAACCACCTCTCGGCCGAGGCCAAAATGTTCATCGCGGGATTGCTCAGACACGCGCCGGAGATAACCCTGGTATGCAACCAGTGGGTCAACTCGTACAAGCGCCTGGTACCGGGGTACGAGGCGCCGGTCTACCTGTCCTGGGCGGTACGCAACCGCTCCGACCTCGTACGCGTGCCGGAATACAAGCCGGGCAAGGAGAAGGCCACGCGCATCGAATTCCGTTCGCCCGATCCCGCGTGCAACCCCTACCTGGCCTTCGCCTGCATGCTGGCGGCGGGGCTGGAAGGCATCGAGAAGGGATACGAGCTGGCCGATTCCGTCGAGCGCAACGTCTACGAGATGGACGAGGAGGAGAGGAGGGAGCTGGGCATCGGCCAGCTTCCCGAGGACCTATGGGAGGCGATCTCGCTGGCGGAGAAGAGCGAGCTCCTGCGCAAGACCCTTGGCGGCTCCGTTTTCAAGTCCCTCATCGATAATAAGAAGATCGAGTGGGAGCGCTACCGCGCCCAGGTCACCGAGTGGGAGATGGAGAACTACCTCCCCGTCCTGTAGATCTAGGGACGATGAATGGGGTCGATCTTCGGTCTTCAATGAAACAAGACGTTCTTCCCGGGTTTATCTATAAAACCGAAGATCGATACGGCCCCATTCACCCCGCTGTTCGGGTATTCATCAGCGCAGCGATTCCAGGAACGCCTCCAAGCGGGTGGAGATCTGGCCCTCCTGGTATTCCCGCTCATCCACGCAGTCCCCGTCTAGGATGAGGGCGGGGATGCCCGCGGCCTGCAGGGCTTGCTTCACCAGCAGGGCCCCGCCGCAGCTCTGGCGGCACCCCCAGTGGTTGTAGTGGATGGCGCCATCGACGCGGTATTCCTCCGCCAGCGCGGCCAGGTGGGAAGCCCTCCTCTCCGCCGGGCCCACGAGGAAATGGCCGCCGACCTTGGCCGCGAGAGAGGAAAAGGGATCGCCCGGGTCCATGGGCTCCCAGCATGAATGGGTGTACTCCTCGCATACCAGGCGCGCGCCATGCCGGTCGAGGATATCGAAGATGCCCTGGGAATACCAGGGTTTCAAGTGCATCCACATCAGGCGCAGGGATTCGCCGCCCGCGCAGCCCCTTTGCCGCAACTCCTTCGCCAGCAGGCGGTAGAAATCGGCCCCCGCCCGCGACCCCATGCTGCCCACGAGGACGCTGATGCCGCCCATAGCGTCCTTGCCGTCCAGGGTGCAGTCGTCGCCCTTGCGCATCTCCTCCACCTCGCGCAGGTGGAGCAGGGCCTGGTTGGAGAGGCCTAGCGCCCTCGCCAGACCTTTCGCCAGGTCCCCATCGCCGAGACCCGACAGGGCGGCGAGGCGGCGTGCCGTGTCCTCGAACTGAGCGGCCAGCAACTCCTGCCCTTGAGCGCGTCCCGGCAGGGGGACGTCGATTATCACCTGGGGCGTGTCGTAGAGATCGGTGCAATAGGCGAAGGAGAGGGGGGCGGAATCGCAGGGATAGTTAACGGCAAGCAGCAGGCTGGGTTCGGGCATGAAGCCCTCCAGGGCGAGGCCGAGGACGCAGCGGTGGAAGGAACAGGCGTCCTGCGAGAAACCCGCCTGCGCGGAGCGGTCGATGAAGCGGGGGGCCATGCCCGCCGAAGCCACCACCGCCGCGGCCATCTCCGGGTAGAAGGGGATGCATCCCGAGCCGATGACCAGTTCGCTGGGGACGAGGAGATTGCACCAGACCACCGGGCTCCGCCCCAGGAAAGCGTCGGAGGTTATCTTGATGAAATGTGAGAGCGATACGCGGTCCGCCTTCCAGCGCGGGCGGTTCAGGGGGGAGCGGGCCAGGCCTTCCACGCCCTTCCAGAAGACCCTGGAACGGAATATGGACGGCGACAACTGGTCCCTGAAGCGGTCCCTTACTTCCTCCACGAGCCCCATCTATGATCCCCCCCGCAACCTCACAGCATCTCCAGGAAAGCCTCTACGCGCGTGAGCAGTTGGCCCGCGTGGCCGTCGGCGTAGTCGCTCTCCAGCCGCAGAAGTGGTATCCTCTCCCGCGCCAGCCTCTCCTGCACGCGCGGTAAATCGTACAGGTATGAGTCGCAGAACTTGAGGGAGGCATAGATGACCCCCTTCGCGCCCCACGCCCTGGCGGTCTCCGTCAGCAGGTCGTAGCGGCGGCCGCCGTCGGCCATCCTGGCGCAGGGATAACGGTCGAGATAACCGCGCGCCAGGGACGCCAGCAGCGCGTCCAGGCCTTCACCTCGCGGGAGCGTGGCGGAGGAGAAACCGCGGTCGCCGTTGCAGAGGTCGATCCATACCGCGCGCGCGCCGGCTTCCTCCAGTATGGAGACCAGGCCCGCGGGATTGAGGAGGTTCCCGGTCAGCAAGACGGGGACGCCCGCCTCCTTTCCGCTGCCGCCCGCCCGCGGGGGCGGGCCGTCCAGGGGCAGGGACTGGCACTCCATGGCAATTTCCAGGCGCTCGCGTCCGCATGTGCCGGAAACCGCCTCGAGGTAGGCGATACGGCGCTCCTCCCGCCTGCGCCCCGCCTCCCTCAGGCCTTCGGCCGTGATCCGTGCCCCCCAGCCACCCTCCAGCGCGCGGATCAGCTCGCGGTATTCCTCCACCAGCAGGCGCTCGCTTCCTTCCCCCGTGTTGCGCGGCAGGTCCAGGAGATAGACGAAGTCGCCGCGGAAGCGGTCCTTCCAAGCGTCGCAGAGTCTGCGCATGCCGTCGCACGAGTTGACGAAGACCGCGTGGTGGGGGCCGCCGCCATCCATCTCCGCCGCTAGGCACGCGCGTATGTAGGGGCAGATCGCCTGGTGCAGGAAGGTATCGGCGGACTCCAGGGACCCCGCGTCCCCGAAGCGCCGCAGCGGAACCAATCCCGCGGCGTCGAGGATCTCCAGCGGCGTATACGCGCAGAACCAGGCGACGGCGTCCTCACCCTTCAACACGATCCCTCTACTCCCTCCGCTGCCGGGCGCCTGCGGATGATGTACATCAGCACCCTTGCCCTGCTTGACGGTAGAATCGAAGCGATTCGGGTATATTATATTAAACCATCCGGGCGTATCGGTTACAGGAGGTTTTTCAGCGAAAGCGCAGGCGAAAGAGTCTCTCCCCGAACACATTTCCCGGAGAAAAACCTTGCAGGATAACGCGAGTGAAAAGGAGGAACGCGGAATGGACAAGTACGAATGCACGATCTGCGGCTATATCTACGATCCGGACGAGGGCGACCCCGATGGGGGTATAGAGCCGGGGACTCCCTTCGATGACCTGCCGGACGATTGGGTATGCCCGCAGTGCGGCGCGGACAAGGACATGTTCGAGAAGATCTAGGGAGGGCATATGCTTGCCGTGAAGATCGCCGAGGGCGTGCATTGGGTGGGCGCCCTCGATCCTCAACTGCGCGTCTTCGACATCATCATGAAAGCCGACCACGGGACCACCTACAACGCCTACCTCATCACCGCCGGAGACAAGGTGGCGGTGATAGATACGGTGAAGGCGCCTTTCTACGGGGAATACATCTCTAATATAGAGTCCGTGGTCGATCCGAAGGATATCGCATACGTGGTGGTGAACCACACCGAGCCGGACCATTCCGGATCGCTGGCGCGGTTGCTCGAAGATGCCCCCGGCGCCAGGGTGGTCTGCGACCGCCAGTGCAAGAACTTCGTGAAGAACATCCTCAACCGCGACGTGGAGCCCATCCTGGTGCAGGATGGGGATACTCTCGACCTGGGCGGGGGCGTCGAACTGAGCTTCGTGCATGCGCCTTTCCTGCACTGGCCGGACACCATGTTCACCTATCTCGCGAAAGAGGGCATCCTCTTCCCCTGCGATTTCCTCGGGGCGCATTACTGCGACGACCGCCTCTTCGACGACCTGGTGGACGGCTACTCGCATGCTTTCGAGTACTACTACCTGGTGATCTTCCGCCCCTTCAAGAAGTACGTGCTGGAGGCCATCGCGAAGATCGAGGGCCTGGACATCAGGGTGATCTGCCCCAGCCACGGCCCCATGCTGCGCTCCGACCCCCGCGCCTGCGTGGAGAAGTACCGGGAATGGAGCTCGCTGCCCGCTGCGGGTGGAGAGAAGGTGCTGCTGGTCTTCTATGCCAGCGCCTACGGCAACACGGCCATGCTGGCCGAGAAGATCGCCGAAGGCGCCCGCGCCGGGGGAGCGAAAGCGTCGGTGATGGACGTGGCCGCCACCGAGCTGGGAGTGATGATAGACCGCATCGAGGCGGCGGAGGGTATCGCGGTGGGTTCGGCCACCATCAACGCCGACGCGGTGGAGCCGGTATGGTACCTCCTCTCCCACCTGGCGACGCTCAACCTGAAAGGCAAGGTGGGCGCGTCGTTCGGTTCCTATGGATGGAGCGGCGAGGCTCCCAAGCTCATCGCCGAACGCATGAAGGGGCTGAAGTTCAAGGTCGAAGAGGAGCCGTTGCGGGTGAACCTGGTGCCCACGCCGCAGGATCTCGAGGAAGCGGTGGAGTTCGGCAGGCGCGTCGCGCAGGCGCTGTGAGCCGGGTCAGGAACCATGTATGGAGCAGGTGACGGTGCTGCCCTGCAGCGTGTACCTGCCTCCGGCCGGGCAAGCGGGGGCGCTCTGCAGGAACTCCGGGACCAGTGCCTGGATGGAAGACGGATAGCTCCCCTCCATGGCGTAGTAAGACTGCGCCGCCATGGAGACCGTCTTGCGATTGGCGGCGCAGGAGGCGGCTTCCGCCTGCCCGATCGTTCCTCCCGGGCTCGAATCGCCGCCTTCGCCGGACGCGGCGTCCCCGCCGCTCCCGCAACCCGCGGCAGTCACGACCATTACCGCCAGCAACAGGACCAGGGATAACGCTAACCATCGTTTCATGGCCTCTTCCTCCATTCCCGGAAAGTACTCCGCTTGATATATCGGATACCTCGGAGACATCTTAAAGGGCGGCAGGAGAGAGGGCGCGCGTTCGCGTACCGCCATCGCCGCGGAACCCGGATGGGAGGGGGTGAGCGAGGGGCTCTTGGTGCTCTTGACCACGATGTCCCGCATGGCCGTGACCTGCAGGACCCGCTCCGCGAACATGGCCAGCTCGATGTAGGCGCCGTTGCCGGCATAGAAGAAGAACTCGCAGGTCGAGCCGCCTTTGGGGTACCGCCATCTGTTCCGGAAGCATCGCTTTTCCGCACGGTCTTCATGGCTGTGTGCTGACGATCGGATCCGGAAGCACGCGGGGAAAGAGAGGAGATATCAGAGCTGGCCGGTGTCCATATCCCGTATCGCTTTGATGACCATCTTCTTGGCGATCTGGTTGATGATACTGGGGGGGTTCTCCAGGATCGCCGTGCGCCAGGCGTCCAGCGGGCGTTCCGCCTGCTTGAAAGCCTCGTACAGCGTATCCTGGAGTTGCGCCATGTTAGGCTCGATGTAGATCTCGTATATCTGTTTCTGGGAGCCGGATAGCTCGTCCACGTCCTTGACCAGGACATCGCGGAATTCCTGCTTGATCCGCTTGCCGCGGTTCTTCTCGTAGTAGCCGTTCAGTTCTTTGATAAAATCGACCATGCCGTCAGGCTTCCTTTTCCTGCCACTTGAGCCCTTCGTTATATGATAAAGGCTTCCCGGCTAAAATCAAACGACCGGCGGCGTATTATGATATCATGCAGCCAGTTAATGACTCGGATGGTCGCTTTTCTACCTTTAGAGCAGGGAGGTCGAGGTGTTCGATCTGTACGTGCGACTGATGCGGCGCATGGACGATTTTCCGGCCGGGGCGCTGGAGTCGGAGCATCCTCTGGAGATCCTCAGGATCGTCTAAGTGCTCCGGTCCGTAAATACGGTAACGTATCGAGAGCGTCGCTGCGCCACGCCCGCAAGGCGCGCGACTGAGGCGTACTCTGCGAGTACGTCGAGGGAGCGGAACGCAGCGGGCGGGGATGCAGCGGCGGTCGAATGCGAGCGTATTTACGGATCGGGGTACTAAGCCTCGTAATGGACGAGCTCTACGGGCAGCCTCCCGCAAGTATATTTGGCGGCCTTCCCCCTGTTATGCTCTCCTATGCGTCTATCGATGTCACGGGTATGGCCGGTGTAATAGGTACCGTCGGAACAACGAAGGATATAGAGATAGAAAGCCAACCCAATCCGACCCTTCGACTTGCCCGGCTCGCTCGCATGATCGATATAGTCAGGTCCAGAAGAACTCTGAAATGCTGGTGGAGCCGATGGGATTTGAACCCACGACCTCTGCCGTGCGAAGGCAGCGCTCTCCCGCTGAGCTACGGCCCCGTAATCGCAGGGTTATTCTATCAGACGAAGCGCCGGCCCTTCCATAAGAACCAGAAACAGGAAGTGGAGCGGCGGCGTCATATCATTGAACGCGAGACGGGATGGGAATATCCTTAGCGGCATGGAGCGATCGGCGAGGAGAGGATATAGAATCGCGATGGAGATGAGCAGAAAGGCGGCCTTCATAGTAACACTGATATCGCTTGTGACCGTCGTAGCGCTGGCTTTTTCCTCCTGCGGCGGCTCCGCTCCGGACGGCGTCAGTGAAGGCAATGAGGATGGCGCGGTATCGGGGCCGGAAAACGATTTCTCGTTCCTGGTGTGCGGAGACCCTCACGCAAGGACCGACCTGCTGCGGAAGATAGTGGACCAGGCCAGGGAAGGGGAATTCCTGGTCGTCGTGGGCGACATAACCACCGGGAAAGGCATGGAGGAAATGCGGGGGATGAAGGATTTCCTCGACTCCTCGGGTGTTGAATACTTCGTCATACCGGGGGACAACGATATGCCAGGGGGGGACCGCTCCACCTTCCAGGCGGTCTTCGGACCGGATTATTATTCCGCCGATAAGCAGGATGCGCACCTGGTGTTTCTCAACAACGCCGTGCAGGGGGCGGGATGCTCCGATGAGCAGCTGGCCTGGCTGCGCGGGGACGTCTCGGGAGTTGGGAAGGGGAAGCTGATCATCGCCTTCGCACACGTACCGCCCGGCGCTCCCGTGGATATGGGCGGGAACGGCTTCGTGGAGCGGGAGACGGAGAGCAGCCGCGAGGCCAAGGACATCCTCGCGCAAGCCGGAGCCACTGTGATTTACTGTGGCCACATCCATGCTTACATGCTCTACGGCTCCGGGCCTCCCCGCGTGGTGGTATCGGGAGGCGCGGGGGCCGAGCCCCATCTCTCCGAGGAAGCCGGCGGCTTCCACCACTTCCTGCGCGTGACCGTCGAGGACGGCGAGGTGAGCGAGGAGGTCATTCCCCTATAGGGGTCAGGCCCGGAAGGGGATCGGGATTTCCGGATCCCGATCCCGTTCC
>CAZQFX010000002.1:24314-40936 GCA_964592775.1 uncultured Actinomycetota bacterium
CGTTGATTCCGACCCCACGTTGATTCCGACCCCACGTTGATTCCGACCCGGGATTTCCGGATCCCGATCCCGTTCCAGGGCTGACCCCAAAGGGGAAGACCCGGATCCCGATCCCGTTCCAGGGCTGACCCCAAAGGGGAAGACCCCGTTGGGGGGAACGGGGTCTCTAATTGGCAGCTAGTTTGCTTGCTTGCACCCATTGAGGGAAATTGCCGGTAAACTCATGGGGGATACCTAGCTACCTCAATATTATTCTCGGTAGAAGGCGCCCATGCCTTTAACCTCTTTTATCAGGGACTGTAACTTGGAGAGACGCGATCCGCAGGCTAATGATGTACGCCGGCCCTCAAGTGCGGCAACACGTCGGATATAAAGAGTGTGGCGAACGAAAAATGCCATTCCCCGGAGAAACCGGTCAAAGCCCGAGCATATCGCGCAGCGCGGAGGCCTGGCGGCGCGATACGGGGACCCGGCTCTCCTTGTTGTCCCTGAGGGTGACGATGAGGCTGTTGCGCGAGAGCTTGATGATCTGGTTCACCTTCTTGAGGTTGACGATGAAACTGCGGTGAGTGCGGAAGAAGGTCTTCCTGTCCAGGACCTTCTCCAGCTCGGAGAGGCTGTAGGTGGTCATGTACGCGTCCGAGGCGGTGTGCAGGTTGGCGTATTCGTGCTTGGTGTCGATGAAGTAGATGTCCTCCATGGGGATGAGCTGTATGGTGTCCCCTTTCTGCACCGGGATCTGCTCCAGCCGCACCTGCTCCTTCGCCGCCTCCGCGGTCATGCGGCGGGCTTTCCCGACGCGGTCGAGGACGACCTTGACCCGCGCCGCCAGCTCCAGCGGGCTGAAGGGCTTGGGCACATAATCGTCGGCTCCTCCGCGCAGCCCGATCACCTTGGACTGCTCGTCGTCTATGGCCGTGAGCATGATCACCGGTATGTCCATGGTCTTCTTCTCGGACTTGAGCTGCATGAGCACCTGCCATCCGTCGACCTTGGGCATCATGACGTCCAGGATGATGAGATCGGGGTCGGCCTCCCTGACCATCTTCAGCCCTTCCTCGCCGTCCGCCGCCAGGAAGACGTCGTAGTTGTCGAGCTTGAGGTTCAACTCGACCACGTTGGAGATGGCCGGATCGTCCTCGATCAGCAGTATGCGATACTTCCCTTCTTTGTCCTCAACCATGGCTTCTCGCGGAAACCCCCTTCTACCCGGCCATGTACCTAACCGTTTTCAATAGAGGTTTCGTCATCAGGCCCCGTCTCCTTGATACGGAAAGAGCCGGGTCATTTAGTCCTCCGGTCGATGAAATAAGTGCTGCCGGGGATGGACTTGGCGTAATTCAAGGTCTCCTTGGCTATTTCGCCCACCTCCCAATGCGTGGTTATACGCCTCCTGTAGTTGCTGGCGATACCGATGCTCAGGGTCATGATGGGGATATAGTTGTCCCTGCCCAGGCGATCGACGAATATGGAGTATCCGCGCCTCAGATCCTCATCCCGGTAGAGCGAAGTCACCTGCTCGTCGAATTCGGAGATGATGGACTCGGCGATAGAGGAGGCCTTCTCGGGCGAGGTGATGACCACGAAATCGTCTCCGCCGCCGTGTCCTATGAAGTCGTCCATGTTCCCGAGCTTCTTCACCGCGTTGTCCACGATGGCGGAGAGCATCCTTATCGCCCTGTCGCCGTTGGGAAAACCGTAGATATCGTTGAAGGGTTTGAAGTTGTCCATGTCGATATACAGCGTGGCGAAGAGGAGACTCTTGGCTATACGCCTCTTCGTCTCCGCTTCGATGGATATGCCGCCGGGAAGGCCGGTAAGGGGGCTCACGTCCCTTTTCTGCCGCGTGCGTATGAGGTTGATGGTGATGCGGGCCACCAGGTCCGAGAAGTCGAACGGCTTGGTGATGAAGTCGTCGGCCCCGGCCTCGATGCTCGCCACCTTGTCCTGCGACTGCGTCCTGGCGGAGAGCATGACCACGGGTATATGGTTCGTCCTGCCGTCCGCCTTGAGGCGGCGGCAGACCTCCAGGCCGTCCAGCTCCGGCATCATGATGTCGCACAGTATGAGGTCGGGAGACAGCTCGTATACGAGCCGCAGCGCTTCCTCGCCGTCCCGGGAGGTGACGACCTCGTACCCCTCCACCTCGAGGTTGAACTTGATGATATCGAGGATATTCCTCTCATCGTCGATCACCATGACCTTGATGGGGTTCTCTATGGTTTCGTCCATGTGAACTCCTCTCACCCTTCCTCCTCTCCATCTCATGGCGGAGAGCAGCCGGCATCATCCACGCTATCGGCGTGGGAGGAAAGCGGAAGCGTGAAGCGGAAAGTGCTGCCCTTTCCGAGCTCGCTCTCCACCCAGATGGTTCCGCCGTGCGCCTCCACGATGCTCTTGCTGACGTAGAGGCCGAGCCCGGTCCCGTATACCTCGCGCGTGGCGCGGTTGTCCACGCGGTGGAACTTCTCGAATATATGCGGCAGGTGCTCCTCGGGAATGCCGACCCCCCTGTCGCTCACGCCGCAATCGACGCCTCGCTGCCGGGCCGCGAGGGCGATTATTATCTCCCCTCCCGAGGGGGAGTACTTTGCCGCGTTGTCCACCAGGTTCACGATGACCTGCTCGATCTTGTCGGGATCGGCGCATACCGGTTCGATGCTCTCCGGGGAGGCGAGCTTTATGACATGATTCGAGAACTGCGACTGCAGTTTTCCGATGATGATGCGAACCAGCCGGGAGAGATCGAAATCGCGCTTTTTCAGTTCCAGTTTTCCGGATTCGATACGGGATACATCCAGGATATCGGATACCAGCCGGGTAAGGCGGTCCGTCTCGTCCTCGATCACCCGCAGGAACTCCTGGCGGGTGTCTTCGTCGAACTCCACGTCGCGGCGGCGCAGGGTCGCCGTATATGCTTTGATGGACGTGAGCGGCGTACGCAGCTCGTGGGATACCGTCGAGACGAAGTCCGACTTGGCCTGCTCCAGCTCGCGCAGGGCGGTTACGTCCCGGATGACCGCGATGATGCCCATGTGTTCGCCGGGGCTGGTCTCGATAAGGGAGGTCTCGATCTCCAGGATCCTCTTCTCCGGGGGACCGAGGCCGATCTCCTCCTCCATCTCCATCCTGGTGTTGAGGCTCTTCAGGAAGATGCTGGCGAGGTCGGGGTGGCGGATGACCTCCTTGACGTGGCGGTTGTCCGTCTGCGGGAAGGGCGGGAGGCCCAGGATCCTCTCCGCCGCCGCATTGACCAGGATGACACGTGCGTCGTTGTTGAAGGCGATGACGCCGTCGTTGATGGAATGCAGCATGGCCTCCATGCGCCGCTGGTCCTCGGTAATGAGGCGGTACAGGTTGGAGTTCTCCATCGCGATAGCGGCCTGGTTTACGAACAGGCCCAGCAGCCGCAGGTCGTCCTCCCCGAAGACGCGGTACGACGAAGGCGAGACGACCTCTATGACTCCCGTGGCCACACCCTGCCAGGTTATCGGGGCGGCCAGGTAAGATATGGTGAAGTCGAGTCCACCCCCCCAGGGAGCCGCGCTGGCGGGATCGATCTCGGGGCGCCGCAGCGGCGTCCCCTCCGCCGCGGCTATGCCGGGAAGATATTCGCCCTGCCGAAAAGTCAGCCCCAGGTTGCCGTTTTCGAGGCCGTGCACCGCCTTTACACGGAAGAATCCCTCCCCCTCGCGCAGGGAGAGCACGCCCAGCTCCGCGTCCACCAGGTCCACCGCCTTGTCCAGCAGAAACTCCAGGAGGTTGCGCGTATCCACTTCGTCGATGAGCGACCTGCCTACCTCGTAGAGGGCGGTCTGCTCCTCCACCCGCTGCGCGATGAGCAGCATGAGATCGTCGCGGATCTCGTCCACCTTGACCCGCTCGGTGATATCCTCGAGGATGACCACCGAGCCGCTGTTCGGTTCGTAGCCGGCCCGGATGGGCGAAACGCTCACGGAGAGGATGCGCTCCGTCGTGCCCCGCAGCCGCACCTCCAGGCGCTCGTGCTGATGCCCGTGCGGGGAACCGATGTCTCCCTCCATGTATCCCCACAGGGCATCCAGGTCCAGGAGCGCCGGCTCCAGGAGTTCGCGCAGCGACATGCCGAAGGGGGCGTTCCCCAATCCCAACATGTCCCGTGACGCCTGGTTGGCCATGACCACCTTGCCCGCGGAATCGGTGACCAGGAGCCCGCTGCTCATGCTGCCCACTATCACCTCGCTGCGGGAAAGCACCATCTGGTAGAGTTCGGCGCGGGCGATGATGGAGGCGGCCAGGTTGGAGATGGTCACCAGCATCTGCAGGTCCTCGGAGGTGAAGACGCGCGGCTGGGTGCTGGCGAAGCTGAGCACCCCCATGAGTTCTCCTCCCACCATGATGGGAGCCGCCAGGGCGGAGCGGACCTTCTTGCGCGCTTGCGGGAAATATGCGAAGCGGGGGTCCCTGGTTACGTCGTTGAGCAGGATGGGGCGTTTCTCCCGCGCCACCCAGCCGATGAACCCCTCGCCGACCGCGATCTCGATCTGCTCGTCCAGCTCATCCGGGGAAGCGCCGGAGGCCTCCAGCACCAGGCTCCCGGTATTGCGGTCCAGAAGGCGGACGGAGCAGACGTCGGTCTGGAAGAAGGAAGAAGTGGAGGACAGGAGGTAGTGTAGGGTCTCCTTCAAATCGACTTTCTCCATCAGCGCGGAGCTGAGCTCGTAGAGGGCCTCCACCCGTTCCGCCTTGCCGTGCTCTCGCCGGTCGAGCTCGGCGAGATACGAGAGGATGACGCAGGCGCCAAGGAGGATGACCACGTTGATGAGCAGGCGGGAGCCGTCAGCCGCGAGTTCGAGCCCCTGGCCGATACAGGCGGCGGTATAGCCGGCGCTGATCACGCCCGCCAGGAAAAGCGCCTTGGTCCAGCGGTCGTACAGCGAAGCGGTCGCGCATAACAGGAAGAGCAGCGGGAAGAGAGGGCTGGCGATCCCGCCGCTGAAGTATATGAGGAAACAGACAAAGGCGGCGTCGATCCCCAGCAGGGAGATGCCCCACCACCCGACGTTAACGCTCATGCGCCGCCAGCGCGCCACGTGATAGCCCGCGCCCAATACGGCCATCACCGCGGTGGTGACTATCCATGGCCAGTACTCTATCTCTTCCCCGGAGTACAGGGGATAGAAGCCCACAACGAGGAAGGCTATCCAGTGGGATAGCGGAAGAAGCTTGGCCGACTTCATACTGGTAATCCCCTTTTCAACGTCCTGTTTTATATCGAAATAGAAGTGGCCAAACTTGATAATGCCCGCCCCGGCATCCCGCCTTGCCACCAGCGGCCTGACGGCATTTCGGCGGTGAGTGGGTTATGATATTGCGAAAGGAGGCGGAATGGCCCTGCAGATCGGGATAATCGGCCTGCCGAACTCCGGCAAATCGACGATATTCAACGCCATGACGCGGGCGGGGGCCCAGGTGGCGGGCTACCCCTTTTCCACCGTCGATCCCAACTACGGCGTGGCCCTGGTGCCTGACGGGCGCCTGGAGAGGGTGGCCTCGGCGGCCGGGTGTTCCAGGGTGGTCCCGGCCGACCTGAGGCTGGTGGACATCGCGGGGCTGGTGGAGGGGGCCCACCGAGGCGAAGGGCTCGGAAACCAGTTCCTGGCGCATATCCGGGAGGTGGACGCCCTGGCCCACGCCGTGCGTTGCTTCACCTCCCCGGACGTGGCGCACGTGCGGGCCGAGATAGAGCCGGAGCGCGACATAGCGGTGGTGAACGCCGAGCTCATCCTGGCCGACCTGGCCGCGGTGGAGAGGCGCAAGGGGAGGATCGCCAAGGCGGCCAGGTCGGGCGACCGCGACAAGGCACGCGAGCTCGAGCTCCTGGAGAAGGTGGAGGCGGAACTGGACCGCGAGGTGCCGGTGCGCATGCAGGAACTCGCGCCGCAGGAGAGAGAGACCGTCGCGGACCTCTTCCTGCTCACCGCCAAGCCGGTTATCTACGTGGCCAACCTGGGGGAGGAGCAACTGGGAGAGGACGGATTGCTGCTTCGGGCGGTACGGGAGGTAGCCGCCGCCGAGGGCGCGGAACTGGTGGCCTTCAGCGCCAAGCTGGAGGCGGAGATCGAGGAGCTGGAGCCCGGCGAGGTGCGGGAGTTCCTCGACGCATACGGCATAGACACCCTGGGCCTCGATGAGTTCGCCTCCCGCTGTTACTATCTTCTGGGCTTGATAACCTTCTTTACCACTGAGTCCGGGGAGTGCCGTGCCTGGCCGCTGCGGCAAGGCAGCACCGCCGTGCAGGCGGCGGGGAGGATCCATACCGACATGGAGAGAGGTTTCATCCGCGCCGAGGTGATCGGCTGGGAGGAATTTCTTTCACACGGCTCCTTTCACGCCGCGAGGGACAAGGGAGCGGTGCGGGTGGAGGGAAGGGACTATTCCCTGCGTGACGGCGACGTCATACTCTTCCGCTTCTCGTAGGCCGCAAACAAATGAACGGTGAGCCACGGCCTGACCGGACAAGAGGAGCGCTTGCTAGCGACCGTACCATCCATACCGGGGCTAATAACTTGACCCCGGTTCTACCAGCGAATAAAATCACCTCTTAAACGGGTTCCGGTAAAAAGCAGACCGGTGTTCTGACTGGAGGTACACGGATGGATATCGAGATGAACCCCAACCGCCTCGTGCGGTTCCTGGGCAAGCCCCCCGAGGAGTTCACGAAGCGTGACATCATCAGGTTCGTGGAGGGCAACAACATAGAGATGATCAGCTTCCGCTATGTCGGAGGCGACGGCAGGCTTAAGCAGCTCAACTTCGTCATCAACAGCAAGGATGACCTGGACATACTTCTCTCTGGGGGGGAACGGGTGGACGGTTCGAGCCTGTTCTCCTACATCGACGCGGCCTCGAGCGACCTCTATGTCATCCCGCGCTACAAGACCGCGTATGTCAATCCCTTCGCGAGCAGGCCGACGGTCGACCTGCTCTGCTCCTATTACACCAAGGACGGCGAGCCGCTACCGAGCTCGCCGGAGAACGTCTTGAGAAAGGCGGCCGAATCCCTGAAGGCCGCGACGGGCATGCAGTTCGAGGCATTGGGGGAGCTGGAGTACTACGTCTTCTCCGACAAGCACGAGGTCTATCCCACGGATCCCCAGAAGGGGTACCACGAATCGCCCCCCTTCTCCAAGTGGGAGCAGCTCCGCTACGAGGCCATGAAGACCATCGCCGAATCCGGTGGACGCATAAAGTACGGCCACACCGAGGTCGGTTTCATCAGCGAAGAGGACCAAGAGATGGAGCAGCACGAGATAGAGTTCCAGCCGGTATCGGTGGAGGATGCCGCCGACCAGCTGGTCATAGCCAAGTCCATCCTCAGGATGATGGGGTACAAGCACAGCGTTCCCATCAGCTTCGCTCCCAAGATCGTCGTCGGACATGCGGGCAGCGGCCTGCACATCCACACCAGGCTGGTCAAGGGGAAGCAGAACGTCCTCGTGGAGGGCGGGCGCCTGAGCGACACGGCCAAGAAGGCCATCGCCGGATACCTCAGGATGGCCAAGTCCCTCACCGCCTTCGGCAACACCATACCCCTCTCGTACCTCAGGCTGGTGCCTCACCAGGAAGCGCCCACCAACATCTGCTGGGGAGACCGTAACCGTTCGACCCTGGTCAGGGTGCCCCTGGGATGGCTGGGTGTCAGCGACATGGTCAGGGACGCGAATCCGCAGGAGACGAGCGAATTCGAGACGCAGGGCGAGAAGCAGACCATCGAGTTCCGCGCGCCCGACGGTTCGGCGAGCGTCCACTACCTTCTCGCCGGGCTCGTCGTCGCGGCGAGGCACGGCCTCCAGATGGATAACGCCCTTGAATACGCGCAGAATCTGTACGTGGACGTCAACATCTTCGATGACGAGCACAAGAGCATTCAGGAAAAGCTGCCCCAACTACCCGCATCGTGCTGGGAATCCGCCCAGTGCCTCCTGGACGACCGCGATATCTATGAAAAGGACGGGGTGTTCTCGCCCGCGGTCATCGACGGGACGGTGGAGTTGTTGAGGAGCTACAGTGACGCGGATCTCAGCGAGCGCCTCTACGGCAATACGGCGGAGATCCAGAAACTGGTCGACGAATACCTCTACTGCGCCTAGTGCCGATTAACGGATAATGAACACGAGCCCCGCCCCCAGGCGGGGCCTCTCCTTGCGGGCCTTTCCCGGGGAGTGCGGTGAACAAGGGTCGGGGATGGTCGAGGACGCCCGCCCTCCCGGGGCAAGGGCCTGCGTCTTACGTGCCGTTCAGGAGGGCGCGGACTTCCTCGAGGTCGTCGAGCACGGGCCGCATCAGGCTCTCCAGTTGAGGCCGAAGCCAGGAGAGAACGTCGATCGAGGGGGGGGTGGCCGCGGAGGAAGCCGAAAGCTCGCTCTGAACCTCGGCCATGAGGCGGTTGTGTCCGGCGGCATCGTTAGACTCCCCCTTCCGGCACGCCTCGATGAACTTCTGCGCCGTGCTCTCGAGCGAGGCCACGGAGGTTGAAGCCACCCCCAGGTCCAGCCCTTCCAACCGCATCGCGGAAAGCGACGACTCGACCTGTTGCAGGGAGGAGGCGGCGGACGAGGCCTTCCGGCGAGCATCCGCGAAGGATATGGAGCCGGCGGCTACCGCATGGTTGTGGGATTCCACGGCCATGACCAGCGTCTCGCGTCCCCGGCGGTATGCTTCGTCGGCGGCCTCGAGAGGTTTCAGGCTGTTCCGAAAATAGCCTTTGCGGTACCATATCTCGTTTCCCATTCATGGCGCGAAGCTGTTTTCATCCTTTGCTGGTGCCGCGACCTTGCGGCATGAGGGACTGGCCGGTATTGCTCCGATCCGTGCCAGGCTCCTCTCCAGGAGATCTTGCGCCCGGCTGAGGGAGGCCAGCTCGTCGACCAGGTCCTGGAGTGGCGCGGCTTCCTGGTCCGCCGAGAGCTCCCGCACTTCGCCCGCGAGTTCGGTGGCGCGGTCCGCCTCACCCGATAGCAGGGCCAGGGATTCCTGCTGCTGAATGGAAAGGCTCTTCGGGTTGGCGGGAAGGTCGGGGGCTACCCACTCCTCTGCGATCGCTGCGGTGTTGCCCAGGACCCCGGTCGCCATGCCGCGTACCGCCCCGGTGTCGAGGACCTCCCGAGTGGAGGACGACCTGGCCTGCCAGATCAGCAAGGCGGACGCCAAGCCGCTGGCCAGGATGGCCGCCGCCAGCGCGATAAGCATCAACTGCCTGGGGCGCGAATAACGCTGCATCCGCAACTCTCCGATCGAAGTGGGACGTGGACGGACTCCCTTGCCGGTTGGTCGCGAGAGCCGTGATGTGGCACCTGTGTTGAAAAGAGGGGACTGCGCCACGTTCCCTCAAACGGCGCCCTTCTTCATCAGGTGCCCGATGACCATGGTGGCCCCGGTATGGGGATCGATCTCCCGTGTCTCCACCAGCTTGCGTATGAGTTCCACCATCTCGGGATCCTCCTGCAAGACGCGTGTGAACGTCCTCTCCACCTGCCGGTTTATTATCTCCAGCAGCTCCGCGACGATGCGTTCCCTGGCCTTCTTCTCCAGCAGTCCTTCGTCCTCGAGGTAGCGGTAGTGGTCCAGCAGGGCCTGCGCCAGTTCCTCCACGCCATCCCCCGTGGTGGCCACGGTGCGCAGGAGCGCGGGCATGCGCCCGTTCCTGCGCTCCGACATCTCCAGCATCATGAGGATCTCGGTATAGGTCCGTCCCGCATCCTCGCGGTCGGCCTTATTGACCACGAAAACGTCTCCGATCTCCATGATGCCGGCCTTGATGGCCTGGATCTCGTCGCCCGCGCCGGGCATGGCGACCACGACCGAGGTGTGGGCGAGCTTGACGATGTCCACCTCCACCTGCCCGGCGCCCACCGTCTCCACGATGACCACGTCCTTGCCGAAGGCGTCCAGGATGTTCACGGCGTCGTTGGTGGCGACGGAAATGCCGCCCAGGGAGCCACGGGTGCCCATGGAGCGGATGAAGACCTCGGGATCCGTGGCGAGGTCCTGCATGCGTATGCGGTCGCCGAGGATGGCGCCGCCCGAAAAAGGGCTCGTGGGGTCGACGGCTATGATGCCTATCGACTTGTCCATGGACCGCAACACCTTGGCGAGAGCCGATACCAAGGTGCTCTTGCCGGCGCCCGGAGCCCCGGTGATGCCCACGATATGGGCTTTCCCGGTGTGCTCGTGCAGGCGCTTGATGGGGCCAGAGGCCGCGGGATCGCCGTTCTCCACCAGGGTGATGAGCCTGGCCACGGCGCGCCTGTCCCCTTCCAGCAGACGGGAATACAGGTCCTCCATATCGCCTCCTTCTCGTATCCCAGCATTTATTCTTATTGCTAACGCCGCCCCGGTCAATGGGGCGAACAGGTTCGGCCCTCAATTTTCCACACCTGGGGCCATGCCTACACGCAAGGAGCTTCGTAAGAAACGAGGCAATGTGTCCCCCCGTAAAAAAGTGTGAGTGGCTTTGGCTCAGGCCTACCGTGGCGGCCTAACCCCAGGCATGACAACTCGGCCTGACTTGACCATCCTCTTCCTCTAGTCGCCCACTCTTATTGCATAAGAACCTTTTTCCCTTGCGGTCCAGGGTATATCCTTCGTACATGCGGGAAGTGAAGATGGTGAACCTGACGCGCGGCACCGTCCTGGCGGAGAGGGCGGCGGTCGCCGAAACCCCGGGCACGCGGCGGCGCGGGCTGCTGGGCACCGATTCCCTCGAGGACGGACGCGGCCTGGTCATAGTGCCCTGCCGGCAGGTGCATACCTTCGGAATGCGCTATGCCATAGACGCGGTCTTCGTGGACAAGCACATGCGGGTGCTGCACGTGGCGAAGGCGATGAAGCCGTGCCGCCTGGGCGCCCTGGTGTTGAAAGCCACAGCCGCCATTGAGCTGCCCCCCGGCAAGGCCGCCGCCACGGGAACAGAGCCCGGGGACATGCTGGAAATAGTTCCCTGTCACCCCTTCGGTGCGGGCGGAGCACGCGTTGGGGCTTGATGGCATGCGGGCTGCCCGCCCGGGACCGGAAGGGCATGAGTGCCTCATGAATTACTATGAAAAGGATAGCCCTTCCTCCTTAGTCCATGAGTTGAAAAATATCCGGAAAGCGATGCTACATGAGGGCGGGCCTCCCGCCCCTTACGGGAAGAGCGGACTTGCCGGCGACCGCGATGCGGACGTTGCGCAACGGCGACCAGCTTCTCGTAACGAAACGCGCTGTACCCGCGACGATCATCGCGTTCGGCGCGCGGATACACGCGGCCCAGGCACAAGTATTGACGTTCGGCATGCCGACGCGGCGTCCCGGAAAGGAGGGAAGCCTGTTTTCGGACATTGATAGGCGGCCGGGCCGCCCCCTATGATAGGGGGGCGTAGGAGGAAAGGCGGCGGTATGTCCACGATCTCACGGCACACGGAAAGGTACAGGCGCGGCGGGGAGCGCGAGAGCCTTCCCGATCGCGTGGTGGTGGAACTCCCCCTGGAGATCAAGGTCAACGGGATGCCCCTCGTTGCCCTCATGCGCATGCCCGGAATGGACAAGGAGCTCGCCGTGGGCTTCTGCCTGACCGAGAAGGTGATGGGCAGCGTTTCGCAGGTGATGCTGCTAAAGCACTGCGGGAGCATGGAGCGGGAGCTCGGACGGGGAGGCGAGGTTGAGGACACCGCCCTGGATCGGGGGAACGTGGTGGAGCTGGAGATCAAGGACCCGGGGGAACGGGAGCGCTTCTCCGCCGTTTACCTGGTGCGAACAGGTTGCGGCGGGGCGGACATCTCGGCCATCGAGGACTACCACGAGGGGGAGGTGACCAGCGCGCTGCGCGTCGGGGAAACGGTGATCTACGGCCTGGGCGAGGAACTGACCCGGCGCCAGGAGGTCTTCCGGGGCACGGGGGGGACCCACGGCGCGGGCGTCTTCACCGCCGGTGGTGAAGCGGCGGTGGTCGCGGAGGACGCGGGCAGGCATAACGCCCTGGATAAGGCGGTGGGCTGGTGCGCCCTGCACGACATAACCCTCGAGGACAAGGTCCTGGTGCTCTCCGGGCGCGTCAGCTACGAGATGGCCTTGAAGACGGCGCGGGTGGGAGTGCCCGTGCTCGTGTCCATGGCCGCCCCCACCTCCCTGGGCTTGAGGGTAGCGGAGGCGGCGGGGCTGACAGTGGTGGGCTTCTCGGACGGCCGGAGGTTCAACGTCTACACGCATCCCTGGAGGATAGTGTCGTGAAGGACCGGGATGCGGGTAAGGCGTGGGAGAACGAATTCGCGGCGGCGGTGCTTGCCGGCGGGAAGGGAAAGCGCCTGGGCATGGACAAGGCGCGCCTGCAGGTCGAGGGGTGCATGATCCTGGACCGCATCGTCTTCGCCCTGCTCGGGATATTCCCGGAGGTCTTGCTGGTGGTTCAGAGCGGCGACTCCCCGCCGTTGCCGGAGGGGGGAGACCGGGTCAGGGTGGTCTCCGACCTCATCCCCGGCAAGGGCCCGCTGGTGGGCATCTACACCGCGCTTCAGCACTCGACGGCCCCGTACGTCTTTGTCATGGCCTGCGATATGCCCTACCCCAGCACGCTCCTTATCCGGCGCATGCTCGAGGAGGCGAGGGGAGTTGACGCCGTGGTGCCTCGCCGCGGCGAATACATCGAGCCCCTGTTCGCCGTCTACGCCCGCGAGGTGCGCGAACGGGCCTTGAAGCGCATCGAGGAGGGGCGCCTGAAGATACACGAGCTCATACGGGAGCTGGACGTGCGTTACCTGGACGAGGAGGAGATCGCCGCCTGCGACCCCAGCTTCCGCTCCTTTTTCAACATCAACTCCATCGAGGACCTCATGGTCATGGAGGCGGGTATTCCGGACGTATCGCCGGGACAGCTCGGGCAGGACCGGCGTGTGCTACAATGAAGCGGGCAAAGGCTTCGTGAGAACCTGGGTTCATGCTGGGAGGTAGGATCATGACCGGAAAAGAGCGCATGCTGACGGCCGTTACCCGCCGGGAGCCGGACCGGGTGCCGGTGTGGGAGATGGCCTTCAACGAGGAGTCCATCATCAAGCTGGGAAAGTTTTACACCGATGACCTTCCACCCATGAAGTTCGCCCAGCAGATGACCATGGAGGAGAAGGTAAAGCTCCTAAACACCCTCTTCACGGTGGCGAGGGAGCTGGAGCTGGACGGCATCACCTCTATCGGCCTGCTGGGCACGGAGCCCGTGGACGTGGAGCACGTCAGGGACGGCTGGGGCAGGATACTGCGCGTGAGCGAGGAGGGGGAGGCCACCGCGGTGGGAGGCCCCGTCTCCAGTCCCTCTGACCTACGAGGGTTGAAGGTATACCATCCCCAGCCCACAGATTTCCTCATGCTCATGGCCGCGGTTGGGAACCTCGGCTCCGACGTCGCCCAGGTGCTGGTGCAGCCGGGACCTTTCCGCGAGAGCTGGAGCCTGCTGGGGAGCATGGAAAAGCTTCTCTACCACTACGTGAAGAACCCCTCCTTCGTCAAGGACCTCGCCCAGGTGGCCACGGACTACATCCTGGAGGTCGTCGACATGGCCGCCGACAACGGCGCCGACATCATCGCCCTCGACGGCGACCTGGCTTTCAACCAGACCACCCTCATGTCGCCAGCGCAGTACGAGGAGTACGTCTTCCCCTACCACCAGCAGATAACCGCGCACGCCCATCGCCGCGGCTTGCTCATTATAAAGCACTCCGACGGAAACATGTGGCCGATCATGGACGGCATCGTGGACGCGGGATTCGACGGTTTCCACCCCGTGCAACCCCAGTGCATGGATATAGGCGAGGTGAAGCGAAAGTACGGAGACCGCCTGTGCATACTGGGCAATATCGACTGCACCTACCTTTTGCCCTTCGGCAGCGAGGAGGAGGTGGAGGAGAGCGTGAAGGAAACCATACGGGTTGCGGCGCCGGGGGGTGGATACGTCATCAGCTCCTCCAATTCCATCCATCCCGGATGCAGACCGGAGAACTATATCGCCATGGTACGGGCGGCGCGGAAGTACGGCGTCTATCCCATCGACGTGGACGGTTAGGAGTCCTAGCCCAAGTCGGCGGGCTGGGGCGCGGAGACGAAGATTTGAGGGCTGTTCCCTGAGCGCGCAGGAGCGAGGAGGCTTGGAAATGCGGGAGATACTGGAAAATATCGGCAAGGCGATCATCGGGGGAGAGGAGGAGGAGACCCGGAGGCTGGTGGAGGAGGCGCTTCGGGGGGGAGTCGAACCAAGGAAGATCCTGGAAGATGTCATGATGCCGGCCATGGAGGACATCGGGGTGCGCTTCTCTCGCGGCGAGGCCTTCATCCCCGAGCTCATCGTGGCCGCCGAGGCCATGCAGCGGGGCATGGAGGCGTTGAAGCCCCGCCTGGCGGCGGGCGAGCGCGGCAGCGGGCTGGTGGTGCTGGGCACGGTGCACGGGGACATCCATTCCATAGGCAAGAACCTGGTGCGCATGTGTCTGGAGGGAACGGGCTTCGAGGTGGTGGACATCGGCGAGGACATGAAGACGGACAAGTTCGTCGAGGCCTACCGCGAGCACCGGCCGGATATCCTGGGCCTGTCCGCCCTGCTGAGCTCCACCATGCAGCGCATCCCCGAGGTCATCGAGGCGGTGCGGGCGGAGGACTCCGGCGCGGTGATCATGGTGGGGGGAGCGCCGGTCACCCAGGAGTTCGCGGACCGGTCGGGGGCCGACGGTTACGCGCCCAACGCCTTCGAGGCCGCCCGCAAGGCGCGCGAACTGCTGGCTTGACCCACCCTGGCGCCAATACAATAGGCTCCTGTTTTATAGGCTCCTGTTTTCTGCTGCCCCCGGGTATACGCGTTCGCGGTCCATGCCGACCGTTCTGCATGAAATAGATGATAAAATACCCCACGGGGTAGCAAAAAACAAGACCTGACCCCATTACCGTCGGCCGGCACAACGCGCTGGACAAGGCGGTGGGATGGTGCGCCCTGCGCGGCATATCCCTCGACGACAAGGTGCTGGTGCTCTCGGGCCGCGTCAGCTACGAGATGGCCCTGAAGGCTGTAAGGGTCGGGATACCGGTGCTCGTGTCCATGGCCGCGCCCACCTCACTGGGCTTGCGCGTGGCCGATGCCGCCGACCTCACGGTTATCGGGTTCTCCGACGGCAGGAGGTTCAACGCCCACACGCATCCCCGGAGGATAGAACGGTGACGGACGGAGGTATCGCTTCCCCTCCGCAGGAGGATTTCGCCGCGGCGGTCCTGGCAGGGGGGCAGGGAAAACGCCTGGGTATGGACAAGGCCCGGCTGCAGGTCGACGGGTGCATGCTGCTGGACCGCATAATCCTCTTCCTGCGGGATATCTTTCCCCTTGTCCTGCTGGTCGTGCACGGCGGCGACTCCCCCCCGGCCACGGCCGGGAACGGGCATGTGAAGGTGGTGGAGGACCTCATACCGCGCAAGGGGCCCCTGGTGGGCATCTACACCGCGCTGCGGCATTCGCCGGCGCCCTACGTCTTCGTCATGGCCTGCGACATGCCCTACCCGAGTTCGCGGCTCATCCGCCGCATGCTCGCGGAGGCGCGGGGAGTCGATGCCGTGGTCCCGCGCCGCGGCGAGTACATCGAGCCCCTCTTCGCCGTCTACCGGCGCGACATCCGCGACAGGGCGCGCGCCCGCATCGAGGAGGGGCGCCTGAAGATACACGAACTCATCCAGGAACTCGACGTGCGCTATCTCGAGGAGGACGTGATCGCCGCGTGCGACCCCACCTCCCGCTCCTTCTTCAACATAAACACCCCCGAGGACCTGGAATCCGCCCGACTCTGAGCTCCACCGCCCGATCCTCGCCGGCTCCCATAATGGATATGCACGCAGCTCGTGGGTTACTGTTGATAACCCGGATTTTTCGCACTTGAAAACAAATAAGGAGGGCCGTGGTTGATACTTGTTCAACTGATATTGTGGAGAACCTACCCCCTGCCATTAGGCACAGGGGGCAGTCATTACAACGGATTACTGATATGGCTTGTCGCAATCGCTATCAGAAATTTGCCTCCATAATAACGCTCCCGTCTGCGGCGCTTATTGATATATTGACTCCTGAAACCCGATAACTTCCTTCATAAACCTCTACCCTTACAGTCCAATACGGCACAAGAGTGTTGCCACCTAACATATACCTCATTTCAACTTCGCTATTTTTCGGCACGGGTACCTGCTTCCTCTCCTTAATTACTGGTGCATGATCGATTGCCAGTTCGATTGCCTTCTCTTTTTCGATTTTCTTTTCAACTATTTTCTTGTCTTTAATGCTTGATTTGCTTTTAGGAAGGGAGAATGATAGTTTTTTGCCGTCTTCCGCAGATATAGAAATATTGCAATAACCACCTCCATTGTGTATATCATCCACAAAGACGCCATCTTTCTGAATGCGATAATTGAAATCGTATTGATAGATTGGCTTTGGATTATCTAAGTCAGAGGTATCCATTGCAATAATATGGAGCGGGTCCTGTTCGAGACCATATTCAGATATGTCTACCCCCTTGCTTAGTACCCCGATACGTAAATACGCTCGCATTCGACCGCCGCTGCATCCCCGCCCGCTGTGTTGCGCTCCT
>CAZQFX010000003.1:0-13007 GCA_964592775.1 uncultured Actinomycetota bacterium
CCGAGGATTAGGATAGGGTAATGTCGGTATCGGTCAGGTGACCTGAGCAGTTACGTTTTCTCTATCTATACGCTTTTTCTCACCCTTTTAATCCCTGCAGAATCGCCGTGCTCTTTTTCCCTAAAATGGTGGCCCGTTCGATAATGAAGTCCCTGAATCTTCCGATGTCCCAGTCTTTTTTCAGCTGGTCACTGGGGTCACTTGTACCTCCATCCCACTTACCGGGGACACTTGCTAGGAAACCATCGGGAATATCATGCCCGGAAAGTTCCTCTTTGGTCATTTTGAACTTTTCTATGTACTGCTCAGGCCTCAAGGAAATCAGCTTAAGCACATTTGTCCTTTCGTTAAGTACGGTGATGTTTGCCATAGCCTGGACTTCATCCTCGGGAAAGTCATTCTTTTTCAGAAGAGACCGCGGGAAGATGTGGTGCCAGTTGGGCTGAAAACCCTTGAGCAAAGCGCCCCCTGTCTTGTCGTAACCTAGCAAGGAATGGTCAACCCAGTCCTTAGCCCCGTTGTTGAATATGTTGATGAAATAAAGCAGGCGGTAGAACCTGTTTCCGGCACGGTCATATCTGCCCAGGTATTCGTCTTCATCCACGACGTCGTTGACACGAAGGCGACCCAACAATCTTTCCAGTGCCGAATCAAAATTATCCGCCTCGTTGAGTGCCCTTACATCCTCGTTCATGTTTGTGATTGAGCTCCCACTGTAACGCCCATCCCGGTTTGCCAGCAGGAACCAATAGAGGGCTTTCTTGAAATCGTAGGAAGGACTTCCCTTCCACTTATGGTGAAGCGCGAAAAGAGGTGTCAAGCTGTTCTTTGATGGGAGTAGGTCTCCATTGAGGATACCGAACTCCGCCATCCTCTTAATTACTTCGGCTGTCGTCACCTTGCATTGTTCCCATACAGGCATGAGCGACTCTTCTTCCCAGAAATCCCTCGATACCTCGATAAGCCTCGCCCTTCCTGCCCCAATACTTGTTAACGTCCTGATAAAGATACCGGCATCCAACTCCCAGCCCTTTTCCTCCAGGTCTTCTTGAAAGGGCATGTATTCTTCTCTTATCCAGTTGGGGTTCTTTACGGAAGCCAATGCCAGGATTACGTCTGCTTCCTTGACCCTGGTGCCGGCCTGGTTTAGCCGGGCGAATATCTCCGCTACGTCCTCTACCTCATGCCTTATCTTCATCAGGGGAATGGGCTGGTTCCGGATTTGCCACAGGCGGTTGAGGCGGGCGTGTATTTTGGGGAAGAGCTCCATCGCTTTTTCCGCCTCCGTCTCAATGCCGGAAGCTATCTGCTGGGCAAATCTGGTGAGCTGCTCTACATCTGGTACGCTCAGCACCTCTCTTATGCTGACCCAGCGGGGATCTTTTCTCCTTATAGGGTTGGCCAGGGCAAAATCGAGTTGTTCGTCCTCGGAAAGCACGTTGACCATGGGGTCGTATCTCTGAAGCGCCTTGTTCCATTCATCGGCGGAAGGCCACCAGTAAGGCTTTTTATTAAGGAGCAAGGCCAAGGCGGTGGTTCGCTGCTGACCATCGACAATCCATAAAGATATTTCCGAGCCCATGGCCGTTTTAGAGCCTGCGTATTCGGTTGAATCCCAGAACAGGAAAGAGCCTACAGGGTACTCACGATAGAGCGATTCCGCCAGCAACTTCACCTGCTCGGGGTCCCATACGAACTGGCGCTGAAACTCAGGAATATCCATCTTCTTTGAAACCGACCATTCGACTATCTCGCTCACGGAAAGGGTTTCCAGCCCCATCTTAGCCTCCTCAGGTCAGCATGATTGATACACTTCGATTATCATTACATCACTCTTCCTCGAAGCCGAAACCGTCATCGAATCCCAAGGTCCTACAGTTCTCGCATACCGTGCGGATGGTGTCCTGGGATGCCCCCTCGGGGAGCTCTGCCACTATCTCCAGGGTCACCTCAACCCTTGCGTCGCTCAAGGCCAGCAGGTGCTGGATCACCTCCTGCGAGACCGTGGGCGCATCGCGGTTGATGCGCACAGGGTCTATCCTAATAGAGCCATGGAAGCGTCTCGGTGCTGGGGCTTCCCCCCCTGCTTCCTTTTCATCTTCGGTCGTGGCTCCAGTGCCCGAGCCACCGCCTGCTTCATCCCCACCACTCCCAACCGATGCACCCTGCAGTACCCTCTCCTCCTCCATCTGTCGGGAGGCCGCTTCGGGATGAACGACCAGGCTCATGCCGTCGGCGACTACGCTTGCATGCTCTCCGGCCGTCAGACCCATGTACCTCTGTTTCGTCTCATCCCAACCTTGGGCATAGGCAAAGGTGTCCAACTGCCACGATATCGCCGCCAAGCCGTCCTGTATCGACCCGATAAGCACCTCGTCGTTGCGGAGCCTCGGCAGGTAAAGGTACGTGGCGAAATCATCCAGGAGCTGCCTGACGTCCACGTGGTTCTCCCTCCAGAGGGGGATGTTGTCCAACTCATGGCGTAGATTTACCCCCCCGAACTGGACTAGGAGGGTTCCGTCGTTCTTCATCTTCCTGGAAGCACGGACAGCCAGAGCATCCTGTCCCTGCAGGCGTACCTCGCTCCACCTCATTTCTTCCATGGGTTTGAGCTGTTCGGGTACAAGTAGCCATTGATAGGTTTCTGGGAGCTTGGCGCTTACATCGCCTTCAGCAGACCTGCAGTTATTCTCGGTGATTCTTGTCTGGAAGACATCCAGGTTCAGCGTCTCGCGGTCACGGAGAATGGAGTCCCATGCTTTGTAGTTCCTTACCGCATCCTCCAGGTAGGAGAGTTGGTTCGTATCCGCGGCCAGAAAGACCAGGGTGTTCTTGTAGGTACGGGGCAAGTTCCCCCTTGACTGCAGTATGGCTGCAGCTTCGTGCAGCGCTGCTGATTCCATATCCCGGGCCGAATGAGGGTGCTCGGGACCAAGGATGACTAACCTTGCTTCCCGCTCATCGGGTATATCGGAGCTCTGGGCGCACACATGCACACGGTAAAAATCGTCCCGCTCACCTGCCGCGCCGCGCAGCCTCTCTTTTATCGTCTCGAAAACATCGTGTTCCTCGTATCTGCCTGCGCGGTCCTTGGCCAGGCTGCTAACCGTTGGTGTAGTTGCGTACCAGTATCGCTGTCCATCCATGTATAGGTAGTTAGACCTATCGGTCAGGCGACGCAGTGCGTCCCCGAATATAGCAATCCCCTCTCCCGGCTGCAAACAACCCAGCTTGATTCGCTCTTCCCCTACACCCCTGTGAGCCGTGCCTTGCGAAGCAGTGGAGTCTGGGCTCTGCAGAGGAGCCGACCCCATGAACAATGTGCGGGCCACCCGCCGGCAGGCCGAGAAGCGGCCCAAGTTGGGGTTCTCCCTGTCCAAGGAGAGCGGGAGAGAGCGCTCTCCGTCAATCTCCTGTTCAAGTACGGGGTCCCAGTTCTCCTCCAGGTACCTGGTGAGCTCGAAGCGCACCCGGGAGTCGTCCATGGGGATGGTGGCCGGCATGATGAGCAGGTTGTGGTCTTCCTTCTCCCAAAGGCTATGGATCACGGTGGCCATAAGACGCAATACCCCTCGCGTCCTCTGGAACCTCTCCAGGGAGGACCAGTCGCTGTAGAGGCGGTCGAAGAGCTCGGGGTGAATGGGATAGGCGGCCTTAATGCGCCTTTCGTAGCTGGCCTCCCTGCATTCGGAGGGAAATTCCTGGTGTTGGTTGCCATACATGTCCAGAAAAGCACGGGCCACCTGGTCCCGGTGCACGAAGAGCGAGTTGTCAGTGATAGGCTGGAAGAGGCGGCGGCGCACGATTTCGAAGCTCTCCTCAGGGCTCGCTGGCCGCCAGCTTGCCTCTACCCTTCCGATTGCGTTGCTGAGCCTGGTCAATGCCTCCCTGCCCTTTGCTCCTCCCACCTCTATCTCGCTAACTCTCTCCCGTCCCTCTTGGGGACTGGGGCTTTCCGAAGCCGGGATGCTTAAAACCAGCAGGGCTTTCTTGGATGCCCTCACCTCTTCGGCTATGGCCTGGGCGAAGGTGAACTGGGCCTCGAAGGTACCGGCGGGAAGGCCGCCTTCCTCGTGCAGCTGGCGCGCATAGGCGACCCATTCGTCGATAAGGATAAGACAAGGGGAATAGCTGTTGAAAAGCTTCCTCAAGGCCTCGCCGGGGTTTGTTGAGGTCTGGTCCGCCTCTCTGACCAGCTCATAGCCTTCCCTTCCCCCAAGCTGCCAGGCGATCTCTCCCCATATGGTACGGATTTCGGTTCCATCGTCTTTTATATGCACTTGGCCAGGTGAAAGCTTGGTGCCCACGAAGACGGCGCGCTTCACCCCTGCGGGTACGCTCAGACCCGCCTCCGCCAGGAGTTCTTCTACCCCGGGTAGCTCGGAGGGTATGACGCCCGAGAAGAGTTGATAGAGGGCGAGGAGGGAATGGGTTTTCCCTCCCCCAAAGTTGGTCTGAAGTCTCACCACCGGGTCGCCGTCACCGTCGCCCAGGCGCCTGAGGGCGTTCACCAACAGGCTTTTCAAGCTCTCGGTAAGGTAAGTACGGTGGAAGAACTCAATGGGGTCCCTGTACTCGTCGGTTCCTTCACCTCGATAGACCTGCCATAGGTCTGCCGCGAATTCCGCCTGCTGGTACCTGCCGGAGGCGACATCAGGGTGGGGGGTTACCACTTCCCGCCAGGGTCTCAGGTGCCCCATGGGCTGGCCCTGGATGGGCGCAGCGGTTGCCTTGCGCTCCTCCCAGCGCCGCTGCTCGTCGAAACGCAGCCGGAGGACCTCGGTCTTCCTCTTATCGACCTCTTCGGCCTCCAGAGCCGAGACGGCGCTCAAGAGGCGGGAGATGAAATCAAGTGCACTATAGGTGTCGTCACTGCTGAAGTTCTCCATGTGTGCCCAGCGGTTACGGAACTCACGCAACAAGCTCACCAGGCTGCGCTCGGCGTGGCCGAGTGTCTTCGAAAAGACCTCATTCCAGCGATACCATAAGAGCATTAGTGCCGCATGGGGGTCCTCGATGTTGGGCTCGACATCGCCTGGCGCCTGACGCAGCACGGCCTTTGCTTCCTCAGTCCAGTGGCTTCCGTAGGCTGCCTTCATCTCCCTCTCTATAAAGGGGACCAATCCCTTTGCCAGGAATTCAAGCCCCTCTCCTACCCGTTCACGATTGGTCTTGGCCATCCTTATCCACCTACTCCGATTCACTCATAACCTGTTGTTCCTCAACTTTTACCGGAATCGCCCTCGCCAGCTTGGCAAGCTCAGGCCAGGCGATGACCAGGCTGTTGTAGGCCAGGGCTTCTTGGGCCCATTTCTTCCGCTCGCAGATGTTGAAGAGCCGGTAGGACAGGTCACGGGCGCTTTCCCCTAATCCTTCCAGCGTGCGCAGCAACTCGGCAGCTCCCCGCTCGCCCCTCTCCTCAAGGGCTTTGATGAGGTATTGTGTGGCCTCCCAGATGGTGAAGCGCCGGTCGGAAGCGGGCTCCCAATCTTCCGGAAGCTCGTCACGCTTCAGCAATCTCACCTTTCCTCCCCTGGAATGGAGAATCCCCGCCTGGACTAAGCCTTGTACGGAGGTGTTCTTGGCCTTGGAGAGGGTCTCCGCGTCGCCAAATGGTCCCTCCTCCATGCCGAACTGCTCGAACCAGGCCACAGACCAGCGGGTATCGGCGTCGAACTCCCCCTCCTGCTCCGCTAGTACCTCGTCCAAGGTCTGGTTGATGAGGGCCAGGGCGGTGCGCACGCGCATGGGGCTCCCATCGGCTTCCCTCACAGTGGAGTAGCGGGTGAAGATGGCCATACCCGGGCCGATGGATGCCTGGGCCAGGTCCACGGGGGCGATGTTGCCGTGCTGGAGGTTGACGAGGGCCTGGGGGAGCTCGCCCTTCAGGGCGGTGATGAACTCCCGCCTGGTGGCCATGGGAGCATTATCTGGACGGGGGCGGCAGGCAAGAACGATGGAGGAGGCAAGGGCGTTGGCGCCAGAAGCTATACTTCTTTGTTGCTGCTCAGTCCTTATTGGCCAAGTTCCATGAATGGAAAAGCCAGAATCAATTACGCCTTGTAGCATTGTTTCCCAGCCAGTAGAGGCAATCCCGACATCTTCTGTGCCATAATTGCCACTTTCTGCCTGTTTAAAAGCGTAATAAGTAGTCACGGTATATTCGCGATTCGCTGCCTCGCGCATGCGTCTAAAAGTGTTGCCGAAGCCTTCCTCGAAAAAAGCCCGCGCCTTCTCTCGGCTCCCGTCATGGCGATAAGGAGAGGCAATAAGCTCTTGTGCTTTGGGAGTCAATAATGTTGAGAAGAGCGAGGGATATATCTTGCTCAATGAGCGCCGGAGCCATATATAGAAGAAATCCGACAAATCAGCGTAACCGATATTGTCGTAATATGGGGGATCGGTGAATATCAGGGGGGCTTCCACCTCAACCATCGCGGCTGTCGCATCCATTTGACTTGCATATCCAGCTGATAATTTGCTATACGGAATCTTTTCGATTGAGTTGGTTACCCAACCTACTGCAGCATCAATATTGACGACACCTTCGAGGAGATTGGTTTCCGTAAAATCCCATGACATTTGAATTGCTTGCCTAGAGGACATCTGACGAAGATTTGTGTTTCCTGAATCCCAAGAGCAAATTGTGTTGCAGAAATCCGAAAGTCTTGACACAGAAAAAGATAGGAAAATGGCAAGAACATCGGCATAGGCGGTGGGACCGGTGCCGCCCGAGTCGAGGGGGCTGTCGTCATCTGGGAGGACCCCGGCAGGCTTGGCGTCGGCTAGAACCTTTTCCCGTGCCTCCCTCACCAGGTCATTGAAGGTGGTGAGCGCTACCAGCTGCCTGTCAGTGAAGAGGCTAGCAAAGGTGGTCATGCCGTAATTAGGCGTCTTGAAATCGCGTGGGTTATCAGGCAAGTCGTGTTCCGGGCGCCAATCGGGCCTTGCTTTATTGGACGCCACGACATGTTCTTCTAGCGGGGATAGGTAAACTCGCCCTCTAGCACCTTCGGCGACGATGGCCATCAGCCTGACTTCCATCCTGCCTGCTTTCCCTTCCTGGCGAATGTGTTGAAACGGTATGGGTTCATCTGTGAGCAGACATCTGCCTCCTTGTCTGCCTATCGTTCCTTTGCCCGGATTGAAACCACCAGTGGGCTTTCCGGCGCGGACCTCGAAGCGGTATGTGTTGCTCTCCCTATCCACCGCGGGCTCCACATAAGCCTCCTTGCCCTTCTTTGTAGAGAGCCAGAAGGAGCGCACCAGTGGCACGTGGGCGCCCTTGCAGGCGGGGTTGGGACTGGCCACAGTGCGGGCCCACAGCCAGGCGATGACGGTGAGTTCCTGTCCCACATAGGGCTTGAGGTCGGGGCGGTCTTTGGCCATCTCCTCCGTCACCTTGACCTTGGGATAGAGATGGCCGATGCGCTTCTCCGCCTCGTCCCGCATCCACCTGCCGTAGTAGCGCACGTCTTCGGCCAGACCCTGGGCTCCATGCCATTCCTTCTCGATTAAGCCTGTCTCCTTGCGAGCCTCGGGGTTCACGGGGGGTATGTCGGCGAACTTGGGCGGGATTTCAATCAGGGCCTTGGTGATGAGTGCGGCCACAGGATTCAGGTCGCTGCCGTATGCCTTAAGCCCCAGGCGCTGGGCCTCCAGGGGGATGGAGCCCCCGCCGCAGAAGGGGTCGAGCACGGGCGGGGCATGTTCCTCGATGTATTTCCTTACCGCCCCCGCTCCTTCGGGCATCTCGTCCCCGCGGGTGCGGGCGAGGGAGCAGGCTATCTCGGTTTGCGCCCCAAGCAGTACCCCTTCATTGTTGGAGTTCTCCCACTTGACCAGCTCCTCGATGATTCCGAACAGGCGCTTGCGCTCCTCCTCCTGGGCCTCTTCGGTGGGGAAGAGCTCAGGCCAGGCGGAGGGGTCGTCCACCAGGGAGGCGAAGAGCACGGCCCTGCAGGCAGTCAGGGGTCGTCGAGCCCACCATACGTGAATTGCACGAGGATGATATCGAGTAAATGGGCTCTTTTCTGACCTTGAAGCGACATTTATAGCCTCCAAGGGCAGCGCAACTTCGATAAGCTTCTTTCGGTATGTCACCTTGTTATCCCCCTTTTGGGACTAGATTGGGACTAAATTGCTGAAAAAACCCAAATGCATCACCTCTATTTTCCCTGCATATTCGGGCCTTTTGCTCTTTCGCGAGTTGCATTTGCGCCTAGCATTTGGGTCTACCTTGTCTATTCATGCCCAATCGTACCTTCTTGTGCCCTTTTGGTATTGTGCACATTCTTGCCCAAAGACGCCTTCTGATGCCCATTCCGACAGCACACTGCCACGAGAAGGCATCATTTGGTCGCATCCTTTGGTTCAGATCCCGGATACCAGCGAGCCCCTCTGGTCCTACCTTTGACATGTATCACGCCCTCGTCCTTGAATTCCCTTAACAGAACCTTTACCTGGTTTCTGGAATGGCCATGAAGAACCTGCAGGAACTCACTCATAGTAGATCCAGCTGCTCGATTATCCTCGATGTGCTTTATAAGGAGCGACTTGTTCGTTTCCTTGTCTAGGCCTTTCCTGCGAGTGTAAGTCCCTTTGCTCTTCAGAAACTCGTAGAACTGCCTGGCCGGGATGTAACGCGCCCCTTTGCCTGAGCCCACACGCTCGATTACCCCACTTCCTAATAATTTATGTAGCGAACCCCTTAGGTCTTCGGGGACCTTCTGCTCCCTGAAAACCAGATCGATCGCCAGTAAATCGTAGGTTGAAAAGCTCTCCAGGCGTTCGCTGCCGACTTTTTCAAGAAAGCGGAGGAATTCCGGATTGCTTATTACCCCGTGCAGGGTGATCCAGAAATGGTAATCATCGGTGTTGGTAAAATCGGGCTTCGGCTTCCCTTCCTTAATGCAAGCCTCAAAGATGCGGTTCATTCCCTGGCCCGAGCGTTCCACCAACCCGCATTTGGCGAAAGCCTCCGCGATGCGTCGATTGCGTGGCGCCTGTTCCCTCAGTATATTCTCAAGAGTTATTCCGGGAGGAAGCCCTCCCGGGCTCACTAACTCGAGTTTGTCCGGATACTGCCTTGCGAAGACCGACCCTCCCATGCGATAGTCCCGATGGCTAACCGCATTCAGCAACGCCTCCCTGACCGCCGCCTCGTTTAGGGCAGGTATGTCCAGCACAAAAAGCCCATCCTGGTAGTGTTGCACATCGTTGCGACGGTTGATGAGTTCCCACAGTTCGTCATAGAAAGAGAAGAACCCTCGTCTGAGCTCCAGGCGGTGCTGGGCGGGGCCGCTGGCCATGCTCGAGCGATATTCATAGATCACCTCGGCGTTGGGGAGGAGGCGACCCAGTGAGTGCTTTTTCCCAAACAGGATCAGGGCGGCGTTGGTAATCCCTTCCGGCAAGACAAGCTCCGCATCCGCAAGAAGCTGATCCATGGGTAGGCCGTTTAGATCAGAGTTTCTGGATTTCCTAATCCAAAGCTCCCTGAACTTCTCAATCATTTCTGGATCTAGGTCATCCATTGAGGCTCGCTCGCATATCTCGGCAGAAAAATCGGGCTCAGTCTCGTCGAATATGCGTCTAAGCACGTCGGGGGGCATGGAGACCAGGCTTTCGCCCGAGCGCATCAGATATCTTCCCTCATAGTGCAAGGGTACTCCCAAAGGCCTGGAAGGAACATTAAAGACCAGAACGCGGCCGCGAGGGTGTTTTATCTCTTCTATATCAACCCTCAAGCGAATCGCATCCAAGAGCATGTGTTTTGTCTTTTCCAGGTTGGCGAATGCGCTGGACCCCACCACTTTCCTGGGTCTCTTATTAGTGGCTCCAAGAATCAGTTTTCCGCCACGCTCGTTGGCAAGAGCAACGCAATATGAGGCAAGCTTCCTGAAGTCGAGGCTTTGCTTGGCTTCCTTGAACTCAACGTTCTCGCCCTCTTTTTCTTGGAGTAACGCTTCAAGCCTTGATACATCCTCGTTCAAGCGTTAATCACCTCCATTGAGGCCTCGCGAACTGAGAGGTCTTGTTCAGTAATCTATGACCTCGCCTACCAAACACTACGTTGTGGTATCCCTTGAGATGGTTATCGTCCCTGCCATCTGGGTTTCCGTATTGATAGGGTTTATTTCTATCGTTTGACATCTTCACCGCGGGCCTTCCTCCAACCTTAACAACTCACTGATACTGTAATTGACACTGGTTACGCCGAAGTCGGGCTCACGCTGGAAGGGCTTCCTTATGTAGTGGGGCACCGTCTGGTCGTCATCCACCTCGACGATGGCCAGGATGAAATCGTCGGGCTTATTCAAGGCGGTGAGAATCTCGTTCTTGGTCACGGTCACCGTGGCAGCTCCAGAGGCCCTGCCTTTGACCTCGATAAAACGGAGTTTCCCACTTTCTGGGACGAGAGACTCGATATCGTAGCCCTTCTTCTCCACGCTTATGTCCTGGGGCACGTTGCCTAGCTTTTCTTCTACTGCCATGACCGCGGCCATGGCCAGCGCCTCCACGACCTTGGTGTCCACGGGGCGCTCGGTCACCCCCTTGAGCCGACGCAAGACCCCCCCCGGTACCACCAGGGCTCCTCCCACGACCAGGGGGGGAAGGGGATAGAGCTTACGCTCCTGTTCGAGCTCGGCCATGCGGCTTTCCAGTCTTACGGCTAGTTCGTCTGCGCGCTTGCGGGCAAGGCCCGAGTTCAGCCGGGCGTTATATCTGCCCGCCAGCTCCTGCTCCTTCAGCTGTTGGGCACGCTGATCCCAATGGGCAATTTCCTTGGTCAGCCTGTCCTTCACCGCCTGCTTAGTCTTGTCGATGAGCTCTTCCCGGTATCCCTGAACCTCGGAGAGATGCTCGGGCACCAGGTGCTCCGCCGCGTAGAGGATGGTTTTCTCCTCGATTTCCTCCCGCGACCATGGCAGCTCCGCCGTATTCAGCAGGAACTCCTTCTCTTCTCCGGATGGAGGGCGGTAGTCGAGATAGGGGGCATAGCCAGCGGCTCGCGCGATGCCCGAAGCCTCCATTTCCACGAACTGCAAACGCCGGGAAACCAGCCGCCTGTCGCCCGAGGCGACGCTCCTGGCATCCTGTATGGAATGCTCCAGGATTACGAGAAGGCGCGCCTCTTCCGAAGGGTCGTTCTCGTCTATTAGCATAGTTCCCTGCTTCAGGAGGTCCCCATAGCGCTCGAGGATGATGTCCAAGGTGGCCTCCAGCAGGGGATGGCCAGGGCAGACAAAGGCGGCCGGAGGTTTGCCCTCCGCATTGATGAGCTCCTTTTCGAAGGTGATCCTCTCGTAACGGGGGAGGACAGCCTCGCGGGTTCCGATAATGCGGTCGCGATTACGTATGACAGCGGGCACATGGCGTATCTCGTAGCGGCGCGGCTCCCTTTCTCTCGCGCTTCCCCCCAGTTGGCGGAAGGCTTCGAGAAAGAAAGAGGATATATAGTGGGGCTGCAGACGCCTGGCCTCGGCGCGTTCCATCTCCTCCTTTATCGACTGTAGCTTCCCCGCATCCATGACGTCGTGGGCGAGGGCGCGCTCCTCCAGGATTTCACGCAGCTGCTCACGGTCGAGGGCTTGGTCCACCACCTGCCTGAGCCTCTCCTTTACCTCGGGACTCTCCCCATAGCGGATGGCCTCAAGCAGGAGGTCGCGCAGGGGGCGGTCCTCGAACTTGAGTTTCCCCAGGATGTCGAAGACCCTGCCGCCCAGGGCCTCCCTCTCCTGGTCGAGCTTTTCCAGGAGGCGGAAGTACACCTCGCCTTCCCGGGTATCCTTGGCGACCAGGTTCCAGAGGTGGCAGACCTCGGTCTGGCCGATGCGGTGGATACGTCCGAAGCGCTGCTCCAGTCTGTTCGGGTTCCACGGCAAGTCGTAGTTGACCATGAGGTGGGCCCGCTGCAGGTTGATGCCCTCCCCGGCGGCGTCGGTGGCCACCAGAAGCTCCGCGCTCGGGTCCTGGTTGAACCGCTGCTCGGCGTTCTTGCGCTGTTCCCGCCCTAGGCTGCCGTGGATGGTGACAACAGCCTCAGGCTTGCCCAGAAGCGAGGTTATGCGACCGACGAGGTAGTTCTGCGTGTCCCGGTGTTCGGTGAAAATGATCAGCTTGCGGCGGTGCCCATGGGCGTCGAACATCTCCTCGCGCTCTTGCAGGATTGTCGAGAGTTCGTCCCATTTGCGGTCGGTGCCCGACTGCCTGACCCTGAGGGCGAGGTCCTCCAGGCGCTTGAGGATCCCTATTTCTGCCTCCAGTTCTCCTATGGTGCGGGCGGCGGTAGCCCGGTCCACCACCTCTTCCTCAAACGCTTCGACCTCCGCGTCGGGCCTATCCTCTATCTCCTCCTGGTCCTCCAGGGTTATGGTGGGAAGCTCTGTGTCCCAACTCAGGCTGGTGGTGGCCACGCGGTGCATGAGCCGCTCCTCGCGCAGCCTTTTCTCCAGCCTCTCGCGCCTGCGGCGCAGCGACCGGTAAATCGCTTCGGGAGATGAAGCAAGCCTCCTCTGCAGGGTCGTGAGGGCGAAGCCGATCGTGCCCTTGCGCCCCTCGTTCTCCAGGGCGTCGGCCCGGTTGAATTCCTCCCGCACGTAATCCGTCACCTCGGAGTAGAGACGGTATTCCGCGTCGGACAGGGTGTAGTCCACGGTATAGGCTATGCGCTCCGGGAAGAGGGAGGTGCCGTCGAACTTGACCAGGTCCTCCTTTATCATGCGCCGCATGAGGTCGCTTGCGTCAGTAGTGTGCACGCCGTCGCGGAACCTGCCCTCGAAGCGGTCGCCGTCCAGCAGCGCCATGAAGAGCTGGTAGTCTTCTTCCTTCCCGTTATGGGGGGTGGCGGTGAGCAGGAGGAAATGGCGGGTGACGGAGGAAAGCTGTTGGCCGAGGCGGTACCTCTTGGTGTAGCTAACCTCCCCGCCGAAGAAATGGGCGCTCATTTTATGGGCCTCGTCGCAGACCACCAGGTCCCAGTCGGAGGCCTTGAGCTTGGCCTG
>CAZQFX010000003.1:13017-40912 GCA_964592775.1 uncultured Actinomycetota bacterium
ACGTCCTCGTTGCGGCTGAGCTTATCCAGGCGGCAGATGGCCAGGTTGTTTTCCTGGAACCAGTTGCCGGTGCGGGCTGCCTCGAAGCCCTGGTTGGTCATGATCTCGAAGGGCAGCTGGAACTTCTGGAATAGCTCATCCTGCCACTGGTCAACCAGGTTTCCGGGACAGACCACCAGGCACCTCTGCACGTCCCCCCTTATCATAAGCTCCTTGATGAGCAGCCCGGCCATGATGGTCTTGCCCGCGCCCGGGTCATCCGCCAGGAGGAAACGGAGCGGCTGGCGGGGGAGCATCTCGCCGTAGACCGCCGTTATCTGGTGTGGGAGGGGCTCGACGAGCGAGGTATGGACGGCGAGGAGAGGGTCGAAGACGTAGGCCAGGCGGATGCGCCGGGCTTCGCTGACCAGCCTAAATAGTGCGCTGTCACCGTCGAAACTCCAGGGTTTGCCCTCCTCTACCACCTCCAGGTTAGGCTCGCTGTCCCGGTAGAGAAGCACGTTTCCGAGGCTGCCCGAGTAGTCCTTATAGGTAAGCTCTATGGCCAGGCCTCCTATCCACCTGACCCCCATAGCGGTGACCAGGCCACTAGGTGTAACCCCTTTAATGCTGGCGTCGACCGTTATCTCCTCGAGCTTCGCCATTACAGGACACCCTTGAACTAGATATTCCTAAAGCCAAGCCGGTGGGTTGCTTTCGCACAAAACCACCCTTCAACAGCTAATTCTAGCAGATAGTGGCGACATGGCATTTTGTAGAATCAACAATCTTAGTTCTATATTGCGGCATCCAGGAGCCTATCGTACAGCGGATAATGGGGCACAAGAGCGCGATTATGACCAAGCGCTATACGCACTTCCATGACGAGCAAATACGCGATGCGATGAGCAAGCTCGACGATGCCTTGGAAGCGGCAGCTCCTGAAAAAGAGCAAGACGAATGTTAGAAATCTGTTAGAAATGGAACCCTTCAAAAGGGGTTATTCAAAAAGCCTGGTCGAAGGGAAATACCCTCTGACCAGGCCTTATATCTGCTGGGCGTTAAGGCCCTTGGAAGACCTTACCCCACTTATCGTCCTGGGGGAGGCGGTATGAAAAAGGGCCACGGTGGCCCCATGTTATTGGTGGGCGTTAAGGGATTTGAACCCATGACCTCCTGCTTGTAAGGCAGGCGCTCTCCCGCTGAGCTAAACGCCCGGAATAGTAGAATGATAATACACGCGGTGCCGCGCGGACAATGCGGCGGCGTTCCCCGGCCATGTCCCCGTCGCGATACCTCACACACCTCCCGCGAAACTTGGCGGTCGCTTCAGCACCACTCCAGGTAGATAATATGGAGACAAGTATAAGGAGGTCTGATATGAAGATCGTCGATCGCGTGCTGTATTCACTCGTGTCCATGATACAGATGCTTTTCTCCCACATGCACGGCTTCGAGGAGAAGTACCTGCGCAGATATCAAGGGCGTGCCATCGAGGCCTCCGCCTCCTCGCCTCGCCGCGAGGAGGAACCTTTCGATCTCAAGCTCAGCAAGGCCGCGGCGGATATGCGCGCGGCCGACGGTGGCAAACCATATCTCGACCTCGAGCGCATGTTGGATGACGGTATGGGTGCCATGTCAGCCATGATCTAGGCGGCGAGCTCGTTGCGTTCCCCCTCCAGGTAGGAGGAGGTGACGTCGTAGAGGAAGAGGAGGGGGAGGGGGGCCTCCGTCTCCCCCGCCCGCCGGTGGGCCCAGAGAGCGTCCTCTATCTCCTGCTGGCGGGAATAGAGCCAGTCCATGAGGCTGTCGCGCAAACCCTGCGTCAGCCTCTTATGTCTAATTATTAGCAATACAGCCGTGACTACATAATTGGTGCCGCAATTGCCCTATCCGGCTTTTTGCCCGCGATTATTTGGGAATCAGGTCGTCAGCGGCGCGGAAGTTCCGATATAAAACGGGACCACGAGCGCAACGAGGCGGCCGGGGTGATCGAGAACGAAGAACTCCTATAACGGGAAAGGAATCGCTAACCACCAGCCATAGGCGGGAAGATGGCGACGGAGTCCCCGTCGCGGACTTCGGAATCCAAGCCATGCGCCAATGCGCGATAGTGGCGCCCGTTGAGCAGGATGGGATTCCCGGGGCGTACCGCTCCCGTTTCCGGTTCGAACAACCTGTCGTATAGGTCTTCTCCACACCTCTCCGCGACCATATACAGTATCTCCCGCAAGGTCGATACGGGAAGATCAAGTTCGATCTCGCCCGTCCCGCCGACCGCTTTCCTGAACTGAAGGTAACCCTTGACCTTTATCACCGGGATATCACCCATACCAGTAGGTCCCGAACCCGCCGTTGACCGGTAAAAACTCGATCGCCGGTTCTCATTCCGGAGAGCTCCCCTCAAGAGCGCTAAGTCCCTGGGTCTACCAGAACTCCCAGCCTGTCCAGGATATCGCCGACGGCGCGCAGGCTCGGCGCATCTTCGGGCAGCTCCAATATCGGCCTGCCGGCACGATCGAAATCACTCACGTTCCTGTCCAGCGGGATTGCGCCCACCGTCTCCAGGCCATGCCCTTCCGCTATCTCCAGCAACTCCGCAATCCCGTTCTCCACCCGGTTGAGGATAAGCCTTATCCGGAAGGCGCCTTCCACGCCGTAATCCGTCGCTATCCTCTTTAGGTGCGCCGCCGTCCGCAATCCCTTGATGGTGGGATCGGAGATCACGAGCAGGGTATCGACGCTGCCCAGCACCCGCCGGTTGATCTGCTCTATCCCCGCCTCGCAATCGACCAGCGTCAGTTCGTACCGCTCGGCCAGCGATTCTATACCGTACTTCAGCAGCTCGTTTATGCCGCAGTAGCACCCCGGGCCCTCGGCCCGCCCTATAGCGAGGAAGGAGTAGCCCGGCTGTTCGGACAGCGCTTCCTCGATAAGGACGTCCCGCATATGCCGGTCGCCTATCTTCCTCTTCTCCCCAGGGTCCTCGATGAGCCTCTTGCGGTAATCCCCGACCGTAGCCACGGGACCAGTCCCGAGGGCAAGGGCCAGGCTCGTGGGGGGGTCGGCATCGATGATCAGCGGGCGGCATCCCCGGGAGATCAGCAGCTTGGCGGCTATCGCCGTGAAGGTGGTCTTGCCGGTGCCCCCCTTTCCCGTGACGGCGACGATCTCACGTGTCATGCCGTTGATCTCCTGTCCCGTGCCCGCATGGCCCTTTCCCTGGCGAATAGGGCGGCGCCGAGCGCCCCGATGATCTGCGGGTCGATGCCCGGCAGCTCCAGCTCCTCCACTCCGAGAATGCCCTCGAGGTGGGCGACGACCGCGACGTTCTTGGCCACTCCGCCGGTCATGGCCACGTCGCGTTTTATACCCACGCGCTTGGCCAGCTTGCTGATCCGTTCGGCCATGGCCATACACACGCCGGAGGCGATCCGCTCGGGGGCTTCCCCGTCGTAGAGGAGGCAGAGTACGTCGTACATGGCCAGGACGCTGCAGGTCTTGGTGATGCCGATGGGGTCCTCCGCGGTCAGGGCCAGGGGCCCCAGCTGCTCCAGTTCCACCCCCAGCGACTTGGCCATCAACTCCAGGAACCTGCCGGTCCCCGCCGCGCACTTGTCGTTCATGACGAAGTCGACCATGTATCCCAGCTTGTCCACGCTGATGACCTTACAATCCTGCCCGCCGATGTCGATCACCGTCCTGATGTCGGGATTGGCGTAGTGGGCTCCCCGGCCGTGACAGGAGATCTCCGAGATGCTGCTCTGGGCGAAGGCGATGCGTTCCCGGCCGTAGCCGGTGCTCACGCAGCAGTCGACGTCCCCGAAATCCAGGCCGGCCTTGGCGAGCGTCTTCTCCGTTACCTCCCGTGCGGTGTCTTCCGGCCGCGGCCGCACCCGGATTATCTCGTACGCGATGATGTCTTCGTCCTCCAGGAGTACCGCTTCGCCGCTCAGGGAGCCCACGTCGCAACCTGCGTAAATCATGTCTCCACTCCCTCTATTCCCCGGCCTTTTCCCTTGCAAGCAAGGCCGCGCCCACCGCGGTGAGTATCTGCGGATCGAACTTGACCTCCTCCGCCTTCGCGCCGACGTTCTCCTCCAGCGCCCTGACCACGCTGGTGTTCTTCGCCACCCCGCCCGTCACCAGCAGTTCGGGTTCGAATCCCACCCGGTTCAGCATGGTCGTCGCGCCGGAGGCTATGGCGTAGGCGATACCGGAAGCTATGCTCGAGACGGGCTCCCCCTCGTTGAGGTGGGATACTATCTCGCTCTCTCCGAACACCGCGCATTGCGCGCTGATGCGGGCTCTCTCCGGGGCCGCCTGGGCCATGGGGCACAGCTCCTCCACGCCGAGCTCCAGTGCCTGCGCCGCCAGTTCCAGGAAGAACCCGGTGCCCGCGGCGCAGCGGTCGTTGGTGCGGTACTCGAGGACCCGGCCGTTCTCGTTCAAGACCACCACCGTGGTGCTCAACCCTCCCAGGTCGATGACCGTGCGCACCCGGGGATGGGCCCAGTTGACGCCCCGCGCCAGGGCGCTGATCGCGCTGGTGGAGAGGTGGGGGAAGGGCATGTAACGCTCCCCCCACCCCGTTCCTCCACAGCTTCCTATGTCCGCGAGCGAGAGCTTCGCCATCTCCAGCGCCCTGCCCGTGGATTGCTCGATGGCCCGGACCAGCCGCCCCTCGTTCCGGGTGATCTCGAACCCGATCACGGTGCCGTCCATGAGGACGACGGTCTTGGTGGCCATTGCTCCCGCATCGCATCCCAGGCATGCCTCCATGTTCTTCATATTTTCGCGATCCTCCCCGCGTGTGACTCCGGCACCGCCCCCGGCTCAATCAAAGGTCGTGGTCACGAACTCGCCCACGATGCGCTTCAGCTCGGCCGGCGGGGTGAAGCGCTTGTCGAACATGTCCATCTCGAACCTTAGGCAGGGGATACCCGTCTTCTCCTTGATCTTGTCGCTCATCAGTTTGTTGAGCGCCCAGAAATGCTTGCACGCCATGTGTCCCCCGAGGATGAGGGCATCGGCCTTGTGGGTCTTGACGATGGTCTCGAAGTCATTGATCCAGGTGTCGGAGAAGCCCATGGTCTGCCTGCCCATGGGCATGTTCATCACCCGCCACGCCAGGCCCTCGATCATGGTGTCGACGCTGGTGGTGTCGATCAATCCCACGTCCGGGTCGAAATAGGTCAGGGTGTCCACCATGTACGTGACCCCGTGCTCCTCCTCCAGCCAGTCGAAGAAGGGCAGGTCGTAACACTCCCAGGTGTATCCCCAGGCGAACCGCTTCTCCTTCTTGCCCTCGGGGATCACGCCCTCGCCCTTGTCCGCCGTGGCCTTCACCGCCTCGTAGACATCCTTGAAATAAGCCGCCGAAAACGGCGTGCCGATGCAGGTGAGGAAGATGGTGTCGGCGGGACGGTGCCAGCCGGTATCCGGGCACGGTATGTTCCTCTTCAGCTCCTGGGTCTTGATGAAATAATCCACCGTATCGTTCCCGTAGCCGACGTACTCCCTCAGCTTGTCCTCGTCCAGGGTGTTGCCGGTCAGCTTCTCCAGGGTCTCGATCATCCTCTTGATGTCGTCGACGAGGTACTTGAGGCTGCGCTCGTCGCGGTAATAGGGCGACTCGATGGGGATGAGCGGGATGCCCAGCTTCCTGGCCGTCCACTCGTACATCTTGTTGCTGGGATCGCAGGGCGTGGTCGGCTTGATGAGGACGGCCGGATCGGGGATCACCCCCATGAGCAGAAAACCGGCGGTGCCCTTCTGGGTCGAGCAGAGGTGGTCGGGATAGCCCTCGGCCTCGATGCGGTCGATGCCCTCCTCGCAGCCGTTGACGTAGAGGGCCGCGGTCAATCCGCATATCTGCTCGTAGCAGACGGGCATGATGCCCATGGCCATGCACAGCTCCACGCTGATGGCGAAGTAGTTGTAGGCGAGCTGCTTCCCCGAATCCAGCTCAGCGAGGATGAACTCGGCGTAGTCTTTCATGTTTTTGCAGAAGGCCGCGGCGGTGGGCCGGTTCTTCTCCTTGATGATGGTGTCCACGAGAGCCGGCTGGATCATGTCGAAGTTCGCGAGCATCCCCTCGGGGAGGATGTCGTAGATGACCTCCCGGCCGCCCCAGTCCTCCAGGTCGTAAAGCCCCTCCTGGTCCAGGACGAACAAGGCCAGCTCCATGGACGTCTTCCAGTTCTCGAAAATGGTACGGTCCTTATTGTTGTTATCCATCACGCTCACCTCCTCGCTATCCTCTCCATAAAGGCTTCTATCCTGGTCCTGAACCTGCCGATGTCGGAGAGCATGTATTCACGCTCCAGGGTCAGTACAGGTATGCCCATCGCCTCCAGGTCCTCCGTGAGCATCACGTTGTCCGTGCCGTGGCTGTCGCAGAAGACGATCTTCTGGAGGATGATCCCGTCCACGTCCGCCCCCCTGGCCATCTCCTCGTGGAACTTCAGCCGGTTGTCGTATTCTCCGATCATGCGGGGGCAGGGATTATGGTAGTAATACCGCTTGGCCAGCGCCTGGATGGGATCCCCGTTCTCCTCGACCGGGTTGAGGAAATGCCGCGAGCCGTGGCAGAGGGAGTCGGTGACCACCACCCCGCCGAGGTCCTCGATTATCTCCAGCAGGTGCGGGTCGTCCATGGCCGAGCCGCCCACCATGAGCCGGGCGTTGTAATCGACGTGCCCGCCCCGGCTCTCGATCTCCTCCAGGGCCTCCGCCAGCAGCTCGTTGTACCTGTCCCGCGGCATCTGGAAGACGGAGAGGATGATCCGCATGGCGTCCGCCCCGCTCAGGGGCACGTCCTCGGCCTTCCTCATCTCGTAGAGCTTCCCGATCAGGCGCCTGCTCTCGTTGTAGACCTTGATCGCGTCGCCCACGCTCTGGTCGGAGATCCTCTTGCCGAAGTTCGTGCGCAGATGCTCCCGAAAGTTGATGATCTCCTCCTGGTACCACTTGAAGCCCCCATCGTAGATGGAGTGAGGTATGGTTATCATGTACAGGTATTCCGTGCCGATACGTTTGTCCCAGATCTCGTACAGGCGGCGTATCTGCTCGCATCCGTTCAGGAAACAGAACCCGTCCAGGAAATCGTATTCGCCGGACAGGCCGGCCTGCAGGATGCAACGCGCGTAGGTGCAGTTGAACCTGTGCATGTACACGTCGGCCAGGTCCGTCTCCGTGCAGCCCCGGCACTCCACCCGGTACGGCATCAGGCCGCTCGCGTAGATCAGTTCCTCCGGGACGTATCCGCATGCCGAGCCGACGATGCGGCCTCCCCCTTCCTTCCACTCCTTGACGTAGGGATTGTCCCTGCGGTCAGGAAGCGCCAACAGCTCTTGCAGCGCACTCATATAACACCTCCACCATCAGGTATGGACAGCGACCGCGTCGCTCTCGCGCTGTACCTTCGCCCGGCCCGACCACTTCATGCCTTCGCCTCGCCCACCTCCTCGTCCCTCAGGACCTTCTTGAAGACCTTCTCCGTCACCGTCATGGGAAGGGTGTCTCTGAACTCCACCGCCTTCGGCACCGCATAGACGGCGAGTTTCTCCCGGCAGTATGCGATGATCTCGTCCTCCCCCACCTTGCCCTTGTATTCGTCGCGGAGGACCACGAAGGCCTTGACCCTCTCGCTGCCCTCCCGTTCCGGGTCGGGGACCCCGATGGCCGCGGCCACCAGCACCGCCGGGTGCTCGAAGAGCACGTCGTCGACCACGGTGGAATAGACCTTGTTGCCTGAGACGTTGATCATGTCCTTGGTGCGGTCCACCAGGAAGAAATAACCATCCTCGTCCATGCGGCAGAGGTCCCCCGTCGCCAGCCAGCCGTCCTGAAGGCCCTCCCCCGCCGTCGGCCAGTAGCCCTTCATCACCTGCGGGCCGCGCACGTAGAGCTCCCCCACCTCACCCAGGGGAACATCCTCCCCCGTGAGGGGGTCCACCACCTTCGACTCGGTGTCCACGACCGGCAGCCCGATGGAGCCGGTCTTCTCGAAGGGTGTGAACCCGGTTATCTTGGCGAAGCTGGAGAGGTTGAAGTGGGTGAGGGGGCTGGTCTCGGTCAGCCCGTAGGCCTCGGTGATGGGCATCCCGGTCCCCTTGCGGAAGCGCTTGCCCACCTCGGGCGGGAGGGGGGCCGCGCCGGACGTGAAGGTGGTGTTGGTCCGCGTCATCTTCTCCTGGGCGAGACGCATGTACTGGGTCGGCACCAGCGTCGCCAGGAAGGGCCGGCTCTTCAGCGCCTGCAATATCGCCGCGTTGTCCCTGGGGTCCGGGATGAGGATCATCTGCAGGCCCCAGTTCACGGCGGAGCGCATGGCGAGATGGCCGTAGGCGTGGAAGATGGGTATGGCGATGAGCATGGATGCCTTGCCCCTGATGCCCTGCTCCAGGGGACCCAGGACCCAGGGCAGCAACTGCAGGGTGTTGGCCACCATGTTCGCGTGCGTGAGCATCACTCCCTTGGGCCGGCCGGTCGCTCCCCCCGTGAAGACGAGGAGGGCCAGGTCCTCTTCGGGATCGATCTCGACCCGCGGCGGCCCGGGCTCGTGGGCGGCCAGGAGATCCCCGAAGCGGGATGTCCCCTCCACGCCGGCCACGTCCCGGGGCTCGGACGAGTAGTCCCGGAGGTCGGTGAGGATGACCGTCTCCAGGCTGGTCTCCGGCATCACGCTGTTCACCAGCTCCCAGGAGCGGTCCAGGCAGATGATGGCCTTGGCGCCGGATTCGCCCAGCTCCCACGCGAGGTCGTGGCTGCGGTGCAGGACGCTGCACGGCACGTGGGCGGCCCCCGTCTTCTGGATGGCGTACTCGCTGATGACGAACTGGGGGCAGGTGGGCAGGATGGTCGCGACCTTGTCCCCCTTGGCTATCCCCAGGTCCGTGAGCGCCGCGGCCAGCCGGTCCACGTCCTCGTGCAGTTCCTGATAGGTCATGCGGCGACCCAGGTAGAGGCAGGCGGGCCGGTTGGGGTAGGCGGCGGCGGTGTCGTCGAGCAGGCTGAAGGCCGGCACCTGCGGATAAGGCTCGAATGTCTGAGCCAGGGCGAAATTGGCCAGCTTGTAGCCGCTCGTCCAGGGCTTGCTGTCGTAGGCTCCCATCAGGTCGCTCCTATCTGCTCCACCAGGTAGCCCAGGCCCAATTCCTCCAGCTTCGCCGCCGTCGGTTTGCCGGTGGCCTTATCCCATCCCCGGAACTCGTAATAGGCATCGAGCAGCGGTTCCAGGTGGACGACCAGGCCCTCGGCCGGCCCTTCCGGCAGAGGTTCCTCCAGCAGGCGCCGGGGCAAGGTGTCGTCGGCGCGCGAGGCACCCTCCCGCACGTTGAAAGCCCGCGCCAGGTTGTAGATCCGCTCGCCGGCCTTCCTGAACTCCTCCACGTCGATATCCCACCCAGTCGCGGAGGCGATTATCGGGACCACCTCCTCGGCCATGAGCGCCATACCCATGAACTTGCAGGCGCCAAAGGCGTCAAAGGTGGTGAGGGCGTTCTCCAGGTCCACCACGACCTTGGCCTCCGCGGGATTCTCCACCGTAACGTCCTCTATGGTGCTCTCCTCCACGATCAGGAAGGGTATATCCAGGAACGTAGGGCCCTGCACGTAGGCGGTAATATGGTCGCCGCCCCTGTTCGCCGTGGCGAACCCGAGCCCGGTGATCTTGGTGGCCCTGCAGTCGTAACAGGCGAGTTCCAGGCCTTTCACGTGCATGGCGAAGGCCTCGCTTCCCTGGCCCAGTTCCTCCGAGGCCCGCCTGGTGCCCTCGGCCAGCAGGTTCCCTAAGCCCTCTCGCCGCGCTATCTTGTGCACCATGCCCACCATGGCCTCGGCATCGCCGAAATTGAGGACCTCGCCATGCGCCTGTTCGGCGGTGAGGATCTCCTTTTCGAAGCATTCCATGGCGAAGGCTATGGTGCTCCCGGCGGAGACGGTATCCAGGCCGTAGTCGTTGCAGAGTATGGCGGCGTGCGTGATGGCCTCCAGGTCCCTTACATCGCACATGGGGCCGAAGACGCCTACGCTCTCGTATTCCGGCCCCTCTCCCTTCGCTGCATAAGGACCGGACTTGATGTGCGTTTCCCGCCCGCAGGCGATGGGACAGGCGAAGCAGGCTTTCCTGCCGGTGAGGATGCTCTCGTTGATGGCGGGGCCGTTGATATCGTCGGTATAAGAGCAGACGCCCGTCTGCCAGTTCCTGGTCGGCAGGCCCCCCTTCACGTTGACCATGTCTATGACCATGACCGTGCCGTAGACCTCCAGGGTCATCTTGAGCAGGCTCTCGTTGATCAGATAGGACGCGGTGCTGGCGGCCTCCTTGAAGGCCTTCTTGTCGGCCAGCTCGGCCTTCTGGGAGCCGGCGACGGCGATGGCCTTGAGGTTCTTCGACCCCATCACCGCGCCCAGTCCGCACCTTCCCAGGGCCCGGTGTTCGTCGTTCATGATGGCCGCGTACTTGACCAGGTTCTCGCCGGCGATGCCGATGCAGGATACGTTGAACTTCTTCCCGAGGTCCTGCTTGAGGGCGGCCGTGGTCTCGAACACGTTCTTGCCCCACAGGCCGGCCGCGTCCTGGAGCCTCGCCTTGCCGTCGTCGATGACCAGGACGACCGGGGTGCCGGCCCTGCCCTCGATGATGATGCCGTCGTAGCCGCTCCGCTTGAGGTCGCAGCCCCACCTTCCGCCCGAGTTGGCCTCCCCCCACAACCCGGTAAGGGGCGACTTGGCCACCGCCGCGAACCTGCCGGCGCTGGGAGACGCCGTCCCGGTCAGGGGTCCGGTCATGTAGATGAGCTTGTTGTCCGGGCCGAGGGGATCCACCCCCGGAGCCAGTTCATCGATGAGGTATTTCGTGGCCAGGCCGCTTCCGCCCAGGTACAGGCGCGCATCCTCCTCGGGGATCGCTTCCTCGGACATCGTCCCGCTGGACAGGTCGACCCGCAGCACCTTCCCGATGAATCCATACATCATTATCACTCCCTCTGATCACTCCCTCGCCGAGTTCTCTTGGTTTCGTCCAGACCGGAGCGCTCGATGCGGATGGCTTTGCCTATGCCGCTCCGATCAAGGCGTATCGCCTGTGGCTGCTGTTGATCACTCGCCCAGGTAGCTGGCCTCGAAGCTGCTGATGGAGTCCGCCACCGCCCGGATGAACTTGGCGTTGCGCATGATCTTGCTCATGTCGCCTTTTACTTTGAAGATGCCCTTGACCACGCCTTCGATGAAGTCCTTTTCGCCCTTCACCACGAACTTGAACTCGCCGTACTCTCCGGTGCAGAGGAAGCCGTAATCAACCTCCGAGGAGTCCTTGAGTATGCGCGAATCCTTGCACTTCCCGGTGCCGGATTCGGGATCCAGGTACACATAGACCGTCTCCTCCAGCCCCGACCCCGGCGTGAGCTCGAAAACCCAGCTCCCGTTCCAGCCTACCCCCCAGCTCTTGCCGGTCTCCGCGACCCGTTCGCTGTTGTCGATGGCCTCCTTCCAGGCATCACACCACTCCTGGGATGGATAAAGAACCGCCATTTCAATTCCCTCCTTCAGCTCTTCCTACAGGGTCTCCAGGTCGTACCAGTAACGAGCGTTCTCCAATATCTTCAGGGCTTTTCCGCCCATCCACAGGCCGATGACCTTCTGATCCCTCCAGTGCTTCTCGATGTCGAACTCCCTGGAGTAGCCGTATGAACCCATGAAGTCCATGGCGCGCGAGCAGGCGCGCTCCACCGCGTTGTTGGCGAAGATCGCGAGGCCCCTCGTCTTCAGGCAGAACTGCTCGCTCCACGGGTCCACGCCGTAGATGTCCGCGTAGTCGTGCTCGCGGATGTAGCTCCACATCCAGGCGGAGGTGGACTCGGTCAGCACCGCGACCTCGGACAGCATCTCCGCGCAGATGCTGTGTTCCTTCAGCTTCTTGCCGGCGATCACGCGTTCGTCCGTCCACTTCTTGATGATCTCGTAGACGTTCTTCATGATCCCGACGCACATGGCGGCGGAACCTATGTTGCCGGTGCTGATGCATGACCTCCAGTACTCCAGGTCGTCCCCGGGGGGATGGGCGCGGTAACGCTTCGGCACCCGCACGTGATCGAACCAGATGTCGGTGTTCATGTCCGCCGCCATGCCGGCTTTCTGGTATGGATTCCCCACCGAGACGCCCTCGGCATCTGCGGGCACGAAGATATAGGCGAAGTCCTTGGGATCGGTGGAGCCGAGCTTGGTGGTGCAGACGACACCGAAGAGATCGGCTATCTCCCCGGAGTTGGTGGGCCATATCTTGTGGCCGTTCACGACCCATTCGTCTCCATCGAGCGTGGCGGTGGTCATGATGGTCTTGCCCTTCATCACGCCCATGTTCTCGACATCGGCTCCGCTGGCCGGCTCGGTCATGGCATGGCAGCCGACATAGAGTTCGTCGCCGCAGAAATGCGGAGCGAATTCCGCGCAGAGCTCCATGTTCTGGTGGGGTTTCACCAGGATGGGGATTAGCGGCCAGACCGAACAGGCGACCGCGACCGAGAAGCCGGAGTCCGCCCTGGCCAGTTCCTCGATGACCATCGAGATCATGGCCATCACCTCCGGCATCTCCGTGCCGCCCACCTCGCCGGGGAAGAAGGCCGAGTTTATGCCCAGGTCTACGAGCACCTCCTTCATGAGCGGCTTGACCAGCTCATGATGCCGCCAGTCTTCATCGATCTCGCGCCGCACCGGCATCAGCTTGTCCTCGGTCCACTCCCTTACGACCCTTCCTATGTCGCTCAAGAAATCCGAGCACCATTCCTTGGGCCTGATAAAACTGTCGATCGTCGGCATGATTCCCCTCCTTCTCTTTCCGGTCCCCCCGGGGCACGCCCCTGGATGTTCTTTCCGCTTATCACCCTGGCTCCCTCATGTATCCCCTCCCCCACCGCCGATCCGCGCGGGATCCATGGCATCGTAGAGTCGCGAGAAGTCCCTTGCTTCGCTGAGTCAGCCTTATACCCCGGTAGCTGCAAATAGCGTGCCAGATCGCGGGCCCAGAGCGACGGGGATTCGAGATGAAGTCGGAAACGGAGCTCGGAGGGTGGGTAACGCACGAAAACCCGTTCCGCCGGGATCGCCCTCGAGGCGATCGTTGTACCTTTATGAAACAATCTGTCATACAATGGAGGGGAGACCGTGGGACAGGCTGTCGCGGAATGGTTGAGAACCGCCGATATTCCAGCCACGCTATCCTGAAAACATCGCAGACCGGGAAACGGCGGTCCTCAGGGATGCAACGCCGCGGGCAGGTCGCTTCACCCTTGAGTGGGGGAAAGGGGACAGGCTGTCGCGATGCGCGCGAAGATGAATCTGACGCCCGGCGTCTCCGTGAGGGGCGCTCCATCCCTCTATCATGCCCAGTTCGCGCAGCTGCTGGAGATGCCCTGCGATGATTTCCTGCGCTTCCTGGAGCAGGTGGCCGAGACCAATCCCTGCCTGGAGGTCCAGCCCGGGCGGCAGGATTATAGCCTGGATGCGGGGCTCCTGCCCCCCGTGGAAGACGGGGCCGGGAGGAATCGGGATCCCGCCGGCGGCGACCTGGTCTCCTGGGATCGCAGCCGCGACGAGATCGAGAGGTGCAGCATCCCCGATGACTTCACGGAATCGCTGCGGCTTCACCTGGAGCTGTCCGCGCATAACGCGCACGAACCGCCCCCGGAGGGAGCCGTTGAAGCCGTCATCCCCTATATCGACGACCGGGGATTCCTGGGTGAGGATGCGGAGGTGATCGCTTCCGCCAGCGGGCTTTCCCTGGAGGAGATAAACCGGACGGTTGAGGCCATCAAGTCGATCCAGCCCGGTGGTTTCGGCTCGCGCGACCTGTCCGATTTCCTATGGTGGCAATGCCGTGGGTCGCAATGGGATACGCCCGCCATGCACCGGTTGACCCACGAGCTTCTGCGCGAGGTCGCGAGGGGCAACCTGTCCAGGATCCGTCGCGAGCTGGGCATCGGCGAGAGGCAAGCCCGCATCATGGTACAGGCACTGAAGGGTCTGCGGCCTTATCCGACCTGGGGCATGGACTTTCAGCCATCGAGCCCGCCCGGGCTGGCCCGGCTGTCACCCGACTTCTGGATCCGTTGCCAGAGAGACGGCGGCTGCGTGCTGGAGATACGCGAGCCGAGGGTCGACATCCAGCATATCGCGACCACGGCCGAATGCGGTGCCGCACAGCGGGCGCCTCAAGGCCGGGACCAGGGATCGGAATGGGACGCCAAGGCAAGATCGCTCGAGCTCGAGGCGAAGGAGCTGCGGGAAGTCGCCATGAAAAGGGGGCGTGTCTTGCACCGGGTCGTGGCCGCCCTCGTGGAAGTACAGAAGGAGTGGTTGCTGGGCAGGAACGATTATCTCGAGCCCTTGACGGAATCCCAGTTGGCGGAGGGGCTCGATATTCCCTTGAGCACGGTGAGCCGTGCCCTGAAGGACAGGTATATCGCCTGTCCCCGCGGCACCTATCCGCTGAAGAAACTCCTTTCGCGAGGCTTGCCGAGCGAGGACCGCGCCGGCATCTCGAGGGATTTCGTCTGCCAGTTGATCGAGCGGCTCGACCGCGAGGCAGGTGGCAGGGTGATCACCGATGCGGAGATGGCGAAGCTCCTCGAGCAGCGGGGCATCCACCTGGCAAGGCGGACCGTCAATAAATATCGCAACCAGTTGAGGGGCTTCTGACAGGGTGGGGGGTGGAGGCGAAAGCCGTAAGTTGGAGGTGAGGGCGTGAAAACCTACGTGGGAGAGACCATTTCCGCTCCGTCCGAAGAATACCTGGAAAAAGTGCAGGCCGCCTGGAGGAAGTATGCGGAGACGGGGGAACTGGACAAGGATGAAGTAAGGCCGGTCATCGCCGCTTCGTGGGAGCGGTGCGCCGACCTGGGGCTGGACCCGTTTACGCGCAGCATCGCGAGGGCAGTTGCGGAAGAGGAGGTGCGCCGCCGCATGGCGGAAAGCGCGGTATTCCATGATATCGCGCGTCCTTTCCTGGTAAGCCTTTATGATTCGCTGAAGGAAGTCGACCTCATGATCGCCCTGATGGACGGGGGCGGCTTCGTCCTGGAGATCATGGGAGAAGGCTATATAACCGACCTGTGCACGTGGGGAGGCCTGTTGCCCGGGCAGTTCTGGACCGAGGAGACCATCGGCACCACCGCCCCCTCTATCACCCTGGTGACCGGGGAGCCCCAACAGGTGGTGGCCGAGGAACACTGGCTCGAGATATGCAAGGGGTGCACCTGCGCCGCCGCCCCCATCACGGGACCCGACGGCACCCTCACCGGGGTCCTGAACATCACCGCCCTGTACGAGGAGGCCGGAGCGCACCTGCATACCTACGGCATGGCCATCGCCGCCTCGCGGGCCATCGAGACCGCCTTGAAGCTGCGGTCCATCTCCACCCAGCTCGACACCGCCAACAAGTTCCTGCATTCGGCGATACGCTCCATATCCGACGGCCTGATCCTCCTGGATCACGACCTGGAGGTCATCGACGCGAATCCCCCGGCCAAGAAGATGATCGGGCCGGGCCTGGCACCCGGCGCCGACATCCGGAACGCCTTCAAGGATGGCCGCGATTACAAGCGGGTCAGGAAGGCACTGATGGGACGCGAGGGCTTTTACGGGCAGGAGCTGATATTCAGAGATCCCGCGGGGGAGGAACAGAGGTTCATCGTCGACGCGGAACCGGTGATGGACAAGGACCGGGAGTGCATCGGGGTGTTGCTGGTCCTACGGGAGATGGGCCGGGCTAGGAAACTGGCCCACCGCATGTACGGGGCCCATGCCATCTATACCTTCGACGATCTGATAGGACAGGATGTCGAGTTCCGGTTCTGCGTCAAGAACGCGCAGCTGGCCGCCAAGGCGGACTGCCCGATCGTCCTGACCGGTGAGAGCGGAACGGGCAAGGAGATGTTCGCCCAGGCCGTGCACAACTTCTCCGATCGTTCCGGTGGGCCCTTCATACCCATCAACTGCGCGGCCATCCCCCGCGACCTCCTGGAGAGCGAGCTCTTCGGCTACGAGGAGGGAGCCTTCACGGGAGCGAAGAAGGGCGGCAATCCGGGCAAGTTCGAGCTCGCCGACCAGGGCACCATCTTCCTTGATGAGATAGACTCCATGCCCCTCGACCTGCAGGCCAAGCTGCTGCGGGTCCTGGAGGAGAAGCGAGTCCTCCGCCTAGGGGGCATGAGCTTCATCCCGGTCGACGTGCGCATCGTGGCGGCATCTTGCAAGGACCTGCAACAGAAAGTGCGCGAGGATAGCTTCCGCAGCGATCTCTTCTTCCGCATCAATGTCGTGAACATCAACATCCCCCCGTTGCGGGAAAGGCGTGGTGATATACCGCTGCTGGCCAGCCGTTTCATTGCCAAATACTCGAAATCTCCCGAAGAGGCTAGAAGATACCTGCAGCCCGAGAACCTGGAAACGCTGCAGGCCTATGATTGGCCGGGCAACGTGCGAGAGCTGTCCAACTGGGCGGAGCGCATCCTTGCGGTAGGCGGCGTGCAGAACGAGACCAGGCAGGCAGCCATGGCGTCCTCCACGATGAGCGACGGCGAAACCGATGCGCTTGTCATGCCCGACCACAACGGGCGCAAGCTGGGGCAGGCGGAGGCTTCGTGCATCGCCGAGGTTATCAGAAGCAACAAGTACAACATGTCCAAAGCCGCTGCCGAACTGGGGATCAGCCGCTCCACCCTGTACAGGAAGATGACCAAGTACAACATCGACGGGCGTGGGAACCCGCGATAACCGGTTTTTTATCTACGCGGCGTCGGAGTTCGGGGCGCTCAAGCCACCGATATCACTCTGATCAATCTGAGCAACGCCATGGGGTGGGCGAGAAGCCCCTTTATCTTCAGTTCTCCCCGCAAGAGCTTCTTAACCACCGCGATGCCGGTTTCGTCGCATGGGTTGGGCAGGCCGAGTCTGATCTTCAGGTTGGTGACCTCCATCAAAGTATCCATATCGGCGGAGACGACAAGCCCCGGGCTGGCAGCTATCCCACTGTGGAAGACGAGCTCTCCGCCCCGGAACTCGAGGGTCGACCGTACGTCGGCGCCCTTCACGTCGATCTCCACTGCGATGTCCAAAGCATCGAAATCCCTGGTGCGTTGAGGGTGTTCCTCGAGGTTCCGCTCGAGGATGTCCGCGAGCATGACGGCAAGGGCATCCGAGTCCGCACCTGGAGCAAACCCGATCTCCGGCATGGCCAACCTTCTCCCTTCCCGCGATCCGGATCAGCCGTCCCGACTTCTGCTTGAGATCAGCCGCCCGCAAGAGCCCGGTGCAACCGCGGTGGCTGATGCGGTTCGTGCAGGTGCGTTCCCCCTTGTAAGGCCGTGAAGTCATGCATAGAGTAGCACCTGGGGATGGTGCAGACAAGAGGGGAGGGCCGTCCACTCCACCCTGTCGCAGATGGCCGGGGCGTCGATGACCCGGCGGTGGTTGCCCCTCTGCATGTTGCCCGCGATGTCCGCTGGATTGCGCCGGCTCCAGAGTGGATAGTCATAAACGAGGCCCGCACGGGATGGAATACGGTCCCGCCCGCATCATGCGTACGTCAGGTGGTATTGGAGAGGAAGCGCGAATAGCGGGCCAGCTTGCCGGCCACGCGCACCGCCCTCTCGGGGGTGGTGGCGGTGAACACCCCGGAGTTGCGCATGCGGTAGGAGGCGGAGCTCTCGCCCTCGTTCACCGCCACCGCGATGATGGGCTTTTCCTCTTCCCGCATGAGGCGTTTGATGCGGCGCACGGTGGCGGTGTCCGTCCACTGCCAGGCCTCGCTGGGATTGATGCCGCCCGACCCCTCGGGGTTGCGCTCGCCGCTGCGCTTGAGGGAATCGCGGAACCCCTTCCAGATGGAGAGCTGGAATCTGGGCAGCATGGCCAGACGGTGGCGCAGCATGCCGAGGAAAGGGCGCACCGCGGTCTTCAGCATGTTGTCCAGCCAGAAGTCGCGCCCGAGCAGCGTGCCCATGGTGATGATCATGTCCACCTCGTCGCAGGCGGCCAGGGCATCGATGACGCGGTAGTGGTTGCCCCTCTGCGCGTTGCCCACGATGTCCACGGGGTTGCGCCGGCTCCAGAAGGAGGGCAGGAACCCGTCCAGCTCCTCGATGAGCGAGTTAGGGAGAACGGCCAGCTCCAGGCCCTCGCGGTCGAAGGCATCGGCCGCGGTGACGCCCCATCCCCCACCCAGGGTCATCACGCCCACCCTGGGTCCCGCGGGCACGGGCAGGGTCGAGAATGCCGCCGCCAGGTCCACCAGCTCCTCGGTGGTCTCGGCCTCGATGACCCCCGCCTGCTCCATGGCCCCGCGGAAGAGCTCGAAGGGTCCGGCGAGCGAGCCGGAGTGGGAGAGCACCGCCCGCTCCCCCTGCCGGCCCTTGCCCGCTTTAAGAGCGATAACCGGCTTGCGGGGCGTGATGCGCCGCGCGACCTCGAGGAACCTCCTCCCGTCCTTGATGCCCTCGATATAGAGGATGATGGTGTGGGTCTCGGGGTCGTCCCCCAGGTACCGCATCCAGTCGCTGATGTCGGTATTGGCGGAGTTGCCGCTTCCCACGAAGCGGCTGAAGCCCACGCCCTTGCGGTATCCCCAGGTCATGAGCTGCACGCCCAGGTTGCCGCTCTGGGAGATGAAGCCGACCCCTCCCTTGAGCGGAAAAACCGGCGCCCCCAGGCAGCACAGGTTGCTGGTCCTGCTGTAGATGCCCATGGTGTTGGGGCCGACGATGGTTATCCCCGCCGCGTTGGCGACGTCGGCGACGTGTCGCTCCAGCCGGGCCCCTTCCTCTCCTGTCTCGCCGAAGTTGGAGGAGACGACCACGGCGTTGCGGACACCCTTTTCGGCCGCCTTCGCTAGAACGTCGGCCACGAACCTGGCGGGGATGGCTACGACCACGAGGTCGATATCCTTATCTATGTCCTTGAGAGAGGGATAGGCGGGAAAGCCGAGCACCCTCCGCTCGCGGGGATTGACCATGAAGAGGTCGCCGGTGTACCCGCCGCCGATCATGTTCATGGGCATGTTGAAGCCCCATTTGCCGAGCATGTTCGACGCCCCAACCACCGCCACCGACCTTGGATTGAAGAGCTTGTCGAAATTGCGCTCGAAGCCGTTATCGCTCATCGTTCCGCCTTTTCCTCTAATACATCCGGTTCGGGTCCGATGTATTGGTTTGTGCCATTATATCCGATAATGCGCGTAGTTGGGACAGCGAACGGCCGGCCGGTATTTATGCCATCGGTGGTGTCGCGGCATGCGTGACTGAACCCCCCATATGCTCCTCCCCCGGGCATCGAACGCGGGGAGACGATTCAGAACGCCATCTTGAAGATATTCTCCGACCAGACCCGCTACCTGGTGGTGATGGACCGGGAAGGCGGGATCGCCGGCGTGCCGACGCGTATAGGCCTCATCAAGGGCGTTAACGTGGAGGCGCCTCCGGGTGACGGGCCTTGAGGCTCGGCGTGCTTTTTGTTTAACTTCCCGCTTGTTATAATCTACCTGCGCCGACATGTTTTATCGCACGTCCCAACGGGCACAATATCCTGCGGGAGGTAAACCTTGGAAGACATGAAGCTCAGTGAATTCCTGAATCACCTCGAGGATGGGCTGCGCGCGCAGGCCCGGGAGCTGTTCAAGCCGGAGAGCTACGGCCGGGAGCAGTATATCTTCATCGACCAGGACGAAGCCACCCATCTCTACCTGGTCGAAGACGGAACGGTGGAGTCCAATATCGTCCACGGCGACGGCAAGCTCTACATCCTCGGCTTCCACTACCCCGGCGACGTCTTCGGCGAGGGCGCCCTTTACGAGGAGGGCGTATATTCCTATTCCGCCGTAGCCCGCGAGGATGCGCTGGCATGGAGGGTGAGCTGGGACGACCTGCAGTGGCTGGCCTCGAAGGACCCTCTGTTCGCCCTCTATCTCATCAGGCTGATCGTACGCAAGCTCGACCAGGCCTACAACAAGGAGCGCTGCATCGCGGGGGAGAAGGTGGAGAAACGCATCGCGTGCATCCTGATGAAGATGGCGGGCGAGATCGGGATAAGCGGCAAGTGCGGCCTGGTCATCGACACCCCCCTCACCAACCGCGACATCGCCGGGCTGGTGGGCTCCACCGAGGAGACGGTGTCGCGTATCATGAGCCGCCTCAAGAAAGAGGGCATCATCACCGCGGAGGGGAAGTTCCTGGTCGTGAAGGACAAGGATGCCCTTGCCGCTTACTTCGATGGTTTCTGATCCCCCCGCCCCCCTCACGGCCCGCCATCCCATGATGCGCATCATGTTCGGGGGCAGAGCGAACATCATGTCGGCCTGAATATCAGACCGGGTATGGTTATCCGGAGCCGCTTCCCGGGAAGAACTCGTGATGCATATCATGGCTCGAGTCCATGCGGGTGGCTATGCTGTGGGCAGGAGGGTCGGAGTAGACATGAAACAGGAGGTAGGGATGGGTAAGAAGGATGGCAAGGACAAGGGAGGGCTCCGCTGCCCTCATTGCGCCGATTCCAAGTACCCATGCGTTACCATGGAGAAGCAGATGCATAAGGGAAGCGGGATAACCGCACAGACAAGAAGGGACAAGAAGGCGTAGGTACGCGCGTAGCGCGGCATAGAGAACGGGCAGGCGAAACGAGAGGGGCGGAGTTCCCGCCCCTTTGTAATTGGCCGGTGCGGGGCCTTCGATCTCCGAGAAGGGTCCGCGAAGGCGGATATGGCGTGGGGTGGAGGCATAAGACCTTGAAGGGGTTGATGTAGACGAGAGGCCTTGCGCGCGGGGAATCAGATCCGTGTTGGATATTTCCGATCTCCGAGAAGGAAAAGGGTGGATCGATATGGAGGAGGAGAGAACGGAGGAATATGCGGAAGGGTCGGCGGCTGGAGATAACCGCTTCAGCCCGCGAACCAACCGCGCCCATGAGATAGACTGGCTGCCCTGGGGGGAGGAGGCCTTTCGGAGAGCGCAAAAGGAAGGCAAGCCGGTGCTCCTCTCCATCTCCGCGGTGTGGTGCCACTGGTGCCACGTCATGGACGAGACCTCCTACTCGGACCGCGCGGTCATCGGCCTCATCAACAGGAGGTTCGTCGCGGTCCGCGTGGACAGCGACCGCAACCCGGACATCAACCGCCGCTACAACCAGGGCGGATGGCCGACAACCGCATTCCTCGACGCGCGGGGGACTCTCCTGGCCGGGGCGACGTACATACCTCCCGAGAACATGCGCGTGGCCCTGGAGAGGATCGCGCAGTTGTATTCCGAGCACGAGATCGATACATCCGGCCGGGAGGCGGAGCGGCTACTCCCCACCACAAGGGAGGGGGAGCTGGAGTTGGGGATGGTCGAGGAAACCGGCGCACTGATCCTGCGGGCATGGGACCGCGCCCACGGGGGACTGGGAAGAGAGCCGAAATTCCCGCAGGCGGAGTCCATCGCCCTCGCCCTGGAGCTGTACGCCGACGAGGGGAATGCCGAATACCTCGCCTTCGCCCGCGGCACCCTCGAGGCGATGATGCGGGGGAACCTCCTCGATAAGGTGGAGGGCGGCTTCTTCCGTTACTCCACCACCAGGGACTGGTCGATACCCCACTACGAGAAGATGCTCTCCGACAACGCGGCGCTGATAGACGTGCTGCTCAAGGCCTTCAACCTGACCGGCGCGGAGATCTTCCGCCGCACGGCCGGCGAGACCGCGGATTACATCCTGCGCGCCTTGAGCGACGGCGAAGCCAGGCTCTACGGGAGCCAGGACGCGGACGAGGAATACTACCTGCTCGGGGCAAAGGACAGGGGACGGGTATCTCCCCCTCCCGTTGACAGGACGGTCTATACGGATGCCGCCGCGCGGGCCGCGGCCAGCCTCCTGGCGGAGGGCACGGCCCTGGAACGCGAAGACCACGTCGCCGTGGCGCTGGCGGCCCTGGATCTTCTGTGGTCCGCGTTCTACCGGCCGGGTGAAGGGATGGCGCATTACAACGACGGCCGGCCCCACCGCTGGGGGCTCCTGGACGACAATGTCGAAGCGGCCGCCGCCTTCCTGAAGGCATTCGGGTATACCGGGGAGCGGCGGTACCTGGAGCGGGCCGGGACCCTGCTGCGCCTGCTGCTCGAGGGGCACTGGGACGGGGAGAACTCCCTTTTCCTCGACACCTCGCCGGGAAACGCCCTCGCCGGCCTGCGGCCGGAACACGCGGACCTGGGGAGCCAGTCGCGCGCGGCCGAGGCCATGCTGCTCTACCGCGCCTTCGGCGGCGAAGAGGACTGGCGCGCTCGCGCCGGCGATGTCCTGCGGGCGTCCTCGGGGATGGCGGCGGCATACGGCATTATGGCCGCGCCCTTCGCCGCGGCGGTCAACCTCTACCTGCGGGGACCGTCGCTGGTCAGGATCTCGGGGGGCGAAGGGGGTGCCGCGGGGGCTTTCCTGAGGGCGGCCGTCCTCTCCCCCCGGCCCAGGATCGTACCCATGGTTTCGGAAAAAGTGGGAAGAATAGTAGGGGAAGCGGTCTTCGAGGTATGCACCATGCAGGCCTGTGAACTGCGCACCACGGAACTGGAGGCCCTGGCCCGGCACCTCGGGGTAAGCGGGGAGCTGATAAAAGGGGGAAGACGATGAAAGAGGCCTACCTGGACAATTACGCCGCGACGCCGATCCTGCCCGAAGTAAGGGAGGCCATGATCCCTTATCTCGGAGAGAGTTACGGCAACCCCTCCTCCCTGCACGGCCGGGGCGACGCCACGAGAGAAGCCGTGGAAGGGGCGCGCGAGAGGGTCGCCGCCCTCATCGCAGCAAGCCCGGAGGAGATCATCTTCACCTCCAACGGCACCGAGGCGAACAACCTGGCGGTAAAGGGGATAACCGCCGGCTCCCGGCGCAAGGGCAGGCACGTCGTGCTCTCCGCCGTGGAGCATTTCTCGGTGCTGCACGCCGCGCGCTCCCTGGAGAAACAGGGATACGAGCTCACGCTGGTCTCCGTGGACGAACACGGTACGATCGACCTGGACGAGCTGGCCGCGGCGATCGGCGATGATACCGTCCTGGTCTCGATCATGGCCGCCAACGGCGAGGTGGGCACCATCCAGCCCATAAAGGAGGCCGCGCGTATCGCGGCCGACAAGGAGGTGCCCTTCCATACCGACGCGGTGGCCGCCGCCTCGTCCCTGCCGTTGGACGTGGGAGACCTGGGCGTCTCCGCCCTTTCCCTCTCGTCCGACCTCATCTACGGGCCGCAGGGCACGGGCGCCCTCTGGCTCAAGAGGGGCCTGCGGATCATCCCCATGCTGGACGGCGGAGTACAGGAGGGGGGCCGCCGCGGGGGCACGGAGAACGTGGCCGGCATCGTGGGGATGGGCAGGGCTGCCGAGCTCGCCGCGCGGGACATGGCGGAGAGGAACGCCCGCCTCTCGAGCCTGCGGGACGCCCTTATCGCGAGCCTGCCGCGGAATGTCGAGCACCTCTACCTCACCGGCCATCCGGAGCGGCGCCTGCCGTGGAACGCCAGCTTCGCGGTGGAGTTCATCGAGGGCGAGGGCATGCTCCTCTTCCTGGACCAGCGGGGAGTGGCGGTCTCCAGCGGGTCCGCATGTACCTCCCGCGCCCTCAAGGGTTCGCACGTCCTCGCCGCGTGCGGGATACCGGCGGAGAGGGCCCAGGGTTCCATCCTTTTCAGTTTCGGCCTCCAGAACACGCGAGAGGACGTGGACTACGTGCTGGAGGTATTCCCTCCCATCGTGGAGAGATTGAGGCAGATGTCGCCTCTTTACGCCAAGTTCCTGAAGGAAAGGGGGTAGGTATCATGGCGCAATACAGCGACGTGGTGATGGAGCACTTCACCAACCCGCGCAACGTGGGCGAGATAGAGGGCGCCGACGGCGTGGGAGAGGTGGGCAACCCCGTATGCGGGGATATGATGACCTTCTATATCAAGGTCGGCGAGGACGAGCGCCTGGAGGACGTGAAGTTCAAGACCTTCGGCTGCGGCGCGGCCATCGCCGTCTCCAGCATGGTGAGCGAGATGGCCAAGGGCAAGACCGTGGACGAGGCCTTGCGCATAAGCCGCGATGACGTGGCCGAGGAGTTGGGCGGGCTTCCCAAGCAGAAGATGCACTGCTCCAACCTCGGGGCCGATGCCCTGCGCCTGGCCATCGAGGATTATAAGAGCAAGAAAGGAAAGAACTGAGATGGAGGAGAGGGCTACGGAGAGGAAGACCATCTGCAAGTGCCCCTACTGCGACGCGGAGATACTGGTCGTGGAGGAGCTGCCCCCCTTCTGCCGGCCCTGCAGCATCACCATCGTCACCTGCGAGAGCTGCGGCGGGAAGGCGAGGGAAGGGGCGGAGGAATGCCCCGAATGCGGGGAGAGGTTCTAGTCCGCCGGACGTGCGGGGTTCGACCCGCTAAGAGGAAGGCGGATCGCCAACGCGGGAAGGCCTCCCGCGGCTGACGTGCGGTTGGCCGCCAGTCCTGTTACCGGGGCGGATCGCGGATATCGAGCGTCCTGCCATATAATGGATAGTTTCTCGATATTCGAGACCCCATCAAAGGAGGTAAGGATATGAAGGAGGAGACGGAAAAGGCGACGATAGTCGTCTTCAGCGGGGAACTGGACCGCGCCCTGGCGGCTTTCAACATCGCCACCACGGCGGCTTCCATGGGCATGGAGGTGACCATGTTCTTCACCTTCTGGGGCTTGAACGTGGTCAGCAGGGAGAAAACCGGGGCCGGCGAGAGGAAAGCGCTGCAGAAGATGATGGGCGTGATGAACAAGGGCGGGGCGAGGCGCCTCAAGCTCTCCCGCCTCAACATGCTGGGGGGCGGCAAGGCGGCCATGAAGATGCTCATGAAGGAGTATCACATGCCCTCACTGGAGGAGATGATGCCCATGGCCAAGGAGTTGGGGGTACGCTTTCTAGCCTGCACCACCTCCATGGCCCTCATGGGATTGGGCGAGGGCGACTTCATCCCCGAGGTGGACGAGTTCGTGGGAGCCGCCACCTACGTGGAGAAGGCCTCGGGGTCCACGATCAACCTGTTCATCTAAGTACTAAGCCCCGGAGGCAAGGTCGTTCGGCGTATGGCGTCGAATCCCGTGATGGTAAGGCGGGGCCGGAGAGACCGAGCCCGGCCTGCGGGGCCATGCCGCGGAGATAGAGAGGAGGTGCGGCTTTGAAAGCAGACAAGACGCTGGACTGCGTGGGCCTCTACTGCCCCATGCCCATCGTGAAGACCGCCCGGGAGATCGAGGGGCTCGCGGACGGCGAGGTCCTGGAGGTCATCGCCGACGACAAGGGGATAAAGAGCGACATGCCGGCCTGGTGCTCCAAGACGGGCAACGAGTGCCTGGGCATAGAGGAGGAGGACGGCGAGTTCCATGTTTTCGTGAAGAAGAAGGGTTGAAAGGGGGAGCGATGGGCGACAAGACCCGGAAGAACCTTTACGACGCCTACACCGGAGAGTCGAAGGCGGTGGTGAGGCTCAAGGCCTTCGCGGCCAAGGCGGAGGAAGAGGAGTACGATGGCGTGGCGAAGCTCTTCCGCGCCGTGGCGGAATCGGAGAGCATACACGCCTTCAACAACCTGCGCCTGTTGCGCGAGATAAAGGACACGGAGACCAACCTGGAGGAAGCGCTGGCCAAGGAGCAGAAGATCGCGGAGGTGGGGTACGACGCGTTCATCGCCGACGCGGAGGCGGAGGAAGACAAGGCGGCGGCCACGATGTTCGCCTTCGCCCGCGACGTGGAAGAGAGGCACGCCAGGCTCTACGAGGGCGCATTGCGGCACATGGTGGCGGACAGGGTCCCCGCTTATTACGTCTGCGGCGTTTGCGGCTACGTGGCCGACGACGTCATCCCCGAGAAGTGCCCCATCTGCGGCGCCCCCGAGGACAAGTTCTTCGAAGTCGGATAAGCAACGGGCCCCCCGGGGGGAGCCCGTCTTCAGCGTTCATTCGGCCTACGCTATCTCTACTCTATCCCGCACTTCTCGAGGGAGTCCTTGACCTCGGTGAGGATTTTCTTCCTCTTCTCCAGTTCGGCCAGCTTGGCCTCGACGTCCTCCATCTCCGGATCGAATACGCAAGCCCCAAAGGAGCAGTCGACCCCGGCGAGCTCCTGCAACTTGCCCGCTACCACCCTGAGCTCGTCCTCGTAGGCCTCTATCTCCTGGTTCAACAATTCCTCTTTTTCATCAGCCATCGATGCAACCTCCTTGGTAACTCCCGCCGTCGTTTAGTTCATTATACCCAAAGAGAAGGGTTTTTCTACGGCGGTAAAGGCGCCGTTGACGCCTGGCATCCGCAGAATCCAACCGGCAATCCATGGAGGAAGCCCGCGCCCGGCACCGCCGGGTTCGCATCCCGCCCTTCCTCCCGGCCCTTCCATGCCGTGCCTCTCCTCACGGGCTGGTGCGGCTGAAGTACATGGAGCGCTCGGCCACGATGCCCGCGCGCGAACTCACCTCGATGGAGACCTCGTCGGCGCTCCCCACTTCGGCGGCCACGTCTATGGTGACCCTCTCCTCGGGAGGAAGGAGGTACTCGCGGCTTGCGACCTCGCCGTCACCCAAATAATAGTCGACCGTAACGGCCTGCTCCTCTTCCTGCGGGTTGAACAGGGCCAGCCATGTGGTGAAACCCTGGCCCGTGCACCCTTCCGGAAACAGCCAGCGCTCGCGCGGCAGCGGCGTCCCCGCGACGCAGTAGCCCCCGGTGACGTTCTGCGCGTTGAAATAGGCCGCGCGTTCCGCCAGCACGGGCAGGAGGCTGGAGACGCGCAGGGAGTAATCGGCGTCCGCGGGCAGATATGAGTTCAGGCGAAGGGTCTTCCTCTCTCCCGCGCCGAGGCCCAGGTGTTCCTTGGTGAGCGATCCGTCGGAGGCGTACATGCGGACCTCCAGCCAGGTGGAATAGGCGCAGGGGTTGAACACCGTGAGGTAGCTCTCGAACGAGTCCCGGGTGGTGCCCTCGGCGAAGAACCAGCGGCCGCCGGGCTGAGGGATTCCCGGCGAGCAGTGCGATCCCGTCATGGTGTCGTTGTACACGAAGTACTGGGACCTCTCCGCCACCACCGCGGCGCTGGACCTCACCACCATGGCATAATCCCCCTCTTCCACCATGTCGTTGACCCGCACGGTCAGGCGGGAAAGCGGCTTGACGTTGAAGACCTCCTCCTTCACCCCCCCCCCCGTACAGCCCCACTTCCACCCGCGCTTCGACCGTTCCCGAGGGGTTGAAGACGGCCAGGTATTCCTCGAACCCCTCCCTTACCGTCCCTTCCGGGAAATAGCGTACCAGGGAAGGCTCACTCACCCCCGGGGAAAGAGAGCCTCCGTTATACCCCGGCCCGCGGTTGAAGAAGAGCATCCTCTCCGCGGCCACCGGCGTAGAGGACTCCAGGACCACCGAGACGTCGTCCTGCCAGGGCACCTCCGCCTTCACGGGGATGGAGAGCCTCTCCCGCGGCGGGATGGAGTATTCCCTGTCCACGACGTCGTGCGAGGAATAGTAACGCGCCCTCAGGGTCGCCGGCTCGCCGCCGGGATTGAAGACCAGGAGCCATTCCTCGAACCCCGGCCGGGTGGTCCCTTCGGCGAAGTAGCGGCGCAAGGTCGCTTCGGCGATGCCCGGGCCGGACTCGCCTCCCTTCGCCAGTTTTTTCCATCCGTAGAGTTCGCTCAAGGTGACGAAGGTGAAGCCTCGTTTGCGCAGACCCCGCACCACGCCTGTCACCAGCTCCAGGGTGTTGCGGCCGCCGAAGTGGAAGAGGATGATGTCCCCGTCCTCGACGTCGTCAGGGTTCTCGTCGAGCATCAGGCAGTCTTGGAACGTCCCCGCGGGGACGGAGACGACCTCGCGGGTCGAGCGGACCTCGAGGCGGTCCTCCGCGCCC
>CAZQFX010000004.1:0-40166 GCA_964592775.1 uncultured Actinomycetota bacterium
TGATCTGCTCCACCTGCGGGCGCAGTTGTTCCACGTCCACTTGCTGCTGGCGGAATTGCTCCAACAGGCCTTCGCCCAATTGGGCCACCATCTCTCCGCGCTGCTTGCGCATCGCGTTTACCTGGCCCTTCTGCTTGGTGCCGTCCAGCGCCTGGTCGATCTGCGAACCCAGACTGGATGCCTGCTCCTTGATCTTGTCGAGAAATCCCATTCCCTCACCTCGCTCGCGTTGATACGGTTACCGGCTTTTATATTATAGAACACCGTTTCGAGGCCAGCTAACCGGAGGCGGGCAGCAACCGGATTGTCACCGTTGCCGAATCGCGGCCGCGGCACTACGCGGCGTGGATACCCCGATGCTGTAACGGATCTCACTTGCCCGTCTTGTGATAATGACGGGATGGCGCGCGGATGGGTTCCTCCGTCCCGGGCGGTCGGCGTATCTCAGAAAGGCGCCTCCTGCCCCGTGAGCAGCTTGTGGATGGCCCGGGCCGAGTTCTTCCCCGCCCCCATAGCCTCGATCACCGTGGCCGAGCCGGTGACTATGTCGCCCCCGGCAAAGATGTTCTCCATGGAAGTCTGTCCCGTTTCCGGGTCCGCCTCGATATAACCCCACTTGTTCCGCTTCAGTTCCGGCAGGGTGGAAGGAAGAAGGGGATTTGCCCTGGTCCCAATGGCCATCACCACCAGGTCCACCTCCAGCTCGAACTCGGAGCCCTTGATGGGGACGGGACGGCGCCTGCCGCTGTCATCCGGCTCCCCCAGCTCCATCTCCAGGCATTCCATCCCCCTCACCCACTCGTCTCCGATGATGCGCACGGGAAGGGTGAGGAACTTGAAGGCCACGCCTTCCTCGACGGCGTGCTCCACCTCCTCCGCGCGCGCGGGCATCTCGGCGCGCGAGCGGCGGTAGACGATGCTCGCCCCCTCCGCCCCCAGGCGGAGGGCGGTGCGCGCGCTGTCCAGGGCCACGTTGCCGCCCCCGATCACGGCCACCCTGCGGCCGCGCTTGATGGGAGTGTCGTAGGCGGGGAAGAGGTAGGCCTTCATGAGGTTGGACCGGGTGAGGTATTCGTTCGCCGAGTATACGCCGTTGAGGTTTTCCCCGGGTATGTCCATGAACATGGGCAGCCCGGCCCCGATGGCGATGAAGGCGGCCTCGTATCCATCGGCGAAGAGCTCCTGCAGGGTGTTGCTGCATCCGATGACCTGGTCCAACCTTATCTCAACCCCGAGGCGATGCACGTATTCGACCTCGCGCATGACGATGGCCTTGGGGAGGCGGAACTCGGGTATGCCGTAGGCAAGAACCCCGCCGGGGGCATTGAGAGCCTCGAAGATGGTGACCTCGTGCCCCATGCGGGCCAGGTCCCCGGCGCAGGTGAGCCCCCCCGGACCCGCGCCGATGACCGCCACCTTCTTGCCCGTTGCGGGGCTTCCGGGCGGGATGATCGTCTCTCCATGAGCGGCCTCGTAATCGGACGCGAAACGCTCCAGCCTGCCGATGGCCACCGGTTCGCCCTTCTTGCACAGGGTGCAGACCTCCTCGCACTGCGTCTCCTGCGGGCAGACGCGCCCGCAGATGGCCGGCAGGTTGTTCTGCTCCTTCAGCTTGGACGCCGCGCCCATGAAATCGCCCTCCTCTATGGAGGCGATGAAGGCGGGGATGTCGATCTCCACCGGGCATCCCGCCACGCACGGCTTCTTCTTGCACTGCAGGCAGCGCGAAGCTTCCCGTACGGCCTCGGCTTCCCCCAGCCCCAGGGCGACCTCGTCGAAATTGCCGATGCGTGCCCCGGGGTCCTGCTGGGGCATGGCGACGCGCGGTATCCCGGCTCTTTTCTTCTTTTCCTCTGCGCTCATCCCTTTGCCCACCCCTGTCGATTCGAAGCGGTATATGGGCTGTAGAAAATATACGCGCCTTTCTTTCCTCAGCGCAACAGAACGGGGTCGTATCTTCGATCTTCGGTCCCCGGTAACTCAGGGGTCCTCATATCCGGATGTGCACGTACCAGGCCTTGACCTGGCTCGGCTCGGTCGAGGCGCCGGGTTCGCTTCCGCGATGCGTCCTGCAGGGCATTGGTGGTGAGCCGAAGATCGATACGACCCCGTTCACGTTCACACCGGCGGCTCCCCGGTGGGCGCGGCTGGTCGCTAGGAGCCAGGCTGACAGAGAATTGATCCCCAGTCCGGGGGTCAGCCCTCCGTCTTCCACACCATCACACAAGTGGTGACTGTAAGCTGGGATTTCATTGCATAGCGTGGAAAACGGTACGTCGCTACGCTCCTCACCACAAGTTTCGGGTTGACCCCCGCCTTGAATCGCGCCAGTTCATATATTCTCGGCCAGTCCCTCATGCCGCAAGGTCGCGGCACCATCAAAGGATGAAAACAGCTTCGCGCCATGAATGGGAAACAAGATATGGTACCGCAAAGGCTATTTTCGGAACAGCCCGGAGCCATATGAGGGGAGGCTCTCACGTACGGTTCTGTGGGAGCGAGAGGGAGAGAGTCCCTTGCGCCACCCGACCCTATGGCACGCGTACTCTCGGATAAGGAGTCCGGAACCGGGTCGATGGCTGCGCGCGTCTTACCTTCATGGGCTGAGGGAACGCGCACTGGAGGTAAGAAGATGACAAGGAAGCGGTGGATAAGCGTTACGGCGGCGCTGGTCACTCTGACAGTGGCCGTGGCGGCCGCGGTGCTGGGGTGTGGTGGAGACGATGAAGCGAATCTGTTAGAAGTCAGCGATGAATCGGAAAGGAGAGGCGTCGATCTCGATAAGGCCGCACCGAAATCCGAACAGTGGCAGGCTTTTCCTGAGGAAACGAACGACTCCATGACCTCTTCCATGGGCGGGGAGGCGGGGATGGCCCCTACCTCTCCGGGCTCGCCCACCCTGCCCCAACGCCAACTAAAGGTGATCAAGACGGCTCTCATGGAGATGGACGTGGCGAAGGGCGACTACGCGAACATAAGGGAGGATGCCGTGGCCATCGCCTACGCGGCGGGAGGTTACGTGGAGGGCGAGAGCGCCCGCCGGGACGACGAGGGCCTCACCTACGCGACTATCACCCTGCGCATACCCTCGGATAAGTTCGACGAAGTGGTGTCCGGCGTGTCCGAGCTGGGTGAGGTGGTCTCGACCCAGGTGTCCACGAACGACGTGAGCGCGGAGTACGTGGACCTTGAGAGCCGGCTCAGGCATCTCCAGGCGGAGGAGACCTTCTACCTCTCGCTCATATCCAAGGCCCAGACCATACAGGAGATGATCACCATCCGCGAGCACCTCGACTCCATCCAGTTGGAGAAGGAGCAGGTTCAGGGCAGGATGAATTTCCTCGACCAGCAGGTGGGCTTCTCCACCCTCACCCTCTCCGTGGACGAGAACGCTCCCGACGAGGACAAGGAGGGGTTCTGGAACACGGTGGGCGATGCCTTCAAGAGCTTCGGCAGGGGGATGAAGAAGCTGGCGGTGGGGTTCTTCTACGCCCTTCCCTATTTCGTGGTACTGGCCGCGATCGCCGTCGTTGTCTGGCTTCTGGCGCGGCGCCACCGCCGCAAAGCAGCTCCCGGAGAACCCGGCAGCGCCGGGTAGCCCGCATCGCTGCGCCAACTCACCCGGGCGGCAAAATGAGATAGGCATATGGTTTCTCTGCAATAAGTGTGGACGAATGGAGGATGAGGATGGTCAACTCTGGCCGAGGGGCCAGGCATGGAACGGACCCCTCGGCCTGAAGCCACCCGCGCTTTTTTACAGAAGAACCTTGCAGAATATCCAGGTATATCAACCTGCGGGAAACGGGGGAGTACGTAAGGTGATATCCCGTAGAGAATCCCCTGACCGGGCTCGCCCCGGGCTGGAATATACCGGCTGGCGAGACCTCCAGCCGGGCGGTCCGGGCACCACGAGATGATCAGTTGCTGTTGGGGACGACCGGCAGGATGAGGCGGGACGCCGCATCCCCGCGGTGGTGCAGGAGGATGAAGCTCAAACCCCAGACCGGCCAGGTCATCAGGAGATCCGCGGTGGCTATCTCCAGCTTGATCCGGCATCCTTTCCGGAAACGGCGGTAGCAGGCCTGCATCTCCACCGGTTGGCTACCGGTGTTGCTCATGGCCCAGGGTGTCCCGCTGTAACCCTCGTACCAGCCCCTGCTTACGAGCGTCTCCTTTCCGTCCGGCGAGACCTCGTAGATCCTGGGGATGAGCTGGGCGAAGTTCTGCGAGCACTGGTAGTACAACTGGAGGGTTGGCGGGCCCATGATGGTGATATCCTTGCTCAAGGGATCCGAAAGGTAGCTGCGCTCCGTTAACGGTATCTCGAGAAGCTTGATCTTGCTGGGGATATCCAATTTTTGCCAGCCGACCATCTCCGTCACGTCCTGGTAGTAAGGGAGCGATATCGAGCCCGTCACCCCGATGTTCAGCAGCAGGTTGGGTGAGGCGGTGTTCCCGCGCGGCCTGCGGGTGGAAAGCCTTCCTCCGTTAGAGGCATCGAGGTAAAGGGAGGTGAGGCGCGTGCCGGGCAGGGGATAGGCGCTGGCCGCGCCGTAGTTGGCGGGATCCCGGTCGCGGTAGTAGGAGAGCCGCGGCCCGCCTTCGGCTCCGTTGTCCACGCCCTTGAGGAAATGATCGAACCACATGCGCACCTGTTCCTCCACCCAGTCGTACTCCGGCCCTCCCGGGAGGTCGACGAAGAAGTTGTTGCCCATCCCCCCGATATGGCCGTGGTTGGTGATGATCATGCGCGCGGGGGCCTGCATGCAGGTGGAGAGCACCCGCAGGCCCTCGTTGGCATAGAAGATGTCGTCGTTCCAGCCCGCCACCATGAGCATGGGGGCGACCATGGGGTGCTCGACGATGCCGTCGTACTCCTCGTCACACCAGTACCTGGCGGAACGGGCCTGCAGGTACTTCTTCCCGGCCTCGACGTCTTCCAGCCGCCGCTGCATGGCCGCCCCCACTAGCCACACGAGTTCTGGGGTCACGTTGCTGAAAGCGGGAGACACGCCGCCGAGCTTGCCGAGCGTACCGATGAGGGCGTTGAGCTTCTCCCACCCCCCCATGTCCTGGCGCATGATGATATTGAGGATGTTCTCGAACATGCCTGCGAGGTTCCCCCCGTACGACCCGATGACGAGGAAGACGCCCCAGAACGCCTTCGCCGCGCCGTTGGGCATGATGGAAAATACCAGGTCGGCGCCTCCGTGCATGGGAACCACGGCCCGTATCCGGGGGTCCCCGGGATCGCCCGGCCTGGGATCTTTACGGGGGGCCACCAGATAGGCAAGACAGCCGCCCATGGAATACCCGGTCACGCCGACCACCGGCCCCCTGTCGTCCCACGACACGGGGAAGCGCCCGTCCTCGCTTGCCAGGGTGATTATGTGCCTGATGTCGCGCACTTCGTACTCCGGGTCCATGCAGCCGATCTGGCCTTCCGCGCCGAACCAGCCTCTCACCGTGAAGGTGACGGTCACGTAGCCCTCGCTCGCGTACTCCAGGGCCTGCCTCTCGAAGACGAGCTTGTCGGTGTCCCAGGGATGGATGAAGACAATGAGGGGGAAGGATGCACCCTTGCCGCTCGTGGCCGGATAGAAGACCGAGACGGGGAGCTTCGTGCCGTCCCACATGGCCCACGTCTCGTCCACCCGTCGGACCTCGTAGCCACCGGCCGGGGTCTCGGGTGCATCTGCGGCCGTCGCCGCGGTGATACCCTGCGCGGGCGATGGCGTCACTCCCGTTCCCAGGATGGCGAGTAGGATCAGCAGGGTGAATGTAATGGCTCTCCGGAAAGCGGAATACAGCATCTCTCCCCCCTTCGTCGCAGCGTCTCCAGCCTGTACTCTTTCGATAGCGAAGTGTGCCAGCGGCCTTAGTGCACCGTTTCATAATTACGGTTGCATTCGATCGCCGCTGCATCCCCACCCGCTGTGTTCCGCTCCCTGCGACGTACTCGCAGATTACGCCTCAGCCGCGCGCCTTGCGGGTGGGGCGCAGCGTCGCTCTCGATACGTCACCGTAATTACGAAACGGTGCACTTAGTGAGGATAGTTTCGGGGAGGTGGCTACGTTCGTTGCTGCGAAATATGGGCCCGAGAACCGTGCATGCTTACCGGCCACCCCTCAGCTCTTCTTATTTATAACATCATGTAGCCGGACATTTCAAGCCGGTTTATTCAGACCGGGGTCTCGAAACTCTGAATCTGCCTGAGCCGGGGGTCGCACCTCGGCCTGGGCCTGGAAGGAGATCAGGTGAGCGGTTTGAGCAGTACCTTGTGTTCGAGGAGGGTGATGGCGGCCACCTCGGCCTCCAGGACGCTCTCCTCGCCGATTATGTTGGAGAGGATGACTTTTCCGCCCTCCTCCCTGACGTTGATCACGTCCTCCATGATCAGCTTTTCCTCGTCCCCCTCGAGCAGGTAGGCGTGTGATTCGCACATCCTCAATTTCCTCCCGTGGTCTCGAAACGGATGCTGCGCACGAGGTGATTCCAACCGCACCCGATGCATACCTCCACGACGTAACAGGTGAAGTCCCCGTACTTCTCCCTCAGGCCGTTGAAGACGGCGCGGGCGGGAAAAACGCGTCCGTTGTCACGGTCGAGGTCCTTGCCGTATACGAAGTTGAGCAGGCGCAGGCGCTCGCGCTTGCACACCGGGCAGATGCTGCGCGTATCCTCACCGACGTTGACCGCGATACGCCGTATCTCCGGATGCGCGTCGCATACGTCGTATACCGACAGGCGGCCGCAACGGTAATCGCGCAGCACCGACCGCTTGCGCAGGGTGTAATCCACGCTGCTCGCAGTCTTCCGCATCTTCATATCATCTACCATAATGCGTTAATTATACCCCACCGCTACGGGTGGCCGGCATGACATCTCCTCGCCCTGCTTCTCCAGATTAGCGGGGAGTCGGTGAAGCGGGCATGTCTCGGGAAAGAGACGTTCAGGTCTGTTGCTCGTCGCTCTGGATGCCCCGCAGGTGGCTGGTGTCGTTCAGCCGCTGTATGACCCAGCCGTGTTCCCCCCTAGAGATGAAGTTCATGGCTCCGTTGGACTGTTCCACCCTCCAGATACCGGAGATGGGAAGGCCCAGCACCAGGCAGAGAGCGATGCGGTTGATGAGTTTATGGCCGACCAGCAGCACCGTCCCCCCGTGCTCCCGCGCCAGCCATTCCAACCCCTCGTACAAGCGCTCCCTCACCTCCCGTACGGCTTCACCGCCGGGGAAAACGGCTCTCCCGGGATCGTCGGCCCAGATGGCGAACTCACGAGGCCAGGTCGAGCGGATCTCGTCGATACTCCTCCCGCTCCAATGCCCGTAATCCACGTCGATAAAACATTCAAGAGGGCCGGCCTCTCCGCCGTGCCTTCCCGCTATTACCGCGGCCGTCTCCATGGAGCGCCTCAGGGGGCTGGAGTAGAAAGCCTCGAACGGTTTTTCCGCCAGGTAATCCGCCGCCGCCCGCGCTTGGTTCATGCCGCGTTCGTTCAGAGGCAGGTTGATGCGGCCGCGGAACACGTCCGCGCGGTTGTATTCCGTCTCCCCGTGTCTTGCCAGCACCAGCTCCATTCACCTCTCCTCTCGCCCGCCGGTCATTCGAGCATAGATGAGGCGGTTACGATGTGGCAATGATGTGCCGCGCGATAGGCGGAAACGGCGATAGCCTCGAGGCCCTGCGACATGGAGCATGGAGGGTGGAAAGAGTTCAGTACTGGCCCTGCGCCCTGGCCGCCTCCATGGCCTCCATGTAGCCCATGGTGGCATAGTAGATGGCGCGGTCGAAGTAGAGGACTACCTGGTTGTTGAGCTCCAGGGCCTGGTAGAGCTCGAGGTTGGTCTGCGTGAATCCTTCCGATATGACCTCGAGCCATAGGTAGCGCTTGAGAAGGATGAGGGCCATGAGCTCCTCTTCCAGGCGGAAGCCCTCCTGGAAACGGCGCTGGCCCAGGTTCATGTAGAAGTGTCTTATCTCCTCCTGCCTGGTCTCCGGGCTGAGCCAGTATCCCAACCTCTCATAGACCGCCATGGCGCGCTCGAAGAGGAGTTCCTCGGGAAAATGGTGATAGGTGGGAGTGTGTCTGGACCGTTTTACCTCTTTGAGCCAGAGCTTGGCTACCTTGTCCGCCCGGGTCTCTATCAGCTTAATGAATCTTCTGGTCAGCACGGCAACCTCCGGCTATGCTACGTCTCGCTCATGCTCCGTATAGGGCGAAGGACAGAGTTATTATACCCCGTCGGTTCTTCTCCGAGAAGTATACTTAACACCGTTGGGGTCAGTCATTCATGAATCGAAGATCGATACTGCCCCTTCTGACTTACCTTCACATTCACCCACGCTTCTCGCATAAGAACCATCCGCGGAAACGGTGCATCGTGAAGTCTCTCATCTCAATCCCGATCCAGGTCTGGCCCCAGGGCGGGACTACGGGGTGGCGCACTCGCCTTCGTCGCCGCGGAGCTTCTCGAGCCCGTGGGGAAGGGCGGGGAGGATGACCTCCAGGTTCTCCTTCGCCCCGCGCGGGCTGCCCGGCAGGTTGATTATGAGCGTGGAACCGCGTATGCCGCTCACGGCGCGGGAGAGCATGGCGTGAGGGGTCACCCGCTGCGAGGCGGCGCGCATGGCCTCCGCGAACCCCGGTGCCTTCCTGTCTATCACGCGCAACGTTGCCTCGGGGGTGACATCACGGGGGCTCAAGCCGGTGCCTCCCGTGGTGAGGACCAGGTCCGCACCGAGCTCGTCGCAGTAGGACCTGAGTTTCATCTCCACATCGCCCGCTTCGTCGGGGACGACGTCACGGGCCACCACCAGCCAGCCCATGCGCAGGACCTCCTGCTCCACGGCCAGGCCGGAGAGGTCCTCCCTCTCCCCCCGCGAGCCCTTGTCGCTCACCGTTAGGATGGCCACCCGGAACTTTTTCATGGCTCCACCACCCTTATCTCGTCGCCGGGCTTGACCGTCCCCCCCATGACAACGCGGGCGAAGATGCCCTCGCGGGGCATGATGCAATCCCCCGCCGCATAGTAGATGGCGCAGCGGTCCACGCACTCCTTGCCTATCTGGGTCACCTCGAGCAGGACCTCGCCCCCGACCCTCAGGAGGTCGCCGATACCCAGGGACGCCAGGTCGATGTCCCTGGTGAGCAGGTTCTCGCCGAAAGCCCCCGGCCGCAGGTCCTCCAGGCCCATGGCGCGCATCTTGTCCACGCTCTCCTCGGCGAGGAGGCTCACCTGGCGGTGGCCGAAGCCGGAGTGGGCGTCCCCCTCGATGCCCCTCTCCTCCACGAGCAGCGCTTCCTCCACGGCGTCTTTCTGCACGTGCTTCTCGGCGCTGGTGCAGACGGCGATTATCAAGGGCTCAGCCATTATTTGCCATCCTCATTCGCGCGTGTACGTGCCGGACCTGCCGCCGCTCTTCTTCAACAGTTGCACGGAGGTGATGGTCATGGAGCGGTCGACGGCCTTGCACATATCGTAGATGGTGAGCGCCGCCACCGCCGCCCCGGTCAAGGCCTCCATTTCCGCGCCGGTGCGGTCCCTGGTCCTGGCGGTGGCGGTGGCGGTGATGGTCGAGTTCTTCCTGTCCACCTCGAAGCCCATCTCCACTGAGGTGATGGCGATGGGATGGCACATTGGTATGAGCTCACTCGTCTTCTTGGCGGCCATGATCCCCGCGAGTCGCGCCGTGCCCAGCACGTCGCCCTTCTCTATCCCCGACTCCAGGATGAGGTCCAGGGTCGCTTTCTCCATGCTGATGCTCGCCCTGGCCGTAGCGGTACGCGCCGTCACCCGCTTGGAGGATACGTCCACCATCCCCGCCTTGCCCTTCTCGTCCAGGTGGGTAAGCTTCTTGCCGACGGGCTGCCTTCTTTCCGCGCTCACCTCAGCCTCCTATCTGGGACATCTTCCGGTTGGGCGATTCCGAAAAGCCGCCGTGGTCGCGCGGCTTACGGGAGAGCGAGAGGCGGATGGCCTCGAGCACGGGCGCGTCGTCCTCGCTCGCGCGCAGGATGCCGCGCATGTCGTCCTCGTCCTTCGAGAAGAGGCAGGGCCGCATCTTGCCGTCCGCCGTGAGGCGCAGGCGGTTGCACTGGGGGCAGAAATGCGAGCTCACGGGGGATATGAAGCCCATCATGCCGTGTGCTCCCGGCAGGCTGAAGTAGCGCGCGGGGCCGGCACCCGCCGGCGGCTCTGACGACGTGAGGTCCCCGTGCCGGGCGAGGCGGCTCTTCACCTCCTCGGCGGAGACGTAATAAGAGTTGTCGAACACGCCGCAGGGGCTCATGTACTCAATAAATCTCACGTGCACCGGCAGGCGGCGGATGAGGTCGACGAAGGCGTCGAGCTCGTCGTAGAGGTGCTCGAGCACCACCACGTTTATCTTCACCGGCTCCAGGCCGGCGTCGAGCGCCGCCTCCACCCCGGCGAGGGCTTGCGCGAGTTCGCCGGTGCGCGTGATGCGCCGGTAGATGCCGGGGTCCAGCGAGTCGATGCTCACGTTCACCCGCCTCAGGCCGGCGGCGGCGAGCTTCTCCGCCTGTTCGGCCAGCAGGATGCCGTTGGTGGTGAGGGATATGTCCACATCCGGGCGCTGGGCCGATATCTCGCCGATGAGGTGGTCGAGGTCCTTGCGCACCAGGGGCTCACCCCCGGTGAGGCGCACCTTTCTTATCCCCGCCCGCACGGCCACGCGCAAAAAACGCGCGATCTCCTCGTAGGTGAGGATGTCTGAGTGCCGCAGGCGGGGCACTCCCTCGGGGGGCATGCAGTACACGCACCTCAGGTTGCAGCGGTCGGTGACCGCTAGACGCAGGTAGTCTATGTGCCTGGAATAGAGGTCTACGAGCGAGGTCATGCCGCCTCTTCCCTTAGCGTAAAAAATACGGCGAACCCGATTCGCCACATGATTAAAACACCGCCTATGCAGGTTTTTCACTCATTAGGGAATTATAACACAGGACTCAACAGGAACTGATGATGGCCGCCTATCTATTAGTCTGAAGGTCGAGGTACGCAGCAGTACGCAGCAGTGCAAATATGGAGCCCCCTAATTCTTTGGGCACGGAGCCTGTTGCAAAAACCTCGTACGAATCCCGCTCTCCCGGAATCGCGGCAAAACAGGCATCGTAATGGAGGGCGAACCGTCAATAACGGGCCGTTTCGGTGAATATGCGGAGAGCGATATGTCTGGCGCGGGGTTTGTGCGGCAGCCTCCGCGTTATTGTCTTGACGATGATCGTTTATGGGGTGGCTCTTTGCAAGAGACAGGCGAAAACAAGGTAAGAGCTCCGGACCTCGTCCAGCGCGCTTTTACTGCGGCTTTTCACATAGTTGCCGCAGGAGCGAGGCTATCTCGCGGGAGGCGCGCTCGAGGAGGGAGCCTGCCCGGCGGATGCTCTCCTCCAGGCCCATGGGGCCGCGGGCGATGCCCAGCATGGCGGTGACCCCCAGCTCGCGCAAGGCCTCGGCGCCCTCCGCAACCTCTCCCGCCAGGGCCAGGACGGGGATGCCGTGCCGCCTGGCGGACCGCGCCACCCCGGTCACCGTCTTGCCGTAGGCGGTCTGGGCGTCCAGCCTGCCCTCCCCGGTCACCGCCAGGCCGCAGCCGGAGAGCTTCTCCTCGAACCCCACCGCTTCGGCGACCACCTCGATTCCGGGCCTTATCTCCGCCCCCAGGAAGGCCATGAGCCCGAAGCCCAGGCCTCCCGCCGCGCCGGCCCCCGGCTTGTTCTCCAATCCGGGCAGCAGGGTGGACGAGACCACCTCGGCCAGCCTGGCCAGGCCGCTCTCCAGCAGCTCCACGTCGTATTCGCTGGCGCCCTTCTGGGGACCGTAGACGCGCGAGGCCCCGGCATCTCCCAGCAGCGGGTTGGTGACGTCGGAGGCCACCACGATCTCCGTCTTGAGCACGCGGGGATCAAGCCCGCTCAAGTCCATGCTCTCCAGGTTGTTGAGGTAGATCGCCCCCGGAGAGAGGACGTCGCCGTAGTCGTCCAGGAAGCGCACCCCCAGGGCCGACGCCATGCCTGCGCCGCCGTCGTTGGTGGCGCTGCCACCGATACCCACGATGATGCGCCGCATCCCCATGTCCAGGGCGGCGCGGATGAGGTCTCCCGTGCCGATCGTTGTCGTATAACGGGGATCGCGCTTGTCGGGCGGGACCAGCACCAGCCCCGAGGCCGCGGCCATCTCCACCACCGCGGTCCGCCCGTCATCCAGGATGCCCAGGAGCGCCCGGCGCGGCTCGCCCAGGGGTCCGGTCACCTCGCGCTCTACCGTCCTGCCGCCGGTGGCGTGAACAAGCACCTCGAGGGTGCCCTCGCCGCCGTCGGCGAGGGGGCAGGTGATGAGCTCGGCGCCGGGCCAGCCCGCGGAGAACCCCCGCGCCATGGCCCCGGCCGCCTCGCGCGAGGCAAGGGAGCCCTTGAACTTATCGGGAGCGATGACGATGCGCATATACATACCTCGGTTCGAAAGCGCGATCGCATTAGAGTACCACTCCATCCACGCCGGAGGAGTTCGTCCCCCTGCGATGTGCTCGCAGAGTACACGTCGGTCATCTGCCTTGACGGCGCGGCGCCCCATACCCTCGGTGCATGGCCATGCCTGCGAACCGAGGTACGGCTGCACCTGGATCCAGGGAGGCCTCAGGGTAGGCTACGGGCCACCGCCTCTTCCTCCTTGTACTGGTCGAGGCGCGAGAGGAGCAGGTCCCAATCCACCTCGTGCCCGTCGAACTCGGGGCCGTCCACGCAGGCGAAGCGGGTCTTTCCCGCCACCTCGCAGCGGCAGGTGCCGCACATGCCCGTGCCGTCCAGCATGATGGAGTTAAGGCTCACCCTGGTGGGCACCCCGAACTCCCGCGTCACCGCGCTGGAGAACTTCATCATGATCGCCGGGCCGATGGCGATGACCGGGCCGGCGCGCTCCTTTTTGAGTACTTCTTCCAGGGCCCAGGTGACCCGGCCTTTCATCCCCTTCGTGCCGTCGTCGGTGGTCAGGATTAGCTCGTCCGTCACCGCGGCCATCTCCTCCTCCAGGATGAGCAGGTCGGCGCTGCGGGCGCCGATGATGCCGGTGACGCGGTTGCCCGCGTCGCGCAGCGCGCGGCATATGGGGTGTATGGCGGCGATGCCCACGCCGCCCCCCACGCAGACCACGTGCCCGCCCTCGCATATCTCCGCCGGACGGCCCAGCGGGCCGACGAGGTCGAGGATGGCGTCGCCCTCGGCCATGAGGCTGAGCTTGCGGGTGGAGCGCCCCACCACCTGCAGCACCAGGCGGATCCACCCCTCCTCGGGAGACCAGTCGCAGAGGGTGAGGGGGAATCTTTCCCCCGTCTCGTCCAGACGCAGGATGACGAACTGGCCGGCGACGGCCCGCCTGGCGATGTCCGGGGCTGCCACGTTCACCGAGAAGACGGTTTCGGCGAGCTGCACCTTCTTCGTGATCTCGAACATCAGGCCTCCCTTCCGAGTTCCCGGAAAAGGCTGTTTTTAATGGCGCGCACCTCGTCCACGAAGTCCGGGTCGGCGTCGTAGGGGCTGGTCCCCTCCAGGTCGGAGCGGCGGATGTTCTGGTTGTAGGAGATGGAGCCCAGGTAGGGCAGCCCGTCCAGCCTGTCCTTCACCATCCGCTCCTCCTCCGGACCCTGCACCTTGTTGAGGACCACGAATATGCGCCGCACCTTGAGGTCGGAGGCCAGCTTGCGGATGGTGGTCGCCGTCTGCACGCTGCGCATCCCCGGCTCGGTGACCACGATCATGGCGTCCACCGCGCCGGCGGTGCCCCGGCCCAGGTGCTCGAGGCCGGCCTCCATGTCCAAGATGACCACGTCGTCGCGTGCGAGCAGGAGGTGCTGTAGCAGGGCCTTGAGCATCACCGACTCGGGGCAGACGCAGCCGCCCCCGCCCTCCTTCACCGTGCCCATGACCAGAAGGCGCACGCCGGCGTGGATCTTGGAAAGGGCTTCGGGCAGGTCGTCCACCTTGGGATTCATCTTGAAATAGGTGCCGAAGGTCCCGGGCTTGGAGCCGGTTCTCTCCGCCACCAGCTCCTTCATGTCGGCTATGGGCACTACGCCGGACATGTCTTCTGCGGAGATGCCGAGGCTGGAGGCCAGGTTGGCATCGGGGTCGGCGTCCACGGCTATGACGTTGAAACCCTCGTCCGCCAGCAGCCGGGCCAGACCTCCTGCCAGGGTGGTCTTGCCCACTCCCCCCTTGCCGGTCACTGCGATCTTCAACTGCGGCTCCCTCCCTCGCGGTCCTTTCAAGTCATCCCGTCAAGGTGGATTATATTACAGACTCAGGCCGAGGGGTCGAGCCTCGGCCTGGCGCAAACGACTATACGCGGCTGTTGTGGGATTATCTCCCAAGTGCACCCGTATCGATACTGCCTTACGGGCAGATTCCGAGGCTCGACCCGCCAGGCGACCCGCCAGGCCTGACGGCACCCCGGCTCGATACGGAAGAACCAAGAAGGCGAGCGGAGAGGGGCCATGTTGCGGGCTTCCGTGAAGTGCTCAGCAAACCGGACCCTATCCGGCCGGTCACCCGCCGCTGTTGCCACCGCCCATCTCGTTACCATGGAGTGAGACGCTTTTGGCGGGTTCTTTTCCCTGCCGCCCTTCCTGCGCTCCTCCGGCGGCTGCAACTCCCGCATCAACGCCTGCCCGGCCCGGATGCTCTTGACCTGCCGCCCTTCCTGCGCTCCTCCGGCGGCTGCAACTGCGCGGGAGCTACCTGGTCGCGCCACATCAGGGAACGCGCCACGTCCACGGTGGAGAGGCTCCCCGCCAGCCTGCCCCCGCTGACCACCGGAAGGGTCTTGCCCCCGCTCTCGAGCAGTTGCCCGAAGGCGCTTTCCAGGGACTGCTCCGGGTCGAGGAACCTCTCCACCTCGCGCATGACCTCTTTTACCTTGAGATGGGGGAGGAGGTCGGTGGAGCGCCGGTGGGGATGAAGCCGGGAGGGGGAGCCGCCCCTGGCCATGAGCTCGTCGTATTCGGGGATGAGGCAGCGCAGGAGGTCCTCGGCCCCCAGCATCCCCGAGACATGGCCTCCCGCGGCCACCACCACCAGTTCCCCGGCCTGGGTGAGGGCCATCCTCTCGGCGGCTTCCTTGATGGTGGCGTTATCGCGGATCTTTGGGGCATTGCGGTTCATCGCTTCCTTTACCTGCATCGCGCCTCCTTCGTCACCCTTTGCTCGCTCCGTATATATTATTCCCATCGGGGCGCCCGCATACGCGCCCGTGCCCGCCTTGATCGCGCTCTCGCCGGCTGATCGTATGAGCTGTCGTAAGGGATCTAGCGTGAGCCGTAAGCTGGAAAATATGGTTTCTCGGGCTTCGGGCCTTGCGGGCATCCGTCGCGGCTTTTTCTCAGAAAAGATCGCCACGTCGCTTCGCTCCTCTCGGCAAGCTCCAGGCTATTCATGCATACATTCGTCTTATTTCTGTTTACTCGACATTTTTCACCGTGATACTATTATCTCCCGGTTACACCAGGCAGGGGGTATGAGGATGCCGAAGGCCGCAGACGAGAGAAGATACCTGGTCATAGTGAACCCCGTTTCGCGCGGCGGCAAAGCGCAGGAGGAGGGGATCTGGCTCCTCAACCGCCTCAAGAAAGCGGGGGTGGATTACGAGTTCCTCTTCACGGAGCGGGCGGGGCACGCCGAGGAGATGGTGGTTAAGTGGGCCGAGGATTTCGATGTCGTCGTCTCCGTCTCCGGTGACGGCACCACCAACGAGATCATCAACGGCATCATGAAGGTCCCCTCCGCCGAGTTGAGGCTGGCCATGTTCCCCGCCGGCACCGCGGACGATTTCGCCCGCAACATGGGTTACGACCGCAAAGACAAGGAGCAGGCCTTGCGCGCCATCCTGGGTGACTCCTGCCGCACCATCGACCTCATCCGTTACGACGACCGCTACGCCGCGGTCACCTGGGGCCTGGGGGTGGATTCGGAGATCGCCGACGGTGCTTACAAGTGGAAGAGGTTCCGCATACCCGCCTACTTCTACAGCGGGCTGAGGAAATGCTTCTTCGAGGAGAAGAAGCGTTACCGCGTGCGCTTCGACTACGAAGGGCAGACCTTCGACGACTGGGTGCTCATCTCCATCCTCTGCAACGCGCCTGTCTTCGGACGGTACATCAGGATCAATCCTAACGCGAAGATGAACGACGGCTTGCTCGATCTCACCATAGGCAGGGAGATGCCCAACATCTACGGACTCGTCCTCTTCGGCTTCGCCTGCATGGGAGGAAGGCACGGTTTCTCCAGCCTGGTCTCCTTCCACGAGGTGCGCGAGATGCGGGTCGAGTGCAAGTCCGATACCTATGCGCAGATAGACGGGGAGGTGTACAGGTTCGAGGCGGGAAAGGTCATCAACCTGTCGATGGTCTCACGGGCGCTGAAGGTCCTCGTGCCCGCGGAATCCCTCGCGGACAAGAAACTGCCCTTCGTATACCGGGAAGAGCCGCCGGAACCGGTACAACTGCGTCTCATCCCCAGGCGCGATGGGGTGGCAGAGGAACTGGAAGAGCTCTCCCGCAGGGTGAAGATGAGGGTGGAGCGGGCGCTGGAGACAAGGCGCTGGAAACCCGCTATGGCGAAGGGCGGGAGCGGGGAGGAGCAGGGGAGGCAGGAGGTCATGTTCAGGCAGCGGCGGGAGGAAAAGCGCGGCGCCCGCAGGGCCGCCAGGAGGATGAAGAAGGAAATGGAAGATCTGAGGAAAAAGGATTGAGCGCATAGGCCGCTGGGCATGATATATATCAATATGTTGTTTAACGGGCCTGTCCGATTTGCTTGACATAGATAGTGCACTCTGATACTTTCAAAACAACGGGTGGGAGCAAGTACATAGTCGTATGTGTGTTGCCCCATTCGGGGCTGATTTTTTTGAACATTGAAAAGGCCCTACGCTATAAGCTGCCGGCCAACCCCATATGCCCTATAGCATGAGATGGAATCAGCACATTCCACCCCCTGAAATAGCCCTATCCGCCGGTGGCTTATAGCTCCCCTTTTGGGAGGCGCTTAGGCGCCTCCTTTCATTTGGGACCCTCCGAGAATACATTCCCGAAATCCCGCTTAGGGGTCAGGCCTGGAACGGGATCGGCTGTGGTCTACCACTATATGTTGCTTCGCCAGTCGCTGAAGGTTTGCCCAAAAAAATAGCGACCGGCATTTTCGTCCTCGGTGGTGTCGCGGCCGCGCGACATGGACGGCTGCCCCCCAACCGGCTTTGTCCTGGCGAGAAAAGCTGCAGCGATGTCTCCCGAGGTCCGTTCATGGCGCGAGCGAAAGCCCGGCCGGGGCTCGAGATCTGCGGCGCGCCTTAAGCGAGGACGGCTTGTAGGGTTCCGCGATGGCGAGCTCCGGCCTTCCGCACGGGGGGTTCTCGAGGCCGGCGCAGCTCACGTGGCAGTTGGCCGCGCATCCCGGCACGGGATCGAATCCAAGCGGCCCCACGCGGCGGGAGAAGGGCATGACGAAAGCCTCGCAGTGGGGGAGCCCCGCCGTGTCCGCCTCCCCCGCTGCCAATTCCTGGCATACCGCGTAGGTCATCCCCGCTTCCCCCGCCGCGTCGCGCATGGCGCGGTGGAACTCGAGGCGCAGCGGGTGGCGCAGCATGTAGCCGCTGGAGGTGTAGGAACGGTCGTAGGTATAATCCCGCGCGAGTTCCTCCGCCTTGAGGGGAGAAAGGCCGCCCACCAGGTCGCGCAGCCCGGCCAGGGTGGCCCGCGTGAAGCGGCCCGTGGAGCTGACCACGTGCCCCGCTCCCGCCGCGGCGCAGTCCGCGAGGATCCCCGCGGCTATATCCGCCCAGCCATCACCATAGAGAGCGCGCCACAACGGGGGGATCACCGGGTCCAGCCGCACCAGGGCCGGAAGCCCGAGCGAAGCCGCCCAGCGCAGAGCATCCAGCCTCCGTTCGTAGCCGGGCGCCATGGGAGAGAGGAATGCCAGGACCTCCGGGCCCCCCTCGACCGTCACGGCCAGGAAGAAGAAGCCCGTACCGGGGAAGCCCTCCACCCCGCCGAGGAAGGAGGGGTCCCCCTTGGTGATGACGTGGAAGCTCACCCCCCACCGCACCAGCACGTCCACCAGGTCTTTGACCGCTCCGCGCAGCTCCGGCACGTTCTGGCATGGGTCGGTCACGTTGGATATGGACACGGGCGGGCACAGTTCCAGCTTCGCCAGTTCCTTTTCGACCACGGTGGCGAGGTTTGAATAGACGACCATGCCGCCTTCCGTACGGCTCGAGTAGACCGCGTCCCGCGCGTAACAGTAGAGGCAATCGTGCAGGCAATTCCCCCTGCCTGGCGGGGCCACGTTCACTATCCACTTGTGATAGCACTTGCGCCCCTCGCCCCGGTAGGGGAAATCGTGCAACGTGGGCGAACGCCGCTCGCGCAGGATCGTGTTCATGCCTTCATGATAATCCATACCTGCCCGCGCCAGGCCTCGCGCCACCGTTTTGCCGCTCGCGATGGTTTCCATGCCGGCCCGTGGCTTGACTGGTGTTGTTGGGACAGCAGGGAAAGTGGGTATATGCATAGTTGGCTCGCGTCAGGCGGCAACGACGGAAGGGCTTGCGCCATGCAAGCCCGTCTAGCTGGTTTTTCTGGGCGGAATCGAACCGACGCCGTATTGATTTGTCTCAACCGGGGAACATATAATGAATGACGGAAAGCGGATGCAGAAGAAGAGGTCGCAGCAATGGACGCAGCAATACTCCCGGAGGTCTTTCAATATCCCACCCACGTCGATCGCCGGGGAGCAGCGCCCCGTTCCATAAATGCGGTGATGCACGGAGAGAGCCGGTACAGCGGTGGCGGAACGCCGCTGTGTTTATGGAGCGGAGCACCCAGCCCCTTTACATAGATCCCGCAAACCACCCTGAAGAACGGGCGCCCGCGAACCGCGCCCCGGATAACTAGAAGGAGGGGAAGTTATGGCCAGGGAATTGCAGGAAGTCTACGTCATCGACGCCTGCCGCACCGCCTTTGGCAAAGCCCGGCCCGACGGCATCTTCGCCCAGACGCGCGCCGACGACCTGGTGGTCAAGGTGATCCGCTCCCTGCTGGAGCGCAATCCCGGGGTCCCCGGGGACAAGATCGAGGACAACGTGTGGGCGGCATCCACCCAGTACGGCGACCAGGGCCTGACCATCGGCCGCACAACCGCCATACTCGCGGGCCTGGGGGTCCAGACTCCGGGGGTCGCCATCGACCGCATGTGCGCCGGAGGGTTGACCGCCATCTGCTTCGGAGCTTCGGAGATACAGGTGGGGGCGGCCGACCTCATCATCGCCGGCGGCGTCGAGCACATGGGGAACCATCCCATGGGGCAGGGCGCCGACCCCAACCCCCGCTTCCTGGCGGAGAAACTGGTGGACCAGAGCGCCCTCAACATGGGCATGACGGCCGAGAACCTGCACGACCTTTACCCCAACATCACCAAGGAGATGTGCGACGAATACGCGGTCCTCTGCCAGCAGAAGGCCAAGAAGGCCCTGGACGACGGCAAGTTCGACAGGATCATCGTGCCCATGACGGTGTGGAGCGGCAACGGCTGGAGGCTGGCCGACAAGGACGAGCAGCCGCGCCCGGAGGCCTCGGCGGAAAACATGAAGGGCCTGCGCACCCCCTTCCGCGTCAAGGGCAGGGTCACCCCCGGCAATGCCTCGGGCCTCAACGACGGGGCGGCCGGCGCCATCCTGGCTTCGGAGAAGGCGGTCAAGGAGTACGGCCTCAAGCCCATGATGCGCCTGGTGCAGTACTCTTTCGCCGGCGTGAAGCCCGAGATCATGGGCATCGGTCCCGTCCCTGCCACCAAGAGGGCCCTGGAAAGGTCCGGGCTGAAGCTCGAAGACATTGACGTCTTCGAGATCAACGAGGCCTTCGCCGTGCAGGTCATCGCCTTCATGCATGAGTTCGGCATCGACAAGCTGGACGACCCGCGCGTCAATCCCTGGGGAGGGGCCATCGCCTTCGGGCACCCTCTCGCCTCTTCCGGCGGACGCCTCACCGCCCAGTTGGCCTACGAGTTCGCCGACAACCCCAAGGCCAGGTACGGCCTGGCGACCATGTGCGTGGGGCTCGGCCAGGGCGCGTCCGCGATCTTCGAGAACGTCCAGAACTGAAGAGCGAGGAAGGAAAGGAGGTAAGAGATGCCTGACGAGCTGGTAACCCAGTTTAAGGATACTTATTTCGAATCGCCGGCCGGCAAGGTCGCCGTCGTCACCATGGACAACGGCGAGGACTACCGCAAACCCAACAGCTTCGGACCGGGCGGCATCGCCAGCCTGAACGAGTGCCTGGACCGCGTCGCGGCCGAGCCCGACGTCAAGGCCATGATCTTAACCGGCAAGCCCTTCATCTTCGGGGCGGGAGCGGACCTCACGCTGGTACCGGAGGTGAAAACCTACGAGCAAGCCCTGGAGATCGCGAAGATGGGGCACACCGCCTTCAAGCGCATCATCGATCTGCCCTATCCGACGGTTGGGGCCATCAACGGCGTCGCCCTGGGCGGGGGCCTGGAGATCGCCCTGGCCTGCGACTACCGCACCATATCGCCCGGGGCGGTGGCCGTGGGTTTCCCCGAGTGCTTCCTGGGGCTCATCCCGGGATGGGGCGGGACCACCCTGCTGCCCAAGCTCATCGGCCCCGAGAAGGCGCTGGAGATCATCATCCACAACGCCCTCAACAACAACCGCATGATCAACGGCAAGAAGGCCTTCGAGATGGGCATAGCGGACCGCATCTTCGAGCCCGTGGACTTCCTCGACAAGACGGTGGAGTTCACCGTGGGCATTCTGCAGGGCACGGAGAAGGTGGAGAGGCCGGAGCCCGACTGGTCCAACCTCGACGCGCTGGTGGCGCAGGCCAGGGCCGCGGCCGACTCCAAGGTGCACGGCAGCTCCAAGGCGCCCTACATGGCTATCGACAACATCGCCGCGGCGAAGGACAACACGGTGGACGAGGGGTTCGCCCTGGAGGACGAGGCCCTGGCCACGCTCATCCCTTCCCCCCAGATGCAGGCGGGGGCCTACGCCTTCGACCTCACCCAGCGCCGGGCCAAGAAGCCCGTGGGCGTGCCGGAGGGGGCGCCCCTGCCGGTTAAGAAGGTGGGTATCCTGGGCGCGGGGCTCATGGGCAGCCAGCTGGCGGTGCTCTTCCTGCGCCGCATGAAGGTCCCCGTGGTCATCAAGGACATCAAGCAGGAGTTCGTGGACAAGGGCATGGGCTATATCGAGCAGGAGATCAACCGCCAGGCGGAGAAGGGCCGCATCGACAAGGACCAGGTGCCCTGGATCCTCAGCCTGGTTGAGCCCACGCTGGACTACGCCGACATGGCCGACTGTGATTTCGTCATCGAGGCGGTGCTGGAGGAGATGCCGCTGAAGAAGAAGGTCTACGCCGAGCTCGAGGAGTTCGTCTCCGAGGCCGCCATACTGGCCACCAATACCTCCTCGCTCTCGGTGACGGAGATGGCCTCCGACCTCAAACACCCCGAGCGCGTGGTGGGGTTCCACTTCTTCAACCCGGTGGCGGCCATGCCCCTGCTGGAGATCATCAAGGCGGAGAAGACCAACGACCCCACCCTGATCACCGCCGTGGACACGGGCCGCAAGCTGGGGAAGCGCTGCGTGCTGTGCAAGGACGCGCCGGCCTTCATCGTCAACCGCCTGCTGCTGCGCTCCATGGTGGAGACGGTGAAGCTGGTGGACGAGGGCAACGATTTCAAGGACGTGGACGAGGCGCTATGGGCCCTGGGGACCCCCATGCCCCCCTTCGCTCTCCTAGCCCTGGTGGGGCCGGCCATCGCCCTGCACACCAATGAGACCCTGGCCGGCGCCTTCCCGGACCGCTACACGGTGAGCGGGAACTTCAAGGAGCTGGTGGCGCGCAAGAAGCCGGGCGTCTACGGCCCCGACGGCGAGGTCGATCCCGAGGTGCGCGAGCTCTGGAAGCAGGCCGACCCACCGGTGAAGATCGGCGCCCAGGAGATGCGCGACCGCGTCAGCGAAGCCTTGGCCGACGAGTGCTGGAGGATGCTCGACGAGGGAGTGGTGGGCGCGCCGGAGGAGATCGACATCTGCATGATCTTCGGCGCCGGCTACCCCTTCTACATGGGCGGCCTCACCCGCTATCTCGACTACGCCGGCTACTCCGAGAAGGTCAAGGGGAAGAAGTTCCACTCCGACGCCTAGAGACAACGTCGATGGAGGCGGCTCCCCCGGCGGGAGCCGCCTTTTCATGGTTCGGGGCGCCGGTCTGAGGTCATGGGATATGGGGCCAGTTCTCGGAGTCTCGCCGTGGCATCGGGGAAATGCGTTGCGCCGGGTTTCGAAACTCGAGACCAGACCCCACCCTACGGGGAACAGAGCGTACCGGAGGGGGCAGACGGACTGGCTATGGATCGGGGCGCCGGTCTCAGGTAATGGGAATTGGGGAACGAGCGTGCTCGCGAGTACAATGCGGTAGAATATCTACGGTACAAACTCGCAGAAAGGAACGCCCTTGCTGCCGGAAGGCATGGTCCTACACAAGGACGGGGAGACGATATGGCCGGCGTCGGCCAACGTGCTCCTCGTAAGAGACCCCGACGGCGCCTATCTCGTGGACGTAGGATGCGGGCAGGAGGAGACGTACGTCCGCCTCAAGGAGTTCATCGCCGGGCAGGGACTCACCATCAATGATATCCATACCGTGGTGCTCACCCACGCCCATCCCGACCACATGGGGGCCATGCGCTACCTGCTGGAGGAGATATCCCCGCGCATCTTCCTGCATCCCGTGGAGATACCGCTGGCCGCGGAACCATCCCGCCTGAACCGCACCTTCGACATGCCCTTGCCGTTGCGTTACGGCATCAACCCATACAACCTGGAGAAGCCGGACATATTGGAATACTTCGAAGCCAGCCGCTGCCGCATGTCCGGGGCCGACGCAACCCATACCATCGACCCGGACGGCGAGCTCGCGCTGGGAAGGTTCACCTTCCGGGTCGTCGTGACGCCGGGACATGCCAACGGCCTCGTCTCCCTCTTCGAGCCCGAGAGCGGCATGCTCTTCACCGCCGATGCGGTGGGAGACGTGGTGGCCTGGTACTCCCCGTCCTCGGGCGGGCTGACCGGTTTCCTGGATGGCCTGGACCGCCTCGCGGCGGTACCCGCCTCCTTCGTCCTCCCCTCGCATGGAAACATCGGCGGCGAGCCCCTGGTGGAGGTGGAGAAGACGAGGAAGAGACTGCTGCGCCGCGAGGAGAAGGTAATGGGTGAACTTGCTGGCGGGCCGCTGCCTTTCCCGGAACTGTCGGCGCGCGTCTTCAACAACAATCCGGCCATCGCTTTCTTCCCGGGACCGCAGATTCTCCAGTGCCACCTGGACAAACTGGAGGCCGAAGGCAGGGTGCGCTGCCGCGGGGAGGAGGACGGCTGGCTCGTCGAGGTCCTGCCGGGGAGGAAATAGGCCTTGGTGGCGATGGATGCATGGCGGCAAGCATGAGAGCATGGAAGCCGGGTCCGCCCCGCTTGCGTGAGGATACCAGTGCGAGGGGAGGAAATAAGTATACGCGGGGGAAAAATGAAAGGGAGGAGGCGTTGGGTATCGTGCCTCGCCCAGGAGCAATAACGAGGGCGCATCGGTAAAGTGCCTTGCATGACATCGGGAAGTGAACGGAATACGTGTATTAGGGGGTGAGGGAGTTGAGCGCATGTCCGCAATGCGGCGAGGAGAACAAGGAAGGCGCGAAGTTCTGTATCAAGTGTGGCGCTCCTCTGGGAGCGCCGGCCGCACCGGCGGCGCAGCCGACCGCCGCGGAGGCCGCTCCTCCACCCCCGGCGGCCGCGCCACCGCCTGTCGCGCCACCCGTGCAACCCACATATCAGCAGCCCGCGCAGTACGCGCAGCCGACCCCACCCGCGGGCACGTATGCGCAGCAGCCCTACGCGGCGCCCCCCGTGGCGCCCTACCCCCAGCAATACGCCCCCGCGCCGGCATATGTCACCGTCCGCAAGGAAAGGGGAGGCATGTTCTGGGTAGGGTCGCTCATCATCCTGGTTGCCGGCATACTCGTCCTGGTGAGTACGTGGATGTCGTGGGTGAGCGGGCCGGGAGGCTTTCATTCCCTATCCGGCTGGGACTGGTTCGACCTCGGCAAGTCGGGCGGTGGGGCGTCCGGAGAGGTAGTGAACGCCTTTTTCATCTACTCCGACGGTTACCCCATGTTCACCGGCCTGTGTTCGCTGATACTCGGGGGCCTGATCGCGCTGATCGCGGTGCTCATGCTCCTCTTCCGCAGCAAAGGGCTGGGTGGCATCGCCATCCTCTTCCTTATCTTCGCCCTGGGCATGGCGATCACCAACCTCACCACCATCTTGCGCACGGAGGGGATATCCGTGGGCGTGGGCATGTACAGCTTCCTCATCTTCTCGTTCCTGGGCCTGGTGGGCGGCGGCATGTCCATGTCGGGATGACGCCCCCGGGCGGTCCGGCGAGCGGGCGCCGGGGGTGATAGGATACGTTAAGCGTATCCGGATCCAGGTGCTCCGTTCCGTGAAAGCGGCCTGCACCGGGAGCGCAATCGCGCCACGCCCTCCTGTCCCGGGCCGTGCGGGACGGGTCGGTGGGATGCGGGGGCTTTAGAACGTTATCGTATTCATATATCGGGGCACGTAGATCCGCGCGGGTGAATATGTCTCCAGGAAACGGAGGGACCGGCCGGCGGCGGGAGTGGCTTCATCATATCTTGTATATTCTCGCCGGCCTGGTCCTGGCGGCGGTCCTGTTCTCCCGTGGCGCCGGTGACGGCGCCGCTTTCCTCATCCTGCCGTTGCCCCTGCTGGGCATAGCCGTGCTCACCAACGTGGAGGCGGGCAAGAACCGCTTCGGCCGCTACAAGGAGTACGGCATCCCGGACATCGTCGGCTCCGATGGCCTGGTGGTGGAGACGGAGACCATGGAGGAGATCGACGGCGCCATCGGGCGCATCCTGTCCCATGGGGAGCGCCTCATCTGCCTCAACGGCGGCGACGGGACCGTGCAGCGTACCGTGACCCATATGGTCAACAAGTACGGGGAGGGAGCTGACCGCATCCCGTTGCTCTTCCCCTTGAGGGGCGGGACCATGAACCTGCTGGCCGACCACCTCGAGGTCAGGGGGACGCCGCCGGATCTGCTGAAGGCCGCGATGAAAACCGCCTGCGGCACGCAGGACTTACCCTACGTGGAAGTGCCCACTCTGAGGGTGACGCGGGATATGGGCGGGGTAACGGCAAGGGAGTACGGCTTCTTCTACGGTAACGGGGCCCTCTACCGTTTCCACCGCGTCTATTACCGCGAGACCAACGGGGGGCCGGTGGCGGCGGCCGGCCTCTTCGCGAAATGCGCGCTCGGGGGAGCCATCAAGCGCACCCGTTACAAGGACGTCTTCGGGCTCACCCCGGCGAGGGTGCTCATCGACGATTTCGAGTTGCCCGCGGACCAGGTCACCGTGGTCCTGGCGGTCATCTTCAAGGTGGTGGTCATATCCTTCGACGCCTTCCGGGACGAAGGGGAAGGCGACTTCTACGTCCTGGCCACCAGCGTGCCCATCTTCAAGATGGCGCGCAAGCTGCCCAGGCTGCTGTGGGCGAGAGGCGCGGAGCCCCCCTATGCGAAAGAAGAGTTCTTCAACCAGAGAGCCTCGCGGGTGATGATGGAATGCCGCGAGGGATACAGCCTGGACGGGGAGGTATTCGAGCTGGAGGAGCCCTACCGCCTGACCATCGAGACGGGACCGAAGGTCAAGTTCCTTAACCTTAGGACCCAGGCCCATATATCCGGTAACGCATCGAGAGCGTCGAGAGCGTCGCTGCGCCACGCCGATTCATCCCGCGCCGTGCGGGACAAGGCGCGCGACTGAGGCGTACTCCGCGAGTACGTCGCAGGGAGCGCAACCAGGTTTTCGCGCAGCGAAAACCTGGTTGCGGGGAGTCCGAGGCGAAGCAATCTCGATCGAGGCATCACGCCACTACGGGATGTTTATCAATACATGATGCAGCGGCTGCCTGTTGCGGGCGTATTTATGGATCGGGGTACTCAGGTGTGGATAAGCAGGGTGGGGACCTCGGCCCGGGCCAGCACGCCCCGCACCGTTTCCGCCATCTTCTCGTGCAGCAGGCCGCGCCAGGACAGCGCGATGAGGTCCTCGGCGTTTTCCATGGCGAAGCGCAGGGTGACCGCGTACGGGTTGCCCCGCCTGTGGAAGAGGCGCATCTGTGCATCGGGGTGGAGGTAGGCATAGAAGCGATAGAGGAATTCCTCGCTCCAGGCCGGCCAGTCGTATTGGGGATGATCGAGGTAACGGGGGCTGGCGAAGGTCTCCACTTCCATGGGAGGTCTCTTCCTGTCTGCCGCGATGTGCAGGATGTCCAGGTCCAATTTCATCTCCCTGGCCAGGTCGAACACCTTCTTGATGACGCAATCCGCCAGCGAAAGGCCTTCCAGGGGAACCAGCATCCTCGCCGGACGCCAGTCCGTCCCGGGCGGCTCGCGCATGGCGGCTCGGATGACCATCACCGGGAAGGTCGAGCGCTGTATGAGATCGAGGGCGGTCTGGCCCGCCAGCCGCTCGGGATCGTTGGTCTTACCCTGGCCCGACATCACTATCATCCAGGCGCTCACGGACTCCGCCAGTTTCAGGATGGCCGCGGTCACATCCCCGCGTTTCTGGTGAAGGACGAAGTCCTTCTCCATCGGAGCGATATGCAGGTGCCGGGCCAGGCGGTGATGGGGCACGGGCTGGTCGGTGACGTGCACTACGTGCAGCACCCCGCCCACGAGCCGCGTCAGGGCACTGGCCGCCCCGAAGGCGCCGGCTGAAGTAACGGATCCGTCCAGGGGAAGGACTACTAATGGCCGCTGCCTGGCCGCCATCATCCCCCACCCTCTTCCTCGAAGTCCCGCCAGTCCTTGCCCGACCAGGTCGAGACGTAACGGCTCCTGGTCCGCACCAGCCGTGGCTCCCGCCCGAAGATACCGACCTCCACCTCGAGGCCTTCCACCCCTGAAATCCGCAACTCCATGCTCCGGCTACGCCGTATGTCGAAGTCCAGCCAGGCGCCGCGCCAGGTCAGCGAGAACCTGAGGCGTCGCCAGCGCGCCGGCGGCTTCGGGTCTATGAACAGCCCCGCGTCCCAGGCCCGCACCCCCGCGAAGCCCATCACCAGCAACTGCCACAGGCCGCCCAGCGCCGCGGCGTGTACTCCGCCCGCGGCGTTACCCATGTTGTCGCCCAAGTCGATGGTGCCCGCCTTGCGCAGGTAGCGCATGGCTTCCCTGGTCATTCCCAGCCGTGCCGCTATCAGGCCGTAGATGGAGGGGGAGAGCGAGGAACCGTGGGCGGTGCGCCGGTCGTAGTAGAGGAAGCTCTCTCTTATCACTGCCGGGGTGTAGCTGTCCTCCAGCAGGTAGAGCGCCATGACGACGTCCGCCTGCTTGACCACCTGGGAGCCCGCGGTGCGCTCCCTTCCCAGGATGGTATCGAGGGAGGCGGTTAGCGGCTCGTACCGGCTGACATCGATATCCTCCAGCCCGAAGTAACCCGCGAACTGCTCCAGCGGCCCGCGCTCCCCGTGCCCGTTGCCGTACATGCGGTCCGCCACCGCGCTCCAGCCGCCAGGCTCCTCCGCCCGCAGCGCGATCTTCTGCCGCAAGAGCCGCCATTCCTCCGGGTGGTGTTCCTCCAGGAACTTCGCCACTTTTGCGCCATGCCGCAGGTTGTAGGCGGCCATCATGTTGGTGTAGAGGTTGTCGTCCACTCCCTCGTGGTATTCGTCCGGACCCTCCACGTCGAGGATGTGGTAGAGTCCGTCGTCTCCAAGCACCACGCGGCTGGCCCAGAAACGGGCCGTCTCCAAAAGGATTTCCGCCCCCGCCCGCAGGAGGAATTCACCATCGCGGGTGGCGTTCCAGTAGGTCCAAACGCCGTAGGCCACGTCCGCCGTGATGTGATGCTCGAGGTGGCCGGAGAGGATGGGGATGACTTCGCCCGTGGGCGAGAGGGCGGCGGGAGGGGTCATCTCCTTCCCGTCGCCGGTGGATTCCCAGGCGTACTGGGCCCCCTCGTAGCCGTTGCGGGCGGCGTTGGCACGCGCTCCGTCCAGCGTGTGATAGCGGTACATGATCATGGCGCGCGCGGTGGCGGGGTGGGTGAAGATGAAGAAGGGCAGGATGAACATCTCCGAGTCCCAGAATATATGGCCCTTATATATGGGGCCGGAGAGGGCGCGGGCCCCGATGGAGACGCGCTCGTTATCGGCGTTGCCGGCGCTGATAAGATGATAGGTGGCGAAATTGGCCCAGCGCTGGGCTTCGGGATCGCCGGTGATGCGCAACGCGGCGGTCTTCCAGCGCTCTTCCCAGGCCGCCATGTGTTCCAGCATCAACTCCTCGAAATCACGCTGCGCCAGTTCCTCCGCATGCGCCAGTGCGGCCCGCTCCGCTTCCACCCCGTCCAGGGAGGTGAAGACGGAGACCAGCTTCTCCAGCCTTACCTCCTGGGCTATGTTGCCGATCCAGCTCCAGTGCTCCAGCACGGATGTATTATCCGTGCTGGAGGAATGTTGCGGCTCCACGAACCCGTCGGCGATGCGGCTGCGCCCGGCCATCGCCGCGTCGATGTTGGAAAAAAGTGTCTGAGCGCGGACGAGCACGCCCGTGCCGTCTGCGCCGGTGGTCATCTCCACTCCCTGCAGGGAAGGGTTGCTGCGCGAGTTCAATCTCAGCCCCGTCTCCACCCGCAGTTCGCCCGTGTAGTTCCTGGGGATGACGGTGACGCGCAGGGCCAGGGCATGGGGATCGGCCAGGGAGGCGAAGTGCAGGAAGCGCACGCGCGTAACCCGGTCGGTGATGTCCTCGTACAGCAGCTCGCGGAAGAGCAATCCCTTGTACATGTCCAGGATGCGCTGGTGCTCCACTATGTTCTTCCGCTTCATCTGCAGGCGCTCGTCGTCCACGTAGATGCGGGTGAAGAGCCAGTCGGGGAAGATGGGCATCTCGTCCGGCGCCTGCTGGCTGCGGCGGTCGAACACCCCGGCCACCAGGGTGGCGGGGCTGGAGGCCTCGTCCTCTTCGGCCAGGGATCCGCGCGTGCCCAGGTAACCGTTGCCCACGGTTAAGATGGACTCCACCTCGCGTTCGCGCACGGGATCGTAGCCCTCCTCCACGACGAGGAAGGTGGGGTCGCCCGTGGGCCGGAAGAGCCGGTGCAGATTGGTCTGATCCTTGATGATGCGCATGAACTCGTCCGGCCCCCCTCCCGGGTGCTCCACCTCTTCTGGCACGCCGTTTGGTTCCTTGCCCACCGATAAGTAGGTGATCCCCTCCGCCCCCGGCAGCACCATGCGGAAGTCGGATCCCTCGAAGCCGGCGATGGGGCCGAACTCGTCGCCCAGCACCAGGATGTCGTGGTAGGGGATGTTGCGCCGCTCCGCCACCTCCTTCAGGATCCAGCGCAGGGAGTCGGACTTGTCGGTCAGCCCCACCTCCACGTGCTTGACGTCGCTGGTGATGCGGGCGTCGGCCAGGCCCGCCTCCCGGGCGAAACGCTCGGTTGCTTCGTAAGCCCCCTTGATGCCCGGCGCGTATCCCCCTTCGCGCAAACGCTTCTCCGTCTGCTTCAGCAGCTTTCCTATCTGGGATTTGGCAGGGTCCGGCCATTCCGGGATGAGGTCGATCTTGCGCCGGTTCAAGCGGTTGTAGACGATATCGATGGTGACGCTGGAGCCCCACTCCACCTCCGCTTTCACCGCTTCCGCCGTCAGGTCGAGGGCCCTGTTCTCCACGTCCGTGGCTTCCCTGAGGTAGAGGAGGAAGAGCTCGGAGTGGGCATCGAATCCGTAGACCTCGGAGCCGCGGTTGGTGCAGATGTAGAGGTTGCGCTTGCGGGGGCCGGAGATGTAACGGGCGAACTGGCGTTCGATGTTGTCGTAGTTGGTGCCGGTGACCACCACCACGTAGACGTCCAGTTGCAGCAGGTCCTGCAGGGCGCGCGCCACCGGCCGGGCGTCGGCCGCGCGGTCTTTCACCGCGGTGCCGTCCCAGTCGAAGACGATTATGCGGTAAGCTTTTCTGTACATCTCTTCGACCTCGTTCTTCTCTTCTTATAGTAAATCCCCTTGAGGTTGCAAGAGGAACAAGGGAAAGTTCCCCCGGTTGACAGGCGCGATAAAAGGCCGTCAGGCCGAGGGGTCTCAGGCCGAGGGGTCGAGCCTCGGAACCCGCCTGAGGCCGAGGGGTCGAGCCTCGAAACCAGCCTGAGAGACCCGCGCGAAGCCAGTGCCCTCAGCAACCGTTCCTATAACAGCCATATGTGGCGACATGTGGCTCTTATGCGGGAGGTGTGGCTGGCCATGGAGCCACTTGGTGGCCAGGCTTCTCGGAGAAGAGCCGGGTTTATTTTAACAACGGTAAGGGTAACAGATATAATATGCAGAAATAATCCGGCACTCTTACCGTATAGTAGAAGATCCCGCCTCGCGGCGGGTGGATATATCGCTGAGGAGGTTGCGGGGTATGCGCATCGCGATGATAGCTCCGGTCTGGATCCCCATCCCCCCCGAGGGATACGGGGGGATAGAGAGGATGCTCAAGCTCCTGGTGGACGAACTCGTGGCCATGGGGGAGGAGGTGACCCTCTTCGCCGCGGGACCCAGCCGTACGCGGGCGCGGCAGAGGATCACCATCGAGGAAGCCCCTACGAAGCACATGGGTGAAACCCTCTTCGACGCCTATCATGTCGGGAAGGCATACCGCGATGTCGCCGCGGGGGAATACGACATCGTGCACGATCACGCGGGCTTACTGGGCACGGCATTCGCCCGCCTGCTCCCGCTACCCGTCGTGCACACCCTGCACGGTCCCTTCACCCGCGATTCGCGTACGTTCTACGAGGCCTTCAAGGACGACTGCTATTACGTGGCCATCAGCAGCCGGCAGATGGAGGGCTGTCCCGGCCTGCGGTACCTCGGCGTGGTCGCCAACGCCGTGGACATCGAGGAGCATCGCTTCCAGGCGGAGAAGGAGGACTACCTGGTCTGCGTGAGCCGCATATGCGAGGCGAAGGGGACGGAACATGCGGTTCGGCTGGCGTTGCAGACGGGCAACCGCATCCTTCTGGCCGGTAAGATAGACCCCGGCCGGGACCGGGAGTACTTCGAATCGCGCGTCGAGCCCCTCCTCGATGGCGAGCGGGCGGATTATCTCGGCGAGGTGTCCCAGAAGGAGAAGGTCCGGCTGGTGGCCGGCGCGCGCGCCTTCCTCTTCCCCATCCAGTGGGAGGAGCCCTTCGGCCTGGTGATGGTGGAGGCGATGGCCTGCGGCACGCCCGTTCTCGCCACGCGCCTGGGGGCCGTACCGGAGGTGGTGGAGCACGGGGTCACCGGTTTTCTGGCCGATTCCCCCGAGGAACTGGCTCCATATATCGGACGCATAGACGAGCTGGACCCGCTGGCTTGCAGGCTGGCCGCCGAGAAAAGGTTCAGCCCCCGGGTGATGGCGGAGAGTTACCTTGATGTCTACCGGCGGGCCCTGGAGATACATGCCGGCGGGCTGTAACCCCCGGGGTCGGACCCTGGATCCTTGGCCCTGGAGAAACGGCGGACAATCGGTTAGATCAACGGGCAGGGTTAAAGGTCCAGGTTCTTCTCCAGGTACCCCTATTGACAAGGGGGGCATTAAGCGGTTAAATGTCTACAAAGTAGATAGGAAATATAGAGATATGTCAAGAGCGTGGCGTGAAGCATGAAAAAAGGGAATGCAACGGTGAATAAGACTAAAGGATTGGAAAAACCTGGTCTGATGATCGCATGCTGTATGGCCATGCGTCACAGCCCGGGAGCGGGAGGAACACCTATGTAGCGCATCAAGGTTGACCGCGAAAGTACGAACTCCCGCAGCCGGGTATGGATTGGCAGGCGGGTTTTTTATTCCGGAAATGCCCCAGGCAAGATGTGATGAAAGGAGAAAGAAATGACCGAGAGACTCGACACCCTGGCGATACACGCGGGCCAAGATGGACCCGATCCGGCAACGGGCGCGCGCGCCGTGCCCATATACCAGACGACGTCCTATGTGTTCAACGACACGGACCATGCCGCGAACCTCTTCGCCCTGAAGGAGTTCGGGAATATCTATACCCGGATAATGAATCCCACTACCGACGTCTTCGAGAAACGCATAGCCGCCCTGGAAGGAGGAACCGGTGCGTTGGCTGTCTCCTCCGGACAAGCCGCGGAGACGCTGGCGCTTCTGGCGATCACCAGGGTCGGCGACGAGATCGTCTCTGCGGACAACCTATATGGCGGGACCTACCAACTGTTTCACTACACGTTTCCCAAGCTCGGCCGCATAGTGAGGTTCGTCGATTCCGGGGATCCGGAGAAGATCAAGCAGGCGGTAACGGATAAGACCCGAGCCATCTACGCGGAGACCATCGGGAACCCGAAGCTCGACGTGCCCGACTTCGAGGCCATCTCCCGCATTGCACACGATGCCGGTATTCCCTTCATCGTGGACAACACGGTCGGGGTCGGGCTAGTGAGGCCTATCGATTTCGGAGCCGACATCGTGGTAGACTCGGCGACTAAATACATCGGCGGCCACGGAACCTCCATAGGGGGCGTCATAGTCGATTCCGGCAACTTCGACTGGAGCGACGGAAAGTTTCCCGAGTTCACCGAGCCTGATCCCAGCTATCACGGCCTGGTCTTCTGGGATGCCCTGGGGAACCACCCCGAGTTCGGAAACATAGCCTTTATAATCAAGGTCCGAGTTCAGCTTCTGCGGGACATCGGCGCTGCCCTGAGCCCCTTCAATGCGTTTCTATTTATTCAAGGATTGGAGACTCTTCCCTTGAGGGTGAGGAAGCATTCCGAGAATGCTCTCGAGGTCGCCAGGTTCCTGGCGGGCCATCCGCTGGTTTCCTGGGTGAACTACCCCGGCCTCGAGGATCATCCGAGTCACGTGACGGCCAGGAAATATCTCGGCGGCCATTTCGGCGGCCTAGTGGGTTTCGGCATCAAGGGGGGACTTGAGGCAGGCAAGCGTTTCATCGAGTCCGTGGAAATCCTCTCGCATCTGGCGAACATCGGGGACGCAAAGAGCCTGGTGATCCATCCAGCCTCCACGACACACCAGCAGTTGACCCGCGAGGAGCAGGAGGCGACGGGCGTGACCGAGGACTATGTCCGCCTGTCGATCGGGCTCGAGGATCCCGCTGACATCAAGGCCGACATCGATCAGGCATTGAGGAAAGCGACGGCATAACAAGCAGGGACGGGGCGGAGCCTTGACCGGAATCGGCTTTCCATTCAACGCTCGTTCTGAAGGGAGTGGAAATATTGCATAACGGAATCGGTATAGTCGAAACGCAATACTTCACATTCGCCGGTCCTCCCGGTCGGTTTACCCTGGACAGCGGCGAGGAGCTGGGGCCGGTCACCGTAGCGTACGAGACATACGGGGCCCTGAACGGGGAGCGCTCCAATGCCATCCTCGTGGCCCACGCGTTTTCCGGCGATGCCCACGCCGCGGGATGGCACGAGGGCGCGAACAAGCCCGGCTGGTGGGATGGCATGATCGGACCGGGCAAGGCCTTCGACACCAATAGGTACTTCGTGATCTGCTCCAACGTGCTCGGGGGATGCAAGGGAACGACGGGCCCGTCATCGATCAACCCGGCGACGGGGAGACCGTACGGTACAGCTTTCCCGCTCATAACCATCCCGGACATGGTTGGGGTGCAGGCCAAGCTCCTTGACCACCTCGGCATCGCCAGGCTCCTTTCCGTCGCCGGCGGCTCCATGGGCGGTCAGCAGGTGCTGGAGTGGCTTGTGTCTCACCCCGAGCGGGTGAGAAGCGCGATAGTCATAGCGACCGCGGCCAGGCATTCCCCCCAACAGATCGCCTTCAACGAGGTTGGCCGCCAGGCTATCATGGCGGACCCCAATTGGAAGGGCGGGCGCTATTATGGCGGAGACCTTCCGGCAAAGGGGCTGAGCGTGGCGCGGATGGTCGGCCACATCACCTACATGAGCGATAAATCGATGGCCGAGAAATTCGGCCGGCGCGCGGGAAGAAACGGCGAAGCACGGCCTTTCAGCAACGGTTTCGAGGTCGAGGATTACCTGCATTACCGGGGCTTGAGTTTCGTGGGCCGCTTCGACGCCAATTCCTACCTGTATATAACCAGGGCCATAGACGATTACGACGCTTCGCGGGGTGGAAATCTTGCCAATGCCTTCAGGGGCTTGGAGGCCAAGACGCTGGTCGTTTCCTTCAAGTCCGATTGGCTTTATCCATCCTACCAGTCAGTCGAGATAGTGCGTGCGTGCAAAAGGGCGGGCGCCGACGTGACCTATTGCGAGATCAGTTCCACCTACGGCCATGACGCTTTCCTCCTGGAGGTCCATGAGCAGGCAAAACTGATTACGCATTTCCTGCTGAAAACATATGGGGGGGAAACACGAAGATGAGGGCCGTGAAGGACGGGGTGGAACATGACACGATAGCGGGCTGGGTGAAGTACGGATCATCCGTCCTGGAGCTAGGCTGCCGCGATGGAAGTCTGCTGGAGCGCCTTGTCGCCGAAAAGGGCGTGAAGGCGCAGGGCGTCGAGCCGGATGATGAATCCATATTCCTTTGTGTCGAGAAGGGCCTTTACGCACTCCACGAGCAGGCTGACACCGCATTGCACGATTACGCTGATGATTCGTTCGACTACGCCATATTCGATCGCAGCCTCCAGCGCGTGGCCGGGAAACCGGAAAAAGTCCTAGAGGAAGCCCTGAGGGTAAGCAGGCGTACAATCGTCGGGTTTTCCAATTTCGCTCACTACCGCGCGCGCTATCAGATATCGATGAGGGGCCGGACCCCGGTGACGCAATCGTTGCCATACCACTGGTACGATACGCCCAACCTTCATTTCCTGAGCATCGGCGATTTTTCCGACTACTGCGGATCGAAAGGCATTCGGATCGAGGAAGCCGCCTTTTTCGGAAGGCGCGGCGCTATCGGATTGTGGCCTAACCTGAGGGCGCTCTCCGGCTTCTTTCTGATCTCGAGGCGATCACCACGATGCCAACCGCCATCCAGGAGGTAGGAGAAGATGTCCGGCGAGCTGTACGGCATTGTTGAAGCGATCGGCGGAACCCCGTTGGTCAGATTGAACGAAGTGGTTCTTCTCCCAGTAGTGTGGGTAGAGAAATACAGGTGATTTAGCGTCAATACGGAAAAGAGCTGGTAGTTAAGGTATGGGCACACCATCGCATATCAAATGCCATCCAGATAGCCCACACTTTATGGCGAAGAGCCAGAGGGGTTCTTCTCCAAAAAGCGTGGGTGGCGAGAAAGGGATTGCATGATGACGGGATCGGGTCCGACCCCAAAGGCCACTCATGCTTCACGGAGACGAACCCAATATAATAGGTCGTGGAGCCTGCTGCACAAACCACGGCCGGATGTTGAAGGAGTCTGAACGCAATGCGACACTACTGGTTTATGCAACGGGCTCTGTGGTCCGAAAGCGTTGCCTAAGGCGGTAAGCGGGTGTTCTACGACGTGATGGCCATGGGAGCGGGGCCGGGCGGCTGCATGGCCGCCAGGACGCTCACGGGCGCCGGTTTCAGGGTGGTCCTGCTGGAAAAGGAGAGGATCCCCCGCGACAAACCCTGCGGCGGCTTCCTCTCGCCCCAGGCCGTTTCACACATCGAGGAAGCTTTCGGGCCCATCCCCGGCGACTGCCGCTCCTCCCCGCAGCGGGCACTCGGCGCCCGTCTGCTCTGTGAAGGCGGGGGCGATTACGAACTCCCTTTCTCCGCACCCGGCTCGTCTGTCGTGCGTTCACGCCTGGACGCCTTTCTTGCCGCGGGTTGCGGAGCCACGGTCATGGACGGCTGCGAGGTGGAGGGCCTCGAAGTGGGGCGCTTTCGCGTGAAAGCGCGATTGAAACCCCTCGAGGGAGGGGAAGAGACGGTGGAAGCGACCTATCTCCTGGCCGCGGACGGAGCGGACTCCATGGCGCTGCGCTCTCTCCGCCCCGAGTTCCACCGTACTTATGCGGCTCCGCGCCTGCAGCGGAGCATGTTGGTGCTCAGCGGCGGGAGGATGGAATGGGATCCGGAGTGGATGGGCCTCGTGCTCATGCGGAAAGGTTCGGGTATCGCGCGCTTTTTCGCAAAGGACGGCCTTATCGGCCTGGCGGTGAACCATGGCGGCGCCAGGGGGTGGCGGGAAGAGCTGGACGGGCTCACCGCCTTCCTGCGGCGGAGTGTGGGACTGCGGGTCGAAGGAGAGACCATGCGCCAGATAACGGCCTCCAACCGCATGGCGGCCGGAGGGCATTATAACCTGGGAGCGGGATGCGCCCTGCTGGCGGGGGAGGCGTCCGGGCTCCTGGACCCCTGGGGCTTCGGCATCCGCCTGTCATTGGAGAGCGGGCGCGTGGCCGGGGAGTCCATCGTGGAGAGCGCGGGGGAAAGCATCACGCCCCACATCCGCTACCGCTACCGCATGCGGGAAATACTGGAGCGTGAGCTCAGGCAGCGCCGCGACCTCAGCGGCGGAATGGGGGATCTGGAAACCGCGTCCCTGGCCGGTGACAGGAGCCGCGCCGCCCGGCGTGACAGGCGCGCCCTGCGCCGCCGCTTCTCGAAGTGAAGGGGTGCCTCAGGGGCTATAGCGGAAGTGCTCGTACCATCGCATGGGCTGCTCCGGGCCCTGGGCGAGCAGGGTCCACAGCGCCGAGGCGATGCTCTTTGCCCCCTGCAGCGCCAGCCTCCCCCGCAGGCCGGGAACGGCCAGCACGGGGGGGAATTCACCCGGCGTGGCCTGGGGAGACTCCTTGCGGGCTTCCTTTTTTGCCAGGGGCAGCTCGATGACGGCCAGGCAGCATGGATCCCCCTTGGAAAGCAGGCTGGTGATCTTGGGCACCGCGAGGTCGGGGTTGAGCACGGAGAAGGTGCCGGCCTCCAGGGCCATCATCAGGCGGGTGCAGACGTCGGGGCAGGCGGCAAGCTCCCCCGCCGCCGGGCAGTACCGTTCCTCCTTCACCGCCCTTCCTCTGGTCTCCTCGGTCCAGACGCCCTTCACTCCGGCCAGGCCGTCCTCGTAGTCGAGCACGCGCCCCAGGCTGCGCGCGTCACGGGGGTCGATATGCAGGGCCTCGCGGAGGATGGGGGCGCGCTCCTCCCCGATGCGGTAGAAGACGTACTGCAGAGCGCGCACCCCCGGCTCCCCGTAACGCTCGTACAGTTCCGGCAGGAGCCGGGTCAGCCCGCGCATCACCAGGCGGATGGGGACCTCGCGATGCCAGGCGGGGTCCAGCAGGTCCTTAGGCCGGGGGTGAAACGACCTTACCGCCAGGCCGTAGCCTACGGCAGAGGCAAAAAGCGCGCGTTTCGCCTTCTTGAACAAGCTCCATCACTCCTCTTTGCGTCGTTTCGTCCCGGGTGACGAGACACCATGGCCGCCCGGAACCCGGGTATCGGGTTCACGGCGCCAGGGGGCGGTTGACGTCGATCTCCACCACTTCCCCCGTTGCCGCCCTGGCGGCGAAGACGATGCCCTTGGAGTTGTACTCCATGATGGTCAGCTCCTCGCCCTGAAAGTTCATGGTGCTCTGCCTCTCCGGCGGCCCGAATTCCTTCACCGCGTCCGCCGAAGGCGAGCCGATGCCCACGCCCTTGGGCGTCTTTCCGGCGTAGGGGGAACGCACGCCTACCGAAACCACGATGTCGAAATCCCCCAGGGCGTCGTTCCTGTCCATGTCCTCCATGTAGACGTTAAGCTTCCAGGGGCCGTATCCGCCGGTATAGGTGGCGAAGACCAGCCCCTCGGTGGTGAAGCCGGCGCTGTCGGGGGCCCCGTACTTCTCCTTCACCCTCCTGAACTCGTCATCGATGTTTATGCCCGCCACCGTCTGGCCGGGAACGATGGGGGCCGACCCGTTCACGCCGAAAAGCCCGCCCTGCGCGTCGCCTCCGTCGCCCTGTTCCTCAACGGGGCGCAATCCTCCGTAGGCGGCCACCACCACCGTTATCACCCCGTCTTTCCGCGCGATGAGGAACTCCACTCCCTTCCGGCCGTACGAATACAGCTGCAGCTTCTCGCCCTCCGGCCCCTGGGTCTCGGTGATGCTCTCGCAGGGCCCGAACTCCCCCTCCACGTCGCCCGGCGTGCTCCCCATCCCCACGCCGCCGGAGGTCAGGCCGTAGTAGGGCGCAGACACCTCCACCGCCCCCACCTCGTCGGCGGCGTCGAGGTAGCCGTTGCCGCCGTCGTACAGGGTGACCACCATGCGCCAGGAGGCGGGATCGTTTATGTCCCCCCCCTCGCGCGTCCTGGCGTAGTAGGCGTAGTGGTAGCCGCCGTCCTCGAGGTTCAGCTCGGGGTCGCCGTGCGCTTCCCGCACCGCCGAGTAAGGGTCGCCGATATTGACCTCGGCCACGGAGTATCCGGGCACGATGGGATCGCGGTCCCAAGCGGAGAGATCCACCCCGCCGCCGCCGCACCCGGCCGGCGCGGCGGCGGCGGTTGACATGGCCAGCGCCGCTGACGCCAGGCGGGCGGTGAGCGTTTTCGCCCGGTTCTTTCCCATCTCCGCCTATTCCCCCTCCCACTCTTGCTTCGCGCTTCCGTCTCCGAGGCCGCGCCGGGTGTAGACTACGGGGATGTCCATGGCACGCGCCACGCTCTCGACGATGAGGAAGGCCTTGGCGCGGTTTTCCGCGGGAGCCCCGGTCGTGCCGGAGCGGAAGAGCTTCATGGGACGGCCGTTCTTTCGTTTCAGGCAGACGCGGACGAAATAGGAGAGGTCCCTCCTGGAGGTTTGCCCTCCTTCCGCGGTGGGGACGCGGGGCGACTCGGCGACCTCCACTTCCTCCAGGTCATCCCGGCCCAGGCGGCGGCGGCTGGAAATGAAATAACGGTAGCGTTCCAGCGTCAGTTCGCGTGCGGCGGGGTCGACGGAGACGTAGGTGGGGGAGGAGAAGATGGCGAACATGCTGTAGAAGAGCAGGACCACGCAACTGATACCCAGGGGGAGGCGCATGATCCCGATGGTGGCCAGCACGGCGAAGGTGACCGAAGTGTAGAAGATAAAGGCGTGGATGCCCTCCCACGGGCCTCCCCGGACCTCGAACTCCATGCGTTCGCCTGCCCTCGCGGCCGCCTCCGCCATTTTTCCTCCTGACCTCTGGTCCCTTGTCCCAGGCGGCTCTTACCGCTGCCATTATAACCTATGGGAGGACGGCTTCCCCGGTCAAATGCGAGCGTATTCATGGACCTGGGTACCGGGAACCCGCGTAGCGGAGGATCAGTCACCGGTGACCTTGTAGACGACGTCGTGTTCGCGCGCATGCCCTTCGGACTTGATGCCGACGACGTCGCCGGGACCCGCCCTCTCCACCTGGTCGTGTTCTATCTGCATGGACGACACCACCTGGGTCCAATCGGAGGTATGCCCCTTGATGTGGATGGTATCTCCCACCTTCAGCTCGTCCTCGAGTTCGATCGCCGCGACGCTGATATGGCCGAAGAAGTGCGTGACCCTCCCGATTTGCTTCTCCATGGTTCACCTCCCTTCCCGTCACGATAAACGGCGCTCCCGGGTCTCACCCCGTTCCCCGCAGGGATGAGCCGATCGCGGTTATATAAAAAGCTACCCCGTTACCGAGGGCATGAAACCGTTTACCGAGAGAGCGCGGGTACGCCCGACCACCGCCGTTCTATGCCATTTTTCGGGAGGGGCGGCCGTAAATCCTGCGACGCCGTCCATGCCCCTAGCGCCGGGACCGCTTCGCGCGGTCCAGAGGAAAAGCTGCCGGCCGTTGGCCGCCGCCTCGCGGTCGGGTCATGCCGGCGGGCGGCGCTCCGCGCCAGGTCTGGAATCTTGGATTCCGAAAGAATGGCGCATTGATGCATGATCATAAGGCACAATCGTAAGATCCAAGACCTGTCCCCGTTCATCTTCCTGCCCGATCGCCCACACTTCTCGAGACCATGTTATATAATATGGTTCTTCTCCCAGAAGCGTGGGTAGAGAGACGCAAGTGATTTAGCGCGAGTACGGAAAAGAGCTGGCAGTTAAGGTATGGGCACAC
>CAZQFX010000005.1:0-23078 GCA_964592775.1 uncultured Actinomycetota bacterium
CCTGCATAACAGAAGGTTTTATATAGGGGCTTAACCCGTCTTCCGTCACCAAGTCCACTTCCCTATTGAATATATCTTCCAGGCTGAAGGACAGGTCCATGTAATTATCGAAGGTCGGGTTGGCGAACTCTACCAGCAAGTCCACATCGCTCTCAGCCGATCCTGAACCGATAGAGCGTGATCCAAAAAGCCCGATACGTTTTACTCCGTATTTCTCCAATATATGCTCGTTCTCATTCAATAGACGGAAGATATCCGCCTCATTGAGCGTTTCCCTCATCTCCGCCATACTCTACCCCCTCAAGACGATTTATCATATTCTAACATGGCAATACGCTGCTTGTTGAAGCGATGAACTGATTTCAATCCACGCCTCCCGCGCGGGAGGCGGCATGTTTCGAGTCCGCACCATCAACCCTCCCGACAGATTTGAGCTCTCAACCGATGAGCTCGAATCCCTGGTCGCGGAAGTGGCGGTCGTAGGTGAAGGCCCTCTCTATTCCCGAGCGGCGCATGACCTCGAAGCTGGTGCAGTCCACCAGGCTCAGGTTGCGTTTGCCGGAAAGGATGATCGAGGAGACCGCGATACCGTGGATATCCTCACCTATCCAGACGACGGTGGCGACGGGCAGCATCGCGTCGTGGAAGTCCTTCGCCGCCTGGAGGCCGATGCGGTGTTTTGCGAGGGCAAAGGTCTCCAGGATGACGTAGTTGCTCGTGGCCATGGAGGCGTCCTGGGAGAGAAGCTCCTGCCACCTCTTCTTCGCCCGTGCGTGCATGTCGTCATCGGCGTTCAGCAGGGCGATGAAAGCCGAGGTATCGACGAAACACCTCACCGCGTTTTCTCCCCGTATCCCTCCGCCAGATATTCGTCATGCTTCGACGCCAGGTCGGGGATGCCTGAACGGTGCCTACCCACGGCCTCGAGCGCTCGCCTTTTTTTCTCCCCCAGCGTGACCGAGTTCTGGAGCACCTTGTCGACACCTTCCCTTATCAGGGCGGCCATGGAAGTCTTTCTCTCTCTCGCTATCCTGAGCAGTTCGCGATGCTGCTCCTCATCCAGTTGTATGATAGTCCTGACCAACGACATCACCCCTCGAGCCATCAATATATCATCAATAATATAATGATATCATAAATACTCTACCGCGTGCCCTATTCCCTTGCGATGGGATATGAGCTCAGAAGCCCACTGGGGCGAAGGTGTCGCGGCGCCAGCGGTAGGGCAGGTCGATGATGGTGCCCGGTTCCTTTGCGGTATCCAGCGCGGCGAACATGTCCTTCAGGATGGCGCGCTGCTGGTTGACGTTGCCCGGCTCCCCCAGGGGGGCGCCGTAGGGGTAGCGCAGGTAGAGCGTGCGCGGGGCGCCGATCTTCTCGGACAGCTCGCGGTTGAGGGAGAGCGACACGGTGCTGATGCCGTGGGATTCCACCACGCGGGCGATGAGGCTCACGGCCCGGTTGCACATGGGTCAGCCCGGCGTGAGCAGCACCACGTCCACGCCGTCCTTCACGAGGGCGCGGGCCACTGCGTGGGCGCTGCCGATGGCGGGATCCACGAGTTCTTTCACGTGGAGGTCGAAGCCGAAGCAGTAATGGCTTTCCCCGACCGAGCCGATGGCACCCTCCTCCGCCAGCTCGCGCAGCCGCTCGAGGGGAAAGATTACGTTGATGTCCTCCTCCGCCCGCGCGTGCGGGTAATGAGTGTGGGAGATGCGCAGGCGCGAGGCATCGACGCCGGATGGAACGGCGCGGTAGCTGGAATCGCCCAGGACGGCCGCGGTGTCGAAGGGCTCCTGGTCATCGAGGTGAACGCCGGTGGTGGTGATCAGGCAGACCCTGCACTCCGCCAGGGGTTTGCGCGGTAACGTGAAAGCGGGCGGCTCGTCGCACGCCCCGGCCGCCAGCGGCCTCATACCCTTTTCAACCAGCTTGCGGAAAGTGCTCTGGAACCTCGTGCCCAGCGGTGAGTTGGTCATCTTCCCGAAGAGCGTCCATATATTCAGCTTCTCGAACATGCTCATGGCTGTTACCTTTCATCCGGCGGGATATATAAGCAAGCGCTCTCCCGCACGGCGGCTCGTGGCGCCCGCCTCCATTGGTGCCCCGTCATCTTGCCTTTCATCTGGCGGGAGAAAAGAGCACGTCATCTCCCTCACGACGGCTCACGGCACCCGCTTCCTTGAGCACCACCGCCACCAGGACGTCCAGGCGCCCCGGGATGCGCTGGAACTTCATGGCCTTCCTCAGGTTCACGGCCGGCTCGTCTATGGCGCGCAGTTCCTCCGCTATCTCCGGGATGGTTGCTTCGCCGGCTCGTGCGTGGGCGGACATGACGCCGTCCCTCAGCCGGGAATAGAGATCCTCGAAGGTGCCGAAGAACCTGGCGCATTCGTCACTTCCGCGCGCCACGTCGATCATCTCCATGTCGTCGAAGGGAGTCAGCTCCAGGCTGTGCATGACGTCGGGGAAGAAGGTCGTGCTGCGGTGAGAATCCGTGGCCAGCTCTATGTATCCCTCCTCGGCCATGCGGCGGAACTGACCGCAGGCGGCTGTGCACCTGTCGAGCGAGGAATAGTAGAATGCGGGGTTGATCTCCACCGTCACGTCACCGGAAAGAAGCAGCTTGTGCTCGGGGTCGTAGATGGAGATGTGACCCGGCGTATGGGAGGCGTCGTGGATGGCGAAGAAGCGCCCCACCTCCCACCCCTCCAGCTCTACCGTCCCGAAGCTGCGCTTCACCCTGGCCCCGAGGGGGAGGACCGTCGCCTGGCTCGCGAGGGAGCGGATGCCCGCGAACATCAGTCTGAAGTTGGCCCGCAGGATCGAGCGCGCCAGCCCGACCGAGACGCGGGAGGCCAGGTTGACCGGGGCGGTTATGCCGCGGGGGTCAAACTGGGCGTAGATGTTGTAGAGCTGCTCCAGGTTGCGGAAGTCCGCCATCCAGTCCGAGAGATAATCCAGGACCCCGGCCTCGGGCTCCTGCAGCAGGAAGCGCCAGTCCAGCCCGCTTTCGCGCAGGACGTCGTTATTGGAGGCGTGGTCGAAGTGGCCCTGGGTGAGCATGAGGTCCACCCGCTTGACCCCGTCCGCGCGGTAGCGGCGCATCAGTTCCAGCATGCGCTCCCGGTAGAAGGGGTAAGTGCCGGTATCGAGGATCAGCAGCGAGCCGCCGTCCCGCAGCAGGAAGACGTTGGAAGAGGCCGGCTTGAGCAGAAAGTAGTCGCTGACGTAACCCTCCAGCATCCACACGTCGGGCGCGATCTCCTTCACGAACGACCGCCGCAGCTCTCTCTCCTGCCCGGGCACGGTCAGTCTGTAGGACATGGTCAACCCCTCCCCTTGTGCCATGAGGACCTTGTTGGTGTCACTTCAGGTTCAGGGAGTCTGCAGGACATGGTCAACCCCTCCCCTTGCGCCATGAGGCCTTATTGGTGTCGCTTCAGGATCAGGGAGTCCACAGGACATGGTCAAGCCCTCCTCTTGCGCGCGGGGGAAGCCGGTCTGCCCCCGGCGGCTTTCTCCCCCCGCGCCTTCAAGCCGTCCAACAGTATCCCGAGCAGCGGCTCTCCCGCCCGCTCCAGGTCGAAGCCGCCGTCCAGCAGGCACCACTCGACGACGATCCCCCTGATGGCGCGGACGAGGGACAGGGCGATCTCCTCGGCCTGCAGGTCGGAGCGCAGTTCCCCGCTCTCCTGCGCCTCCCGCACCAGCCGCAGCGCGATCCCGTGCGAAGCCCGTTCCCGCGATGCCAGAAGGGACGGCCCCCGGCCGGGAGCCATCTGGCTGGAATAGGCGGCCTTGATATAGTCCTTGCCCAGGCCGGAGATGTGCCGCAGCGAATATCTCCCGAATGCCAACAGCCGCCCGATACCGGTGTCGATCCTGTCGATTTGCGGGAGGGAATCGAGGTAGAAGCGGTCGAGCGCGAGGAATTCCTCCACCAGTACCTGGTCCTTCGTGGCGAAGTGCACGTAGAAGGTGCCCTTTGAGACACCCGCCTCGCGGCATATGTCGTCCACCGCCACCCGGTCGTAACCCCTGCTGGCATAAAGGCGCAGCGCGGTGTCCGCCAGCTTGCGGCGCGTGTTCTCCGCCCGCTGTTTGCGCGGCGTTTTTCCCGCCGGCGCGCGCGAAGGCGCTTTTGTGCCGGTGCCCGACACCGATCGCCCCGCCGGACGGGCCGGCTTGCCTTGCGCCGTCCTCTGGCTGGAAACGGTTCCCATCTGGCCCTCCTCGCCCGCAGCCGCTTGTTTAATGACTATAGTCAGTGACTATAGTCATTATAGATCCCGGGCGTGGCAAAGTCCAGTTCTCTCCCCCTAAGGCGTGGCGTGCTCCTGCAGGAAAGCGATCGATTCCCGCATCGCCACGCGCGAGGACTTGAAGAAGTAGAAGTTCAGGAAGCCGTGGTTGACATGCGGGTATTCCGGCCTGGTGAGATACAGGTCCCGGTGCGGCACGCCCAGCTCGCAGAGCGCCTTGGAGCAGGCGCGAGACTCCGGCAGCAGGGGGTCGCTCCCCCCGCAGGCGATGAAGGACGGGGGGTACTCGCTCGTGAGGTGGCGCAGGGGAGAGGAGATGTCCGCCTTCATCCTGCTTGCTTCCGCGTCCGTGCCGAAGCATGCCCTGTAGAAGAGCCTGATGAAGGGGAACCCCGTCGTGAGCATGGCGTCCATGTCGAAGGCCCCATAGAAGAGGAGGAGTCCCCGCAGCGAATCCGCCGGGATCGTCTCGCCGATGCCGGTCGCTTCCGGCAGGGCGGGGTCCCCGAGCGCGGCCGCATACCACGAGGATAGATTCGCCCCGGCAGAGTCCCCGGCCAGGAACATCCGGGACGGGTCGCCCCCGTACCTGGAGCAGTTGAGATGCACCCAGCGGACCGCGGACGCCACGTCCCGCACCTGCACCGGGTAGACGTACTGCGGGGTGAGGCGGTAGTTGACGTTGCAGACCAGGAAGCCGGCTTGCGCGTACAACGCGCAGATCCTGCGGTAGATGCTCTTGTCCCCGTTCATCCAGCCGCCGCCGTGGATGTAGACGAGGACGGGAAGGGGCGCCTCCGCTAAGGGGACGGTGATATCCAGCCTCTGCAGCCTGTGCGCGCCCTCGACGTAAGGGACGTCCTTTATCACTTCCTTCACGGGGATGTCCGCGGGATTCATCGGGCGCGTGCGGCCACCCGCGAGGAGCAGGCCGTTGAGCGCCTTTACGAGGCTGGCCCGTACGTTCACGAGATCTTGAGGATCTTCTTCCAGGTGCGGTGAGCGGGGCAGGCGTTCTTCCACTCCTGGGTGGAATTTGCCGCGCACCAGCGGCAGGCATGGAAGAACTGCCCGATCATCACCAGTTGCATGATCGCCATGTAACGGGCGAGCAGGCGGCGGTCGGCGCGCATGGCCAGGGCGGGTATCCAGGTGATAGCGCCCAGGCAGGCCGCCTCCAGGCCGATGCCGAACGTCCCCGGCTCCTCACCCTCCACCTTGGGGAAGACCAGCGACGTGTACTTGCCTATGTAGTAGGAGTAGCACATGCGGCCGTAGCCCTCGCAACGGGCGCAGATGACGTAGCGTGCCAGGGTGAGAAAGACGGACCAGGCTCCCAGCCACGCCGCCAGGTGTTTGAACTTCCTCTCCTTGACCATGCCGACCAGAGCGGTCGCGATCCCCAGGGCGAACGCGGTGAAACGCGCCGCCATGATCAGCGGATTCGGCCGCGGCCCGCAGGGTGCCTCCCCGCAAGTCGTAGCGGAGCAATCGGGGGTGTTCTCGTCGTGCTCGCCGCCGCAGCTCATGACTACCTCCTTTTCCGACTCCTTGTCGCTTTAAGCATATTAAAACAAATCATGTGTATGGCGCAACGGGGGCTATGATGCCCGGAGATCCGCTGGAGGATAGCCGGCTGCTTCATGGGCAATGCGCTCGAGTGGCATTTGCATCAGATGCTCCTACGGCACGCGATGCCGCATCGCCTTCCGAGGAGGTGATGTGATCCCGGCATGGCCGGCAGCTTTGCGAGGAGGGAAACGCGATCTTACCCATTTCCTCGTCCTCCGTCGCCCGCATCCCTGCGCGAGGCGCTCAGCCCGCTTATGCACCTTCTATCTCCGCCCAAGGCCGGGCGGCGGTAACGTCGTATCATAGTGGGTAGAATCTGTAACATAAGAGATGATAGGGATCCGTTACCGGTCACTGAGGCGCGGGGGTAGAGACGGCCGCATTGAGCCGGGATGAAGCTGGAAGGGGAGGATTTCATGTTGGACAAGGTGCTGCTTCCGACCGACGGTTCGGATACGGCCGAAAAGGCCATCGCTTTCGCGGCGAGGCTTTTCGGAAATACCTCGTGCAAGATCACCCTCCTTTCCGTGGTGGAGGAGCCCGTATACTCCGCCTTCTGGTCGGATGGGCTCATAGCCCCCGAGGTGCTGATGCCGCCGCCGGAGGAGTTGCGCGAGGAGCTGGACAGGCGGGCGGAGGAGATGCTCGCCGAGAGCGCCCAGCCCCTGCGGGATGCCGGGTTGGACGTGCGGTCCAAGATCCGCTTCGGCAACTCCGCGGCGGAGGTGTTGCAGGAGGCCGAGGAAGGCGGCCACGACATGATCGTCATGGGCAGCCACGGGCGCGGGGCCCTGGGGGGGTTCCTCCTGGGCTCGGTGAGCAACCGGGTGGCCCATCACGCCAAGTGCCCCGTCCTCATCGTCCGCCATTGACCGGATAGACGCCGGCCCCGATACGCGTAATACCAGAAGCCCCGTTGCGTGGCCCTGGCCGCTATCCCGACCTGAAACAGCTCGAAAGGAAAGGTAGACGCATATGCAGCCCGCCGCGAGCGGTCAAGCATCTTCGGATATCGCTGAAATCGCAGCTCTCGGCGCGAAAACGAGACAGAGCATCACGGGGAAAGGCAGAAACCGGGGCTTGGATGTATCAACCTGCCCGCGAGATGGTATAATGATGGCATCAGGAGGGGTATATGAGAAATCTCGGATTAAACGAACCTGTACCTCAAATGAAGTAGGCTATTAAAGTAATCGCAGTTTGAGTATCTGCGCTCTGATAGAGTTCGCATTACAATGCAAACGCAAGCTCGGTCCGTCAGGCGTTTCCGCGTATTCGATGCCGGGATCGGAAGACGGGAACGCGGATAGGACTGTCTGGAGGTCGACGGATCGCGTTATCGCCACGGCGGGGAACGGAGCCGTCTTGACATGCGGAATAGGAGGATAGATGCGCAGGATACGTAAAGCGGTTTCCGCCGGGATGCCGATCGTCCTGATCTGCATTCCTTTCATGCTCTTCGCTGGATGCGAGATACTCCCGTATGGGGAGCCTGTCTCGGGCGGGCAGGCGGTGCGCTACGATTTCGTCTCCACCGCCGACGGATTGAACCTGCCGTGCAGCATCTACCTCCCGAAGGGGTACGATCCTTCCAAGTCCTATCCCATGTGGGTGGAACTGCACGCCCTGGAGGGAGTGCCCATAGTATCCAACAACCCGTGGGACATATTCTCCAACAGCATCAAGGCCGTAGCCGACGCGAACGGGTGGATAGTGCTCTCGCCCTGGGGCAGGAACCTGGGCAGCTATTACATGGACGGGGTGAGGAAGGACAGCGGCCCCAACCGGGAGCCGTCCATCCTGGACGGCCTCTCGAGCCTGGCCGGGTGGACGGCGGTCTCGGGAAGCTGGTCTTCCAGCGGTGGCGTGTTCCGCCAGTCGGACGCGTCCGGCGCCTGGAAGGAGGCCGTGCGGGCCGAATCGACGGGACAGGACTACGCGGTACGGGTGAGGCTCAGGGAAGTGAGCCGCGGAGGTCCTGCCAGCGCCATGGGGGTCAGGCTGCGCAGGGATCCCGCCACCGGGGGCTTCTACCAGGTGGATCTCTATACCGAGGGGTCGAGCAAGTACGTACGGGTGTTCAAGTATTCCGGAGGCGTATGGACCCTCATCTCCCAGGTCGCCCTGGACTGGAAGCCGCTGACGGCATGGGATACGTGGATCGGCCTCAAGGTGACTTCCTATAACGGCTACATAAGGGTGGCGGTGAACGACAAGCCCGTCGACATACAGGTGCCGGGCGATGCCGCGCCCTACGGGACGGGGAGGATGCTTTCCGAGCCGCCCGCCCGTGGCGAGGTCTCGCTTTGCAGCTTCGGAGGCGTGCACGAGTTCGACGAGCTGAGGGTACAGAACGACTATGAATACGGCGAGCGGGACATGCTGGATTGCATCAACCAGGCCATGGAGAAGCTCAACATCGACGAGGACCGCGTCTACGCCTCAGGCCTCTCCATGGGAGGCATCGGCTCCTATATCCTCGGCATCCACGCCCCGGGGCTGGTCGCGGCGGTATCGCCGAATGCCGGCGCCTCGGACCTTGTCTACAACTACGAGTTCATGAAGAAGCACTTCCCCGTGAATCCCGGCGCGCCCTACGCAAGCATCAACGATGCCTATACCTGCGACAGTTGGAGGCTTCTCGCCGGGAAAGAGCATACGCCGGAACAACCCCTGGACACGCCGCTGATGAAGGATTACAGCGCGCGCTACGTGCTGGAGAACATGGCCAACATGCCCATACGCATCGTTCAGGGCCTGAACGACAGCAACTTCCCGAACTCGTACACCAACCTGACCGTCATGTGGTGGACGAAGATGGACCCCGCGAATCCCTCCAGTTGGTGGCGGCACGTGGAGGCGCCCGCGCCCTATTCGCCGGCCACGGCCACCTTCGCCAACGGCGGCGACATCCATAAACTGCTCACGACATGGTCGGCCCTGGGCCCCTACTACTCCGAATACAACACCAGCCCCTTCGGCGGCCACGGTTTCATGGAGCCCTACGAGACGACCGCCACTTTCTTCAAGGCCCAGGTAAGGAACCGGCATCCGGTCAAGGTGGCATACAAGAGCTACGACGATAATGAGAGCACGGCTTACTGGATGAGCATGCGGAGGTACGCCGCCGCGGGAGACGAGGCCGCGCTGGCCCGCGCCGGCGTGGACCGTGCGGCCAACATCGTGGACGCCCGCGTGCGCAACGCGGAGGCGCTGACGCTGGACCTCATGGGTGCCGGGGTGGACATCGGGGCGGGGAAGACCGTAACCGTCCGCCTGGACACCTCCACAGATCCCAGCGCCATGCCCGTGGTCGACAAGCTGGGCCGGACCGACCTGGAGTTGTTGCACGCGTGGCCCCCCACGTCCGACCTCAAGCTCAAGCTCGATGGCGTTCTCCTCACCGAGGGCACCGGCTACTTCCGGGCTGGGGCTTCGCTCCGCGTCCCCTCGATCGCCCTGGACCGGCAGCGGACATTGACCGTAGAGATGACGGCCGGGCTGCCCGCGAACCTGCTCACCAACCCGGGTTTCGAGAGCGCGAACCCCGATGGGACGGTGCCGGGGTGGAGCCCGGTCTCCCTCTCCGGCGGGACCGTGCGCTGCGAGGCCAACCGCATGCAGTCCCACAGCGGCGGCCGTTCCGTGCGCATCAAGGACCCGGCACCCGCCGCCTCTCCATATATCTGCGCATGGAAGAGCACGCCGGTAACGGCCGGCATCTCGGAGAACATGCGATACGCGTTTTACGCCTCGTACCGGACCAGGGCGTTCCGGGGCGCTTCCGTAAGGGCGTCCGTCTACTGGTACGGCGCTTCCGGAAACCTCCTGGGGACCAGCGTCTCGCCGGGAGAGACGCCCCAAGGCTACTCTACCCACGGCTGGACGCCGTTGAGCCTGGAAGCGCGGGCGCCGGCCGGAGCGGTTTCGGCCGTCGTGCAACTGGAGACGGCGGGAAACCCGGCTACGCGGGCTGGGGGCAGCGTCTGGTTCGACAACGCCGTCCTCTACGCGCTCCCTTGATATCCGCCCGTGGCGCGACGGTATCATTACGCGGAGCCGTACTCCGTAACGATGGAGTACGGGACCGGTCTTTGACGCCTGTCATCGCGGTCTTTTTCCTCCCATAGCCGTATCATTCCCTCAGCACGTCCTTTCCACTTGGGCGGCTCATGACAGGCTCTTCTCCGATAAATATGGGTGTCGATTAAGGATTTGCCCGGATGCTTGGCCGGGCTTGGCCCAAGGGGCCCCATAGCCACCCCTACTTGTCGGGGAAGAACCTCATGACATTATGCGGCCGGCGGCGGGGATTTCAATCGGCCCCGAGCGAGGGGCTCTCCGGCAGACGTCTCCTCGCCGGTCACGGATCCCCCCTGGAATACGTTCCCCATAAGGCGATGCGCGCATTTGACATGGCGGAAGCGCGGAAGTATCATTTTACCTATCCCCCAGGTTCCCTGGGGGATATTGACAACGCTATATCCACCGCGAAAGGCGATGAAGGGGAGGAGTAGGCCCGCGGGAGGCGCTACAGAGAGCCGGGCGGAAGTTGAGAACCGGTGCGCCGGGCGGGCCGAAGATGGCCCCCGAGCTTCCCGCTGAAAGCGCGAGCGACTAGGCGAGGACGGATGCCTCCGTGATCACAGGCGAGGGTATCGCGCAGCGGCGCCGTACCCGGTGCGGGAGAGACGGTTGAAAGAACCGCCGTGCACCTTCGCCGGCGGTGTTTTTTGTCCCCGCATACGCCGGGCATATGATGGGAAGAGGAGCATTGCGGGTTGCCGATAAGAGAGAAACCCTCTCACGGAGAGGCGAGGAACGGGACGGAAAAGATGAGCGAGAGCAAGAGAGCGAGAAGTCCAGAGGTGGTGGTGGCCTCCGTATGGGTCATGCCCGGCTTTCCCTGGTGCCGGTATTAATCGTGATTTCGGGAGGTTAGGAAATGGGCAAGACCATTGCGGAGATAAACGAGCGGATAAAGAAGGGCGAGGCGGTGGTGATCACCGCCGAGGAGGTCATCGACCTCGTGGAAAGGGAAGGCGTGGAGGAGACGGCGCGAAAAGTGGACGTCATCACCACCGGGACCTTCGGCCCCATGTGCTCCTCGGGCGTCTTCATCAACCTGGGGCACGCCCAGCCGCGCATCAAGATACAGAACGCGCGGCTCAACGACGTGCCCGTCTTCTGCGGCATAGCGGCGGTGGACATCTATGTCGGCGCCACGGAGATGACGGCACGCGACCCCCTGAACGAGGTCTTCCCGGGGGAGTTCCGCTACGGCGGCGGACATGTCATCGAGGACCTGGTGGCGGGAAAGACGCTGCACCTGAAGGCCGAGTCCTACGGCACGGACTGCTACCCGAACCGCCAGTGGGAGAGGGACCTCACCCTGGACGACGTCAAGGAGGCGTGGTTGTTCAACCCGCGCAATGCCTACCAGAACTACAACGTGGCCGTGAACCTGTCGGACCAGGTCATATACACCTACATGGGCGTGCTGCGGCCGGAACTCGGCAACGCGAACTACTGCAGCGCCGGCCAGCTCTCGCCGCTCTTCAACGACCCGCTTTTGCGGACCATAGGCATCGGCACGCGTATCTTCCTCGGGGGCGGCGTGGGCTACGTGGCCTGGTACGGTACCCAGCACAACACCGACGTCCCGCGTACCGCCGCGGGGAACCCCACCCGCCCTGCCGGCACCCTTTCGGTGATCGGGGACTTGAGGGGGATGGACCCCCGCTATCTCACGGGTTATTCCATGCTCGGGTACGGGGCGAGCCTCGCCGTGGGCATCGGCGTTCCCATCCCCGTCCTCGACGAGGACGTGGTGAGGGCGGCGTCCGTGCGCGACGAGGACCTGGTCGCTCCCGTCGTGGACTACTCCGTCGACTACCCGCAGTTCACCGGGAAGGTCCTGGGAGAGGTGACCTACGCCCAGCTCAAGAGCGGCAGCATCGAGCTGGGCGGCAGGGAGATACCGACAGCCTCGCTCTCCAGCTACAGCCGCGCCCGGGAGATAGCCTTGCTCCTCAAGGAGCGGATAGAGCAGGGCCGCTTCCTCCTGGCCCAGGCGGTGGAGCTGTTGCCCTGCGCGGCGCGGGAAGAGGGGGTGGAGTAGATGGTGCGCCACAAGATAGTGCTCCATTTCCCCCACGAGCAGGTGGACAAGCCCATCGTAAGCAAGCTGGTGCGGGACTTCGGCCTGGATTTCAACATCCTCAAGGCCTCCATCACCCCGCGCGAGGAGGGCCTTCTGGTGCTGGAGATCACGGGGAAGGAAGCGGATTACGAGAGCGGCATGGCCTATATCGAGTCCTGCGGCGTGACCATCCAGCCCCTGTCCCAGGACATCCGGCGCGACGACGCCAGGTGCACGCACTGCGGGGCGTGCCTGGCCGTCTGCCCCACGGATGCTTTTTACGTGGAGCGCGGCACCATGGAAGTGGGTTTCAACGACGAGGAGTGCGTGGCCTGCGAGCTGTGCGTCAAGGTCTGCCCTCCCCGCGCCATGGAGATCCATTATTGAAGCCCGGCGAGCAGAGCATCTCGGATTCATAGGCTCTTCCAGCCCGAGCCCGGGGGTAACGGTCCTCGCTCCGCACTCGCAGGTTGCATGTCCAGAGCGCAGTCTTCTGGCGGATATGCTGCTCGCGAAGGTCGCTTCGGACCGACCCCCGGTTCTCGGGAAGGGGCAGTTCTAATAGAAACGATTTCATGATACCCTGATCCCCGGGCTTGAGGGGTTTTTATGGACGACACCCGGGCGCGGTCGTTTCATGTGTCATGGATGATATGCGCGTCCGTTTACTTCTTCAGTTGCCCACCAGTCGGCATTACAGCCGATCATGTTGGGGGCTTGGTTTGGCTTTACCGTGGGGGGGAATCCTGGTAGAAATAAGGTATGGGATATTTGGAGATCGAGGGCGCGGAACAGAAGATAGGCCTTGGCGACAAGACCGAATATACCCTGGGCAGAACCGACCCGGCGAGCCATTCCTTTCCCGACGTGGACCTCTCTCCTTACGGAGGGGTGGAGGCCGGCATATCGCGGCGCCACGCCAAGGTGACGCGCCTGGGGGAGGACCGCTTCTACATCATGGACCTCTCGAGCACGAACTTCACCCATGTCAACGGCGAAAGGCTCGATGCCTTCGAGCCCAGGGTGCTCGTGGACGGGGACGAGGTCTTCCTCGGCACCATGAAACTTGTATTCCACTGCTGATCGCGCGTATCCCGGGGCTTGCGGAGTAGGTCTTTCTCCTACCCTCTGACACCTGCTTTGAGCGCGCCAGTTCACATATTCGGCTCTTCGTTAAATCGTGTGGGTAATACCGCCACCCGGCAAGGATATCAACGGTCTCATCCAGGCAGCCAAGAGAAGGGCCGGGGGTTGCCGCAATACCGATAACCTCATCACCATGATCTGCCTTATCGCGGGGAAGTTGGACTTCGAAGGTTTGCCGGTCTCCGTCTTATGTGCTACCCGTACCAAATAGCGAGGAGCCGTATATTCTCGGTCAGTCCCTCATGCCGCAAGGTCGCGGCACCAGCAAAGGATGAAAACAGCTTCGCGCCATGAATGGGAAACAAGATATGGTACCGCAAAGGCTATTTTCGGAACAGCCTGTCGAGACCTGGAATGACCCGACCCCGCGATCACGCGATTCCCTTTGTTGCCACCACGTTTCTCGGGTGAGCATCAGAGGAACAACTGCGGGATCGACCCCAAAGGCTCCACATAGGCTTCTCGCGGAAGGCCCCCAGGGCGATACCAGCCGCTTCTTGCCTGCCTCGCTGAGGTACGGGTGGCCCGTGCGTCAGCATCATACTACGCTGCCTGGCGAAGGTCCGCTGTCTGTCTCATGTTCCCCCCGCGAAAGGCCGATAACCCATGAGAAAAATCACTTTTCGCTCGACCGGATGGTGCGGTGTTATGGCCATGAGATACCACGTCATACGGGAGATAGGCCGCGGGGCTATGGGCAGGGTCTATCTGGCCCATGACGACCTCCTCGACAGGGATGTCGCCCTGAAGGAGCTGGCGGTCCCGTATTATCTCAGCGAGGAGGAAAAGGAAGAGGTCAGGGAGCGCTTCCGGCTGGAGGCGAAGGCCGCCGCCCGCCTCACCCATCCCCACGTGCTTACCGTGCACGATATCGTATCCTCGGACGACCGCCAGTTCATCGTCATGGAATACCTGGAGGGCAAGACCCTGCGGGATATCCTCGCGGAACGGACTTTATCCGCCGAGGAGGTCATGAGCATCGCGCCCATGATCGGGGACGCCCTCCACTACGCCCATTCCCATGGCATCATCCACCGGGACGTCAAGCCCGACAACATCTTCGTGCTGGAGAACGGCAATATCAAGGTAGCCGATTTCGGCATCGCCAAGATGCTCAAGGTGAGTGACCGCACTCATACCGACGTGATCATGGGGACACCGAACTACATCGCGCCGGAGCTGGTAAGAGGCCGGCCTTACGACCACCGCGTGGACATCTTCTCGCTCGGCGTGACCCTTTACGAGATACTGGCCGGCAGGCGGCCCTTTGACGCCGAGAACGATTATGCCATTATCTTCAAGGTGGCCTCAGAGGAGCCCGTGCCCCTGGACGAATACCGGGACGACCTGCCGCCCAACCTGGTGCGAGCCGTTCACCACGCCCTGCAGAAGATCCCCGGCCAGCGTTACCCGAGCATGAAGGAGTTCAAGGAGGACCTCATGCGGGTGCGGGCGGACCTGGGCATGGCCACAGCCGGGGAGGGAAACGAGCCCTTTGACAAGGAAAAGGCATTGCAGGACGAGCTGGAGGCGGCCAAAGTCCTGCTGGAAGGCGAGATGGAGCCCGAAGGGGCATCACGTGGCTATGACTTCCGCAGGGACAGGGAGTGGAAGGAACTCATCGCCCGCATCTACCACGGTGAGTTCGGTCCGCCGAGCGAAGCGGTGGATGATGTAGAACCGGAGCCGAGTACGGAAGACAAGCGGCTGCGCCGGGAGGAGATAGAGGCGCGGGCGGCGGAAGATGAGACGGCGCCGCAGCCGAGCCGGGATGACAAGCGCGTGCGCTGGGAGGAGATAGAGGCGCAGGCGGCAAGCGGGCCGCGCCCGCCGCATTATTCGGGGGCGGGTAGACGGGTCGCGGCGAGGCCCGCTGCCGTGACCCCGCGGCTTCCCGGCCCCGTTACACGTCCCGCCGTGCCCGAGGCTTCCCAGGGATTCCCCAACCTGATCGATCCGCAACGCGCCACGCGCCTGATGGCCGTGTTGATCGGGGCGGGGATCGCGCTCATCGTCTCCGCCATGTTCCCCTGGATAGGCAAGGACCTTAACCCGTCGCGCGCCCTGCTGGGCATCACTTTTCCGGAAGGGATACTGGTGGCGGTGTTCACGACGCTGGTATGGGCGGCCGGTGCCCTGATATTCCTGGACATCGGCAAGTCCAAGGTCTGGATCGGCATGATGAAGTTCCTGTCGCTCCCGTGCCTCCTGCTGGTCCTGCTGTTCTTCGCCTTGAGGGTTTTCGGCGGTATCGGCTACGAGAAAGCCGCGGGGTTGGACTTCGCGGCGACCCTGAAGGGCGTAGGCTGGGGCCTGTGGCTGGCCCTCATCGCATCGGTGACCGCCTACGGTGCATGCCAGAGGTTGAGCAGGTACGTGGTCTGAGCGGCGGCCGGACTCCGGCGGCCCGTCCTTCAATCCGCCGCCAGGAGGCGCCTCCCCCGGGTCAGCCGTTCATTCGGCGCGAAGGGTCAAATGTACAATGCCGCTAATCCGCTTCCGGCCGGCCCTCTTGTCAATCCGCCGCCAGGCGGCGCCTCGCCTTCGCGATCCGGTTAAGCCAGTCCTCCAGGAGCGCGGGATCGTATCGCTCGGGGTAGTCCTCGTAGACCTTCTTCAGGGTGATGGCGGCGCTTGCCAGCCAGGCGAAGCGGGCGGTGAAGACGGGATGGCGCAGGCTGCGCAGCCGCCGCGCGGCGTCCTTGAGGTCTATGCCCAGGGGCTCGGCCCGCAGGCCCGCCTCCACGTCCCCCGGGGTCATCACGTAACCCACCAGCAGGTCCATGTCGGCCTGGTCGAAGTTGTCCGTGAGGCCGCGCGTGACGTCGAAGTAGGCCATCATGGCGCCCCGGCCGCGCTGGTAGGAGGCGGCGTATTCCCATAGGTTCTCGCGGCTGGTGTCATTCTCGCGCAGGCAGCGCGAGATGGTGCGCGCGGCGAGGTCCCCGGCGATGAGCGAGGAGGCCACGCCGGAGCCGTGGGCCGGGATGACCATGCAGGCGGAGTCCCCGGCCAGTAGTATGCCGTGGTCCACGAGCACGTCCAGAGAGCGGCGTACCGGTATGAGGCCGCCCCCCGCGTAGAAGCTCTCCCCGCCAAGACCCTTCTCCGCGAAGAAGTTGCGGACGAACTCCCCCGCCGATTCCTTTGACTCCGCCTGGTTGAAACCCACCAGGATGTCCAGCTCGCTTTCGCGCGGGTCCCAGCGGAGCATGAGCACCGAGTACCCGCCACGCCACCCCACCCGGTTGACGCTGACGTCCGGGGGGATGCCCAGCACACGCGGCACCTCCGCTGCCTCGTCGGGGCCGAAGCGCCTCTGCTCCCTCCAGGCGGTCACCATGTAGCCCTCGTCCATCTCGCGCGGGATGGGCGAGGTCTCGGGCAGCTCGCGGCGCAGGACCGCCTCCCATCCCGAGGCGTCGACGACCACCGCGGCGGGGATCTCCTCCCCGTACGCGGTGACCACGCCCGCCACTCTGTCCCCATCCATGAGAGGGCGGGCGGCCGGGACCGCCTCGCGGAACTCCGCACCGTCCTCCATGGCGTCCGCGAGGAGGCGGCGGGCGAAGACGCTCATGCGCACCTCGATGGTGGGATTGGAGGTAGTCTCTATGTAGCGGTCTTCCGTGGGCCCGAAGAGGCGGGAGCTCAGGGGAGAGGGCATGGTCTCCTCCCCGGAGGGCATGGCGATGCCCAGGCGGCCGAAGACGGTGCGCTCCACGCCGTTCACCCAGGTGTGCCCGAGCCCGTCCAGGGGCTGGCGGTCGAGCACCAGCACCTTGAAGCCCTGCCTGGCCGTGCGCTGCGCGGCCAGGCATCCCGCGCACCCCGCCCCCACAACTACAAGGTCGTACATGTGCTCCTCCTTATCTTCTCAACCGAGAAACGCCGTTAGCCGGTATCGGCATCGCCTTCTCTCTGACGGTTGGCGGCAACCGGATACGTACTGGTTCATGTGGTTCCTCTCCAGGAAGCGTGGGCGGCTTTGGCTCAGGCCTGACCCCTCGGCCTGTCTCGGCCATCCTCATCCCCTATTCGTCCATACTTCTCGGAGATGAACTATTCCTGCCGACTCAAGGAATCCCATGGACATGGCCGATTCTCAGAAGCCGCCGGTTTCCAACAACCACGCTATGTATTCCCGCAAGGGCTCGCTGTAGTGCCGGGCGGGAGGGAAGCCTTGCAGGCGCAGGTTCATGTTGTCCAGGGGGGAATAGGGGGGGCGGGGACAGGGCAGGTCGAGGTCGGCGTAGACGATGGGCTCGATGGGGACGCCCTTCCAGCCCGCGATAGCGATGATCTGCTGCGCGAACTCGTAGCGCGAGCATACTCCCTGGTTGGTGGCGTGATAGAGGCCGTACCAGTCGGAGGTGCATACGCGGTAGATGATCTCCGCCAGGTCCTGCGTGCAGGTGGGCGTGCCCACCTCGTCGGTGACCACGCGCAGGCCGCCCTTCTCTTTCGCGTTGCGCAGGATGCTCTTCACGAAGTTGCGCTTTCCGGCCTTGCCGAAGAGCCACTGCGTGCGGAACACGTACCAGCGGGAGAGGGTGGAGGTCATGTAGCGCTCGGAGGCCAGTTTCGCGCGGCCGTAAACGCTGCGCGGGTTGGGCTCGTCGAACTCGTTGTACGCGCTTCCCTTCATGCCGTCGAAGACGTAGTCGGAGCTGATGAAGGCCATGGGGCATCCCGCCTCCAGGCAGGCCAGGACGAGGTTCTGGGTGCCGGTGAAGTTGGTCTTGAGCGAGGGCTCGGGATCGCGCTCCGCCTGGTCGGCGTCGAGGTCGGCCGCGGAGTTGATTAGCAGGTCCGGCTCGAGGGAGGGGATCTTCTCCATGACCAGGGCATGGTCGGTTATATCCAGGTCGAGGTCGAACCCCAGGACTTCCTCGCCCGCGGCCTCGAACTTTTTCACCAGGTTCGTCCCCAACTGCCCCGCGGCGCCGCAGATGACCACGCGCACTCCCATCCTCCCGTACTCGGTCTCCTGGAAGCAGACACTAGAAACTTATCATGAAAGGCATCGATAGCGCCAACAACGAATGGGGTCAGCCCCGGACATTGGACACACCTTGGGGCCAGACCTCAAAAGTTGCAGTGAATACAGAACAGCTCCTCACAATATGCAACATCGAAGCGTGGCAGTCAAGGAAGCCGTTGGGGTCAGACCCAAAAGGCCGCACTTGGGAAAGTGCAACTTTTTACGTCCGACCCCGGCCCATTGCCTTGGGGGGGCCGCTCCGTTAACCTTGATGAGGGTGATGAGTTATGGACGAAAGGTACGTGGAAGCAATAGAAGGCGTGCGACTGAAGCCCCTGGCGCGTTTCTGCGACGAGCGGGGGTACCTGCTGGAAGTGCTGCGCGACGACGATGGTCTCCTGGAGCGCTTCGGGCAGACCACCTTCACCCTCACCTACCCCGGCGTGATCAAGGCCTTCCACTGGCACCGCCGGCAGTACGACCTGTGGTTCATGGCCATGGGCGAGGCGCGCGTGGTCCTGCACGACCTAAGGGAGGATTCCCCGACCTACCACCTCACCCAGGTGATATACGCGGGCGAGCACGCGCCGCTGCTCATCGTCATCCCGCCCGGTGTGGCCCACGGCTACCAGACGTTGGGTGGCCGGCCCGTAGGCCTCTTCTATCACACCACCGAGAGCTACGACCGTTCCGACCCCGACGAGGAGCGCATCCCCTACGACGACCCCGGCATCGGCTTCGAGTGGTAAGGCAGCAAATTGGGGTCAGCCATCCATCCCGCGCGGCCGCGACACCACCGACGAAAAAACATCGCTTGTTGCCATAACGTATAGTATCGGGGAGTGAATTTTCATGGCAGACCCCTGCCGATCCCGTTCCGGGTCTGACCCCAAAGTGGGACAAGAGTTGCGGTGAGGATAGCGCAACCTCTTCTCCGACCCCGGTGACCCCACCTAGACCGATCCCCGTTGGAAAAGGCCCCCGTGGGGGCCCTTTCCAAAGCGGTGTGACGTTGTCGGATTATGTTATTCCTGGTGGCGGCGGCGCAGGCCGAGGGCCAGGAAAGCCAGGCCCAGGAGCACCATCAATGCCGCCGCGATGAGCAAGGGCAGCTGGTTCATGCCGGTGGTGGGAAGCGTTGTTCCCGCGGGCGGTTTCACCACTTCGCCTCCCACTTCGACCTCCACGTTGAGGAAGTCCACGACCGCCTCGCCGCCCGGAGCGAGCGTCACGTCGACGCTGTCCGGGGAGACGGCCTTCATCTTCTCTTTGTCGTAGACCTCCGTCACTTTGTAGCTGCCCGCTTCGAGCAGGAGGAAAGCGTAGCCGCCGTCCTCCCCCGTGGCCGTCTTCATGCTCACCAGCTCTCCTCCGGCGGTCTCGCCGGTAAGCTCGACGGTCATGCCCGACTTGGGCTTGTCCTTGGCCGGGTTCAGCAGGTTGTCCCCGTCGTCCAGCCACTTGTTCCCGGTGATGCTGCCGTAGAGAGCGTTGGCGAAGATCACCGTCACGCTCTCGCCCGGCCCCACGACCACCTCGACCTTGACGGGCCTGGTGGCGTAGTATCCGGAGGGCACCTTCTCCTCCACGGCATATTCTCCCGGCAGGAGGTTCTTGAAGATGAAGGCGCCGTCCTCTCCCGAGGTGGTCACGGCCATGGCGCCGGTCTCGCCGAGACCGGTCAGGGTGATCTCCACTCCCTCCAGGCCGGGCTCGCCCGCGTCATGGGCGCCGTCACCGTCGAGGTCGAGGAACTTCAGCCCCTCGACGCGCCCGTAGGGGCAGTTGCCGAAGTCCACCGCCACGCCCTCTCCGGCCGAGAGCTCGACGGCTACGCTCACGGGAGTGCTGGAGAAATAGCCTTCCTCGGCCTCCTCGACGACGGTGTAGGCTCCGGGCTTGAGGCCGGTGAACTCGTAGTAACCGTCCTCGCCGGTCACCGCCGTGGCGACGAGTTCCACCGGCGGATTGCCGGCGTAGAGGTTGATGGTGATACCCCCGATGACCACCGTCTCGCCCTCTCCCCATACGCCGTCGTAGTTCGCGTCGAGCCATTTCTTACCGGAGATGGAACCGAAGGGAGCCTCGGAGAAGTAGACCTTCGCGGTCTGTCCGCAGGCCAGCTCGACCTCTATGGAGGTCGCGCCGATGGGATAGTAGCCGGGCGCCGTGGACTCGTCCACACTGACCGTGTACTTGCCAGGCATCAAGTCGTCGAAGAGGAAATGGCCCTCCTCGCCGGTCACCGTGGTCTGGGGTTCGCCTTCCTCGGGCGTGAGGATGATGGTGACTCCCGCCAGGCCCTCGTCGTCCCCGTCCATGATGCCGTTCTCGTCCTTGTCCCAGTACTTCCAGCCCTCGATGGCCCCATAGCGGCAGTTCATGAAGTCCAGGTCCTCGATGGGCTGGCCGCAGGCCAGCGCGATGTCCTCGTAGATGCCGCTGTCGGGGGATACGATGTACCACTCCGCCAGTTGCTGCTCGCTGAGGGCCTCCTTCACCGTGTAGGTGCCGGGCTTGAGGCCGTCGAAGGAGTACTCGCCGTTCTCGTCGGTGACGTCCTCGGCGATCTTCACCCCGTCATTCCACAGTTCAATGACGAAGCCGCCGACCGGATTATCGCCGCAGTCCCACTTGGTCCCCGAGATACCGAGGTAGCGGGCGTTGAGGAAGTCCAGGTCGTCGTAGCTGTCCCCGCAGCCGACCTCCAGGCCTTCGTATACGCCGCCCTCGGGGCTTACGATGTACCAGCCCTCGAGCATTTCCGGCGTGAGCACTTCCTGCACCTTGTATACGCCGTCACCGAGCCCGGTGAACTCGTAGTATCCGCCCGCGCCCGTGGTGGTCGAAGCCAGGTAGGCGTACTCGCCGCTGCCCACGTCGTACTTGAAGAGCTTGACCTCGACCCCCGGCACGCCCGTGTCCGCGGGGTCGACGACGCCGTTGCAGTTGACGTCCTCGTACTTATGGCCGTTGATGTGGAACGTGCGGCCCAGGAGGAATTCCTTGCGGTGCCACCAGCAGGGCCACGGGCAGTTGTGGAGGGTGAGGTCGTATTCCGTGGGCGTCAATGCCGTGTACCCTTCAGGTACCTCCATCACCAGCCGATAGGTCGCCTTCACGTCGCTGTCGTACGCGCGCGGCAGGCCTTCCCATATCACGTGTCCCCCGGAATAATACACGGGGAATTTGAACACGAAGAGGATGACCTCCCAGCCCCACCCCGTTCCGCTGGACAAGGACGGGGGGACGACGGGTGTGAGGCCGCCGCCTTCCTTCACGTGATAGAGCCTGAAGGTCACGCCGTCGAGTAGGGGATCACCCCAGGTGAACACGCCATCGCAGTCCTCGTCCACCCTGACCACGGCCTCTATTACGCCATCGTTGCAGATATTCTTCTTGTTGTAGAAATCCACGCCCGTGACGCCTTGGCCCTCCGCGACGCCGACATCCACGCTGGTGGGGGAGATGGCCTCCATGTTCCCCGGCACGATCTCCTTCACCGTGTAATCGCCCGGCACCAGCTCGTCGAAGGAGTAGCTGCCGTCCCCGGCCGTGGTCGTGGTGGCTATCTTGGCCCCGTCCTTCCACAGCTCGATGGTCACCCCCGCGAGCGGGGTCTTGTCCTCGAACGAACCGTCGCCGTTGGGGTCCAGCCACTTGTGGCCCGAGATGGAGCCTTTCAGGCACTCCTTTCTCTTGTTGTTGAAATCGACGCATGTGACGTCCTGACCTTCAGCTACGGCGACGTCGATGCTGGTGGGGGAGGTCGCCACCATGCCCTCCGGCACGATCTCCTTCACCGTGTAGTCGCCCGGCACCAGCTCGTCGAAGGAGTAGCTGCCGTCCCCGGCCGTGGTCGTGGTGGCTATCTTGGCCCCGTCCTTCCACAGCTCGATGGTCACCCCCGCGAGCGGGGTCTTGTCCTCGAACGAACCGTCGCCGTTGGGGTCCAGCCACTTGTGGCCGGAGATGGAACCCTTGAGCACGATATTGGGCGCGTTTCCAAAATATACCGTCTTGGTCTTGCCCCGACGTATCTCAACACAGTAGGAGGTCTGGGTGGTGGCGTGGTAGCCCGCGGGCACGATCTCGCTCACGGTGTACTTGCCGGGCTGCAGCCCGTCGTAGCACACCTTGCCGTCGCCGCCGGTCACCTTGGCGTTGCCGTCGTTGAGCTTGATGGTGACACCGGCCATTCCCGTCTCGCCGGCATCCATCTTGCCGTTCTCGTTCGCGTCCAGGAACTTGATCACGCAGATCTTGCCGAGGCGGCATTGCACGCCCGCATCCGGCCCCGGTTGCTGCCCGCCCATCGGAGCCGCGACGCTCTCTACCCCGATGGGCTCACCCGCTTCGGGCGCCGGAGCGTCCGCTTCCTCCTCCGGCGCTCCTTCCACCACGCCCTCTGCCGTCACGCTCTCCTGTACCGCCGACGTGACATCGCCGTCTCCGGCCAATGCGGAAACGATGCTGCCCAGAAGTGTCGAGAGTACCAGAACGGTGATGCAAACGAGGGCCAGCAATTTGGTCGACTTGTCCATGTACGTCACCTCCGCTGAAATGCCCTTCTTGCCTGGCGGGGCGCTGTAATGCGAACTCCTATCGGTGCAGCACGAAAGGTGAAGAAGAGAACCGCCGCCGGTTCCGGGAAGAGGGGGGAGGTGATGTCTCCGGAGAAAGAGCCGGGTATCTACGCCGAGTGAACCCTGGCCACGACCGGAAAGGCTGCCCCCTCTCCTGCCCTTCTACCCCTTCTCGCGTCCCTCCATTCGTACCTGACCTCTTTTTGCCTGCAATGCCTTGTATGAAAAAACCCGACCGTATCAAACGATCGGGCCGGTTTCACCACTAGCTCCTCGCAGCGCAGGTGACCACGTCACGTGCTGCGGCTCATCGCTTCCCTATCGTGAGCTAATATCGCTATCTATAACTTTTTTATTATAGCCAACATTTTCCGAATTGAAAA
>CAZQFX010000005.1:23178-38645 GCA_964592775.1 uncultured Actinomycetota bacterium
CTAATATCGCTATCTATAACTTTTTTATTATAGCCAACATTTTCCGAATTGAAAACCCCTTTCTGTACGATAGCGATTCTTCCGCCTCCGAAGGCAGGAGGACTTCGAGAGGTACATTCAGATATCCGCCCCTTGAATGAAGAAAGCGCGTCATGACGGTGCGCTATCGGGGTTCGTACGCGGGAAGAGGCGGGAGGAATCCGATCTTGGTGACCGGGGTCTGTTCCGGGCCGGCTTTCTAATCGCGGTAGATGTTGAACAGGCTGCCCGCCATGCCGATGTAGAACCACAGCAGCGTGACCATGGGGATGGCGAAGAGCAGCCAGGCCCCGAACATGTTGGACACCGCAAAGCCCACCATGCCCAGGGTGAAGGCCTCGGCGTTGAAATAGACGAACGGGTCGTCGCGGGACCCGGAGCGTGCCCTGAGCAGCACACCCCAGTAGAGGGCGAAGACGAGCAGCAAGGCAAAAAGCCCCACCAGCCCATGCGAAACCAGGTAGGTGAGGTAGAGGTTCTCCACCGCCGCCCAGGTGTAGCGCAGGTTGTTCTCGATGATGCGCTGCCCCTCCATGCCCATGCCGATGCCGAAGACGGGATGCTCGAGGAAATAATCCATCGCCAGCCTGTACTGGTACATGCGGGCATCGGCCGCCTCCCTGGCGCTGAGGCTCGAGAAGCGCTTCTTCACGAACTCCGGCGGGTTGAGCATCACGAAGATGAGAGCGAAGACGAGCAATACGGTGACCGCGGCCAGCCACATCCTGCGGTCGAAGAAGCCGAAGAGCCCATAGAGGATGGCTATACACCCCGCGGCCACCCATGCCGCCCGCGAACCGGTGAGGAAGAGGGTGGCGCAGTTGATCGCCAGCGCGATGAAGACGAGGATGAAAAGCCAGTAGCGACGCAGGCGCCAGGTGAGGCTGAGGAAGCTCACGAAGAAGGGCAGGGCGAAAACCAGGTACCCGCCGAGGATATTCGGGTGGGCGAAGGTGGAGTTTATACGGTAGGCCTGGGCCTCGCTCTCGCCCGCCACGTAGTTTATGTCCTTGGGGTAACCCATCTTTCCCAGGACCTTGTCCGCGAATTCGTTTGACCATGCCTCGCCCATCCCCTTCTGCACCAGCCCGAAGACCGCCACCAGGGTGAAGCATACGAGCATGGTGACCACCAGTATCTGGAACTGCTTGCGCGTCCTGATGATGTAGATGACCATGAAAAAGATGTAGGCGAAGAAGACGGTGCGCACGAAGCGGAATGCCACCAGCAGCCCGTTGGCGTCGTTGATGAGCCCCACGAAGCAGGCCAGGATGGACGTGAGCACGTAGAGCGCCACTCCTATGGCGACGGGGCTCCTCGCCAGTTTCGCGAGCTCGTCCCAGTCTTTCTCCCATATCCTCAGGAACATCTGGATGAGGACGGCGAGCAGGACCAGGGCCATGATGATCTCGTGTATGTTGAAGTGGAGGCCGCGCGTCTCCCCCACTATCGCCACCTGTATCCCCAGGTTCCAGTTGGGGCCGGCCTGGGGGATGAGCAGGTTGGCCAGCAGAAAAAGGAAAACGCCGATGAACAGCTTCCAGTAGATGATGACGAACAGGGCTATGCCCGCGACGACGCCGAAGACGATGAGCACCGGCAGGCGCGAGGACAGCGCGCCGACGAAAAGCCCCAGGAAGGCGACGGTGGCGATCAACGCCGCCACCCTTACATAGGAAGGTGCGCCGCCCAGCCCCAACTCGCCTTCCCTCGCCTTTATCTCACTCGCCCCCCTTCATGACCCCGTCGTATAGATCCATGATACTACCGGCGGCCTTCCGCCACGTAAAACCGGCCGCGCGCTCGCGCCCCATTAACGACAGTTCCGCCGCCAGGACGGGATCGCCGGCGAGGCGCCGCATGCCTTCCGCTATCTCCCCCGGCTCCAGGGGGTCCACCAGCAGGCCGGAACCGCCCAAGACCTCCGGTATGGACGATGAGGCGGACGCCAGCACCGGCGTGCCGCAGGCCATGGCCTCGAGCAGGGGCAGCCCGAAGCCCTCGTACAGCGAGACGCAGACGAAGGCGACCGCCCCGCAGTAGAGGGCGGGCAGGTCCTCCTCGGGGACGAATCCGGTGAAGGCCACTCCTCCCTCCAGCCCGAGTTCCTCCACCACGTCCTCCAGGTAGCCCTCGAAACCGCGGACGTCCCCGCAGAGCGCCAGCCGGTAGCGGCCTCCCGAGGCGTTGAGGAAACGCTTGAAACCGAGGAGCATGTTGAAGAGGTTTTTCCTGGGGTCGAAGCCTCCCAGGTAGAGGAAGTAAGGCGGCTCGATGCCGTATCTCGCGCACGCCGCGTCTATCTCCCCCCGGTCCTCGACGGGACGGTAGGCGGGCGTCACCCCCTCGTGCACCACGGCGATACGCTCCCGCGGTACGCCCCAGACGCGCTCGACGTCGCGGCGGGTGTTCTCGGACACCGCCACCACGCGGCGGGCCCGGCGCGCGGCGTACTTGTGCGCGAGCATCCAGGACCAGGCGGTAGGGCCGAGGTAAGGGCCGCGCAGCACCAGCAGGATGAGGTCGTGCACGGTGACGATGCTCGGCGTGCGCAGGAAGGGGGTCATGTTGTGGTCGATGGCGTGGAAGAGGTCCAACCCCGCCCCGTCCACGGCGCGCGCCATGGATACGTGGTCGGCCAGCAGGCCCGCGTGGGCATATCCTTCCAGGTGGGGCATGCCCCGCCACTCGACGCCGTCCAGGACCCCGGGATCGAGCAGGCCCGGTTCCGGGCCTTCTCCGTAGCCGAAGAGGGTGAAGGACGTCCCTCGCCCCGCTTTTTCCACCAGGGCTTCCACCAGGCGCGCGGTGTAGCGGCCGATGCCGCGAGTGCGGTTGATGTTGCAGAGTCCGCGCGCGTCGACGCCCACTCTCACTCCCGTGACCCCCCTCCCGGAGCGGGCCGCTTGACGGCTCGCGCGAAGAGCAGCTTGCCTCTCCTGGCAAAATAAGGTATGCGCTCAAGGTAGAGGGCGAAGCCGAGGTCACCGCGGTAGAGCGCGGGCAGCTTGAGGTCGGGTAGCAGGGTGGAGGTCTCGCTGACGGTGAAGCCGCTGTCCTCCAGGAGGTCCGCGAGCGCCGCGGCGGTGAAGGTGCGCCGCGGCCGCGGAGTGGGCCTCTGCTCCGGACCGCGGAAACGTCCGTTGCGCGTGGCCAGGGCCAGCACGCCTCCGTCCCGCAGCACGCGGTGCCACGCGCGCAGCGCCGCCGCCGGGTCCTCCACCCCGTCCAGGGTGAACTGCGCCGCCAGGCCGCCAAAGGCGCCGCCCCCGAAGGGCGGGGATGAGGGATCGCCGGTAACGCGCCCGTATCCAACGGCGGCGAGCGGCGAGGCGCCGCCCGGCCCCGGTTCGAGCCAGGTCACTCCGACGCCGGCCATGGCGGCGAGGCGGCGCGCCAGCATGCCCTCTCCCTCGCCCACGAGCAGGACCCTGCTTCCCCGCGGCGGATCGAGCATGCGCAGCATGCGGTTCACGCGCAGCCGCGCCTCGCTGCCGCCTTCCCCCGGCACGGCTACCGCCATGAGGCTGGTGCAGAAGAGGTAACCCAGGGGCCGCGCGAAGAGCGCCCGCATCACCGCCCTCTCCCAGCGGTCGGGGTGGATGCCCGCGAAGAAGCTGCGCGGCCTGACCGTGGCCTTGAATCCCGCCGCGGTGAGGCCGCGGCGGAGGGAGAGGGGATTCTGCTCGTTGACGTGCATGACGTCGTCGTACTGGCCGCGCAAGTCCTCCGGGAAATCCCGGCGCAGCAGGCGCTTTCCCGCCACGCGCACCAGGGGGTAACCGAAGCGGTAGAACCAGGTGTTGGGGCCGGTGTGCACGATGAGGCGGCCGCCGGGCCGCAGCACCCGTTTCACCTCGGCCAGCGTGTGTTCGATCTCGTGGGGATGGAGGTGTTCGTACACGTCGACCAGGAAGACGGCGTCGAAGGAACCGTCCGCGAAGGCCAGGCCCTTGGCGTCGGCGAGCCGGAACTCCACCCGCTCCCGCAGGGGCTCTTCCAGGGCGGCCAGGCGCTCGCGGGAGAGCTCGATGGCCGCCTGCGCGTAGTCGATGCCCACGGCGCTGGCGCCGCGCCGCGCCGCCCCGCACACCAGCTCTCCCCGTCCGCAGCCGATGTCCAGTACCCACCTGCCGCGCAGATCGCCGGCCGCGGCAAGCGCCTCTTCGATGCGCTCGGGCAGCTCCTCGGTCCCCTCGAGGAAGAGGCCGTATCCCTCGCAGTCGGTGGTGAAATATTCGCGCGTGTACAGCTCGGGTGAGACCGGCGCCGGCTTGTTCTTCTCATCGGCCGGCATCTTCATCACTCCGCTGCTTCGGCGTGTGGGCACCGGTAGCGGCGCCGAGAAAGCTAGACATGCTCCTCGAACCAGGCGAACATGAGGTCCCATACCTCGAGCCGCCCGGCGGGGTCGTTCACGCAGTGGGCCTCGTTGGGATAGAGCTTTATCTCCACCGTCTTGCCGCCGGCCTTCAGGGCGTCGTAGAGGCGGCGCGCCTGGTCCACTGGGCAGATGGGGTCCTTCTCGCCATGGATGATGAGGGTCGCGGCCTGCATGGAATGGGTATAATTGAGGGCCGAGCGCACCGCGTACTCCTGGGGGACCTGCTCGGGGGTGCCCCCGACCATGGGCAGAAACTCGTTCAAGAGCGTCTTCACCGCGGGATCGCCCGAGGCCATGGCGTTGTCGTAGAGGCCGACCGCGTCGTAGAACCCCGCCTCGGCCACCACCGCCTCGATGCGCGGGTCGCGCTCCGCGGCCAGCACGGATACCGCCGCGCCATGGCTCTGCCCGTACATGCCGATGCGGCCGTCCTCCACGAGGCCCTGGGACTCGAGATAGTCGATGGCGGCGATGACGTCGTCCACCTCCCCCTTGGCGCCCTCGTGGCTGCCCTGAGACATACCGCTTCCCCGGAAGTCGGGGTTGAAGACCAGGTAGCCCCGGTCGCGGATCATAAGCGCCACGTCGCTGAAATCGCCCGCGGTGCCGAAGCCGGCGTGGTTGACGATGATGGCGGGCCAGGGGCCGCTCCCCTCGGCGGGTCGGAAGAGCAGGCCGGATACGGTCAATCCGCCGGAGCTCTGGTAGTAGGCCCGCTCCGCCACCTTCTCCATGTCGGCCATGGCGGCGTAGGTCTCGTCGATGAGCCGGTCCGCGCGCGCGAAGTCGCCCTGGTTGTAGGCGTCCAGGGCCTGCAGCCACTTGGCGCGCGCCTCGCGCACGTCGTAGCCCTCGCCCGCCTTCTGGCTTATCTCGTTGGCGCAGGCCAGCCCGCGTACGGTCACGCCGGCCTGGTCGATGATCCTGGTGATGGCGCAGCCGCACCCGCCCAGCAGCAGGCCGGTGGTGAGGATTACCACCACCGTTGCCGCCATCTTATACAGCCGGCCCGTTGTCATCTCCTGCCTCTCGTCTCGCACGCGCTATCCATACTTACACCGTAAGCAGCTCGTTCAGTTCCTGCAAGCCCCTTCTGCTCAGGGCCCTTGTGGCGAGCGCCAGAGCTATGTATAGAATCGTCAGCGCCGCGGCAATTATGAAGGCGTACTGCAGGGAACTAGCGAAAGTGTCCTTGCCCACGGCCAGCGCGTTATGCAGGACGAAGGCGGCGGCGTAGAGCGTTCCCAGCATTAGCAGCGGCACCGCCGCGAAGCGCACCGGGTTGATGCGGTGCTCCATCTCGCGCGAGAGCCGCCAGTAGAGCAGGCCGAAGACCGCGGCCTCGCTCGCCAGGACGCTGGCCGCCGCGCCGGTGTAGCCCCAGAGGGAGATGGCGGCCACGCCCAGCACCGCCTTCACCGGCAGCCCCAACATCACCACGGCGGTGATCGTCTTCTGCTTGTCGATGACGATGAAGAAGGGGAAGCTGATGGCGGTCATGAAGGTGAAGTTCATGGCGGCCATGGTCAGCCAGGTGACGTGCCAGGCCTCTATGAACCCGTGTTCCTGCAGCACCAGAATGGGCCGGGCGAGGACGGGCACGATCACCGCCAGGGGGATGACCAGCAGCCAGCCGTAGTGGATGAGGCGCTCCCACACCTCCCCCAGCCTCTGTGGATGCTTCCCCCCCACCTTGGACACCGCCGGCAGCACCGCCATGTTCAGGGCCAGGGTGAGGAAGACCAGGGCCTTGGCGAACATGCCGGCCGCGCTGTACAGGCCCACTTGCGCATCTCCCTTGATCCAGGAGAGGATGGGGATGTCCATGCCGGCGTAGACGGTCACGCCGGCGGCGACCACCGCCAGGGGCCAGGCGCTGCCCAGGAGGTAACGCCACAGCGCGCCGTCCATGGTGAAGGGTCCGAACCGGGACACGGCTTCCGTTGCCGCCGGCGGCGGTGCCACGCGGGGCCCGGCATCGCCCTCCTCCGCTCCGTCCCCGTTCGCCGCCCTGGGCTCCTCCGCCAGCCCGGCGTAGGAATAGTCGGCGAGCAGCGCCTCCATGGCCGTCTCGCCCGACGGCACCGGCACGTGGGTCACGGCCTCCGCCACCGCCATGCCGCTTATGTCCGCCCCCGCGGGACCGGTCTTGCGCAGGACGCGCCGGTAGAGCAGGTAGAGATGGAGGATGGAGTAGAGGATGGTGATGATATAGATGAGGACCAGGTAGACCAGCACGTCCTCGGAACCGGCGGCGACCACGTAGATGGACATGCCTACTTTCATGAATCCCATGATCACGTAGACCAGGGCTATGACTCCCAGCCTCTCCAGGGCGATGAAGTTCTCGCACAGGGAATTGGAGAATGGCTGCTCGACGAGGAGGCAGAAGGCGATGGTGAAGACGACCCAGAACTTGTCGCCGGCTAGGGCGCCGGAACCCTGCAGGGCCAGGCTCACGAAGTTGGCTAGCATGAGCAGGCCGAAGGCTAGCAGGCCCAGGAGGAGGCGCAGGGAGACGATGTTCGTGAAGTAACGGCGCAGGCGCGGCGTATCCTGTGAAACGTCGCGTATGGAGATGTTGCCGAGGCCGAAGTCCGGTATCACCTGGAAGATGGTGTAGAGGGTGAAGGCGTAGGTGTATATCCCGGCCATCTCGGGGCCCAGCTTGCGGTTGATGACAACGGCCAGGATGAAGGTGAGCCCCGAGGTCACGATCCTCGCGCCCACCAGCGCGGCGGTGTTCTTGGAAAGCCGGCCTACTCTCTCCACGGTCTTTCGCACCCTTCGTCATGTCTGGGGATTGGGCCCGCGAATAAGGCAGGGCAAACGTATGGACGTACACTTGCCGGACCTGGATAAGTCAGCCGCGCCCCTAGATGCTCGCTTCTTGAACACCGGGAAGCCCTGTACTCGAACGAGCTTGCCGCGTCGGCTTCGCTTCCTCGCAACACGGAAATGCGCTTCTCCAGTCCGTTTCTTCCGATACGAGATACTCAATCGAGGTTGCTTCGTCGCGGACTCCCCGCAATACCCTGTTTCGCTTCGCGGCTTACTTCCTGTAGTGGCGGAATGCTCGAACGAGCTTGCCGCGCCGGCTTCACCTTCTCGCAATCTACCTTCTCGCCGCGCGAGAAGGTAGATCTTCGCCATGCATTCTGTCGCATGGATTTCTTAGCTCCGCACAATATGCTGTGCCCACTGTCTGGGGTTGACCCCATGGATTATTCCCAGTCGACGCCCTCCTCGTCACCGGCCGGCGGTTGGGGGCCTTTGCCCCTTCCCCACCCCGATGCCCTTCTTCCGCTTCTCGCCTCGAGGCGAAAGCGCTTCTTTTCCTGGCGTCTCGGTTCCTTCTCGACCGTATCCTCCGCGGCGGCTTTTCGCTCGGGTTCGGTTTGCTCGGGCGCAGGGGGGCTGCTGGCGGCCGGCGAGCCGGAGAACCTGGCGCCGGAATCGATAAGCATCTGGCGCAGGTGCCGCTGCGCCTCCTCCTCGCTCATGCTCGCGAACTCGCCCTCCCGGCGCATCATGCGGATGATGGACTCGGTTATGCGCTCGACGCTCTCCCCGCTGATCCTGTAGCGCTGCAGGAAAGAGCGGTAATAACCGGTGATGGCGGCGGTCGCCGACTCGCGCACGTCCGCCTTGTCGGAGTTCAACGCCCTCAGCCAGTTCTTGGGGATGGGGGCGCCGCTCTCCCCCATGCGCCGGAAGTCGTCGGCGATGCTCTCTCTCACCTGGCGCAGCCCGTCCCCGGAGCTTCCCGGCGTCGATACCGCCGGCGCGGTACCCCATGAGGGTTCCCTTACGGGCGGCCGTGCCGCGGCGGCTTGCGGCTCGGACGGTCTTGCGGCGGGCGCGGCGGTCACCGGGGGCGGGACGGCTGAAGGCGCGGTTTCCCTCTTCTCGAAGCCGGGAGCGGGCGTCCCTCCTGGCGCCGGCGCGGCGGGCCCGGTCTTGACCGGCCCCGCGGGAACCGGTGGTGCCTCCACCGCGGCGGCGGGTTCCGGCCTGGCCGGTGGCTCCAGCGGCGCGGCCGGCGATGTCGCCGGAGCGGCTGGAGGCACGGGTCTTTTTTCCCGCACCGCCTTCCTCTTCTCGACAGCGGGAGCGGGAAGCGGCGCCGCCTTTGCCGCTTCGCGCGGGGCCGCAGCCTTCTCTTCCCGTTCGGGGGCTGCTTGATCTCTCCCTTTCATCTTTACGTTGGCAAGAACGGCTCCCATGGGCGCGATGCCCAGGCGCTCGAAACCGTACATGGCCTCCTGCGCGGCCTTGCGTGTGCAGCGATCGGCGTCGATGATGACCAGGCTCGCCCCGGCCTGGGCGGCCACCACCACGGCGTCCATGGAGCCGAGCAGGGGCGGGGCGTAGAGGACGACCTCGTCGTTGAGGCTCTCCTGCTCGCGCAGCTCCTCCTCGAAGGACGGCAGCGAGAGGAGGTCGGTGGATTTCTCGCTCCTCCCGCCCGCGGGGAGGAAGGAGAGGTTGGCCAGCTTGCCCTCGACCATCCTGCTCCGGTAGTCCTCCTCCCTTTCCAGGGCGTCGGAGAGGCCGGGACGGTTACCCGAGTCCATAAGCCGGGAGAGCGTTCCGTCCACGAGGTCGCAGTCGATGAGCAGCGTCCTGCGCCCGGTGTTGGCGATGCTGGCGGCGAGGTTGGCGGCGACGGCGGGCCCGGCCTCGAAGGGGGTCGCCGGGGCGGCCAGGACGGATTTGGGGGCTCCCTCCGGGATGAGGATGAGGCTCGAACGCAGCTCGGAATACGCTTTCCAGGTGCGCGAACCCTCGCCGAAGGCGCTGAGGAAGGCGGTCGAACGGGCGCCCTTTTCCCTGGGCAGCGTGCCCAGCACCGGCACCCCCAGCGTCTCCTCCACCTCGCGCGCGGAGCGGAAGTGGGGATTGAAGTACTCGATGAGGATCACCAGCACCAGCCCCATCACCAGCCCGACGAAGAATCCGAGCCCGATGTAGGCGAAGGTCTTGGGCTGGGTCGGCTTCTCGGGGGTCACGGCCCGGTTGGTGAATACGACGCCGCCCTGCAACAGCAGGTTCTTGAACTCCGGGTCGAAGAGGGGATTGTCCTTCTGTGTCTTCGATATCAGGACCTCCCCCCAGGTATTGGCGATCTCCGCCACACGGGTGGGGCTGCCGTCGGTGAAGGTGATCTTGATGGAAGCGGAGTTTGCCTCCGGAACGGCGCTGGCCTTCTTCAACAGCTCTTCGGGGGGGATGTCGATGCCTGCAAGCGCCAGCCTCCCGCTCACCGCATCGGCGACGCTTATGCTCTCGGTGAAGTTGGCGATGGAGGGCGTCAGGGCGGCCAGCCCGAGCATGGCGCTGCTGTCCGGCAGCCTGGTCGTAGGATTTATGGGCGGCGACGTGGAGACCGCTATCTCTACCTTGTATACAGGGCTCTGGGCCTTGGCGATGACCGCGGCCACCAGGGTGGAGACGAGGACCAGCGCGATGACTATCCACAGCCTCTTAACGATGGCCGTTCCGATATCCTGAACCTTCATATTCCGACCTCTCTTACGGGTATGCGCGACGGTGTCTCGTGCGCGGCGGTTGCCCTGTTGGTAAAAGCCCTCTTTTGGACGCTCCTTTCGTTATCAGGGTTCATTATAACGGTTCTTTTCGGAGAAGTGTGCAGTACAAAGGGCAACCATTATGTTCATCCGCTCAGCCCCGCTTCTCGCGGAGAAACCGTTCACCCGCGTTATCGGCGGGAAGCCCTCGCGGCTCAAGCGTGTCTTGTCGGCCAGGCGGCGGTCCAGGACCTTCCCCGGAGCGTAACGGGCCGGCCGGAAGGGGGCTCAAAGCAGCAGGATGAGTTGCACCAGCATACAACGCGCGAGCAAGCCTTTTCGTGAAGCGAAAAGGCGTGTTTACGGGGAGTCAGCGACGAAGCACACTCGATCGAGCATCTCGTTTCGTAAGCAATGGACTGGGAGGCTGTCGCACAAACCCTGCGTCAGGCATTTGCTCTCCGCATATTCACCGAAATGGCCCGTTATTGACGGTTCGCCCTCCATTATGATGCCTATTTTGCCGCGATTTTGGGAGAGCGAGATTCGTACGAGGTTTATGCAACAGGCTCCTGGAGAATAGAAAACCGTGGTCGCGAGGCGAGCGAAGCCGGGGCACCCGGTGCCTGGGCATCCTGGTATCGGATGATACGCTCATGCCGGTCATTGCAAACACTCCGGGTCTTGCGCGCGTATGTCCGGACGCGCAGGTCTTCGTTAGAATGGGGCTCAATATGTCGCGGTTTTGGACGATTACATTCTCTGTAAGGTTATTCCGCAAGAAGTATGGGTGGCAAGAAGTGGAAAGCATGATGACGGAATCGGGTCGGATCTTGAAGCTCTAACTCTGCCTGCCGTCTATTCTTTGATCCGTCGTTTCTTCGGGGTTAGAGATCCAAGACATGGACACCAAAGGCTTGCAGCCACCCGCATTTCCCGTAGAGGAATCCTTTGTATAGGGGATTCCCTATCGAGCTGGACAACGCGCAACCGGCTTACGAGGTGAAAGGAGTTGGCGGATGGACTGGGAGAACACCATCAAGCTGGCCAAGGGCTACGGCTTCCTGGCGCGCAATATCATGGCGGGGAAGGTGACCAACAAGGTCCTGGACCTCCTGGCCTTCCTGGACTACCGCCTGCTCATGTATCTGTCCATGTGGCACCCGGACATGGAGTCACGCAAGAGGCTGCTGCGCAGGCGCGGCGTAAACATCTCCGACAAGGCCTGGGTGGACGTGGGGGTGTGGATAGAGATGACGACTCCGCAGGCGGTGATCATCGAGGACTACGCCAAGCTGGCTTTCGGCGTGGTCATCTACGCCCACGATGCCGCGGTGAACTCCGTGGCCGACCTGCCCATGCGGGTGACCCCCACGCGCCTGTCCTACAATTGCGCCGTCGGCACCCGCTCCATCATCATGCCCGGCGTCACCATCGGCAGGCACAGCGGCGTGGTGCCCGGCTCGGTGGTCACCCACGGCGTGCCGGATATGACCGTGGTGGGCGGCAATCCGGCCAGGCATCTCTTCACCGACGAGGAACTGGGGCTGGCCTGGCAGGCGGATATGCGCGTGCAGCCCGAACTTTATTTCGACCACCCCAATCCGGGGCGGGCTCCTTCCACGCCCATCGACCACCTTCTGACCTGGCGCGGCGAGAACCTGACCATAAATGACTACACCACGCTGCGCACGGGCACCCCCTTCGACTACATCCTGGACGCCAGGGTGAAGAAGAAGGATTGAGGAGTCTCCGCATCACCGGTGAGATTACGGGTTGGCGAAAGGCGAACCCGCCGGCAAGGCATTTCACCGCGCCGCGCACCGGCACGCCATTCGACTACATCCTGGAGGAGAAAGCATCAAGCTGGAGGAGAAAGCATCAAGCCGAGGGGCCGAGCCTCGTAATATGCCCGAGAGGTCCGAGTGAGGCTGGCGCCGCCAGGAATACGTTCCCTGTAACAACCATATGTAAACGTTTCCTGTGCCTCAAGCCCGTTCCGAGGCTCGACCCCTCGGCTTGACGGCGGATTCCGAGACCCCTCGATTTGTGCGATTCGGGGTACTGACGTTATCCTTGATACAAAGAAGGTCGGCAAAGAGAAGGTCCAGCACTTGTACGACGAGGGTTACTACCGTTACCGGGAATCCACCCGGGATTTCCTCATCGAGGCGCGGCTGCTGTATTCCGCGCTCGAACTGTCCCCCGCTTCTCGCGTGCTGGAGGTGGGGTGCGGGGGCGGCGCCTTCCTCTCCTTCTTGGAGGGCAGGGGGCATACCGCGGCGGGGGTGGATATACTGGAGGAGGCGGTGCGCCTCGCTTCGCGGGCCGCGCCATCATGCGGCATACGGCGGGCTGATGCCGGGAGCCTGCCCTTCGCGGACGGCTCCTTCGACCGCCTGGTGAGCCATCACCTGGTAGAGCACCTCGAGGACCTGCCGGGCGCCCTGCGCGAATGGCGCCGGGTGCTCGAGCCAGGGGCGGTGATGGCGGTATGCACGCCCAACCGCCTCTATCCGAGCCCGCGCATCTTCGACGACCCCAGCCACGTTCATATATACGACCGGCAAGAGCTCGCCGGGCTGGTGGAGGAGGCAGGCTTCAGGGTGGAGCGCTCGTTCACCGTTTTCCCGCACCTGTGGCGGGACCGTATCAGCGTGGCGGCGGGCGTGCCCGCCTACCGGCTCTTCTCCCGCCTGCCGTACTACCGCGAGCGCGGGCGCAGCCTGCTGATCTCGGCGCGACTGCCGTAAGGGGGCTTCGTGGCACGGTATCGAGTGCTCATCGTCAACCACGCGGTGGAGATCGGGGGGGCGGAACGTGTGCTCCTGCGCTTCCTCGAGCGCATGGACCGCGAGCTCTTCGAGCCTGCCCTGGCCTGCCCCCACCCCGGTCCCCTCACTGGCGAGGCGGCCGCGCTCGGCCTGGACGTGCACCTGGGATATCCGGCCACGAGTCTGCTTCAGGTGAAGAGGAAGTCGCTGGGAGAGAGCCGCCTATCGGCGCTGGCCTATCCATACGGCATGGCGCGCACCGTATTCGGGCTGGCCCGCCTGGTGAGAGGGGGCGGCTTCGACCTGGTATTCACCAACAGCGCCAAGGCGGACATCTACGGCAGCCTGGCGGCCCGCGTCGCAGGGAAGCCGGTGGTGTGGCGCCTGCACGACATCGTGGACTCCGATGCCTTCAACCGCCTGAACATAACGCTCTTCCGGGCCTTCGCCACCCTTTTCGCCACCAGGGTGCTGACCGTATCCTGGGCGGTGCGCGACGCCCTCGCCGCCCTCGGGGTCAGCGGGGACAAGATAGCAGTGGTATACAACGGCATCGACCTCGAGGGAGCGGATACGAGGTCGCAGCGGGCCGGGGTGAGGAAGGAATGGGGCCTGGCGGAGGGCGCCTTGGTGGCCGGCCTGGTGGGTAGGCTGGTGGACTGGAAGGGCCCGGACCGCTTCCTGGAGGCCGCGGCCCTGGTGGCGGAACGGATCCCGGAAGCCCGCTTCATGCTGGTCGGGGACGCCATCTTCGGGGAGGCGGACTACGTCGACGGACTGAAAGAGATGGCCGCGCGGCTGGGCCTGGGGGACCACGTCATCTTCACCGGGTTCCAGGAGGACGCGCTGCGCGTCATGGCCGGGCTGGACGTGCTTGTACACGCTTCCCTGCTGCCCGATCCGCTGCCCACCGTGCTCATAGAGGCCATGGCCCTGGGGCTGCCGGTGGTGGCGGCCGATGCCGGTGGGGTGCGCGAGATAGTGCGGGACGGAGTGACGGGCATGCTGGTGCGGCCGGGCGACGTGAAGGCCATGAGCAAGGCGATAAGGGCGCTGCTCTCGGATTCCGGCAAGGCGGTGGAGATGGGCGCGGCCGGGCGCGAGAGGGCGCGCGAGCTCTTCGACATAGAGAGGCAGGCGCGGCAACTTGAGGAGGAGATGCTCTCCATGCTGAGCACGGCGGAGGCGGGGAGGCGGAGCGGATGACCGGCTTGCGCGCGCGGCGCGAGGGGAGGAGAGCCGCATGAGGGTAGGGATCGAGGGGCGAACCCTGCAAGGCGAGAGGTACGGCGTAGCCCGCTACCTGGTGAACCTGCTGCGCAACTTGGTGGAACTGGAGGGGGATGACGAATACTTCGTCTACCTCTCCAATTCCATCACGCCCCTGGATTTCTCCTCGCCGCGGCTGCGCCTCGAGGTCCTGCGCCATGCGCCGGGGCTCGCCTGGCGGCACATTCGACTGCCCCTGGCCATGCGGCTCGACAAGGTGGACCTGCATTACAGCCCCTCATATTTCCTTCCCCTCGTCAAGGTGTGCCCCTCGGTGGTGGTGGTGCACGACATCACCTTCAAGGTGCAACCCGAGTGGTTCGCGGCGGACCGCAGGTTCCTCTTCGACAGTATCTTCTGGCGGGAGGTGAAGCAGGCGGAGCGCATCGTCACCGTGAGCGAGTATTCCAGGGGAGATATAATACGCATCCTGGGCGTGGAACCGTCCCGCGTCGCGGTGGTGCATGGGGCGCCCGACCCCTTCTTCCGCCCCGTTCATGACGAGGAACGCCTCGCGGAGGTGCGGGGCAGGTATGGCCTCGGGACGGGATTCGTGTTCACCGCGGGGGCCATCCACACCCGCAGGAACCTGGAGCGGCTCATAGAGGCGGTGGCCGAAGCCTCGCGCCGCCTGGGCGAGGAACTGGAGCTGTTTATCCTGGGCACCACGGCCCCCTTCACCCCTCCCGTCGATATCTGGGGTGCCGCCCGCCGCTGCGGCATGGAGGGCAGGTTGAAGCACGTGGAATACGTTCCCGAGGAGGACCTCCTGCTGCTCTACAACGCCTGCGGCCTATTCGTGTATCCTTCGCTATACGAGGGCTTCGGGCTGCCGGTCATCGAGGCTATGGCCTGCGGCACGCCGGTGGCCTGCTCCAACGCCACCTCTCTGCCGGAGGTCGCGGGGGACGCGGCGCTGCTGTTCGACCCGCTGGACGTGGAGGGGATGGCGGGAGCCGTCGAGAGATTAGCGGGCGAGGCTGTGCTGCGTGAGGAGCTGGGCCGGGCGGGGATGGAGAGGGCCTCACTTTTCTCCTGGAGGAATGCGGCCGAGGGTACGCTGCGCATCTTCCGGGAGGTAATCGCCTGAGTAACCTATTAGGGTCAGGGTGTGCCACGAACGCGTAACGGAGGGGAGGTGGTCCCCGAAGCCAAGCGATGCTCTGAGGGAGATGAAGGGTAGTCCGGGGGTCAGCCGTCCATGTCACGCAGACGCGACACCACGGAGGACGATAAAACATCGCTTGTCGGCATAACATTTGGTATCGGGGAGTGTATTTTCGGGGCAGACCCCTGCCGATCCCGTTCCAGGGCTGTTCCGAAAATAGCCTTTGCGGCACCATATCTTGTTTCCCATTCATGGCGCGAAGCTGTTTTCATCCTTTGCTGGTGCCGCGACCTTGCGGCATGAGGGACTGACCCCGAATGGGATTTGCCGATCCCGTTCCAGGGCTGACCCCGAATGGGATT
>CAZQFX010000006.1:0-38216 GCA_964592775.1 uncultured Actinomycetota bacterium
GGGGCAGGGGAGGTTTACCCTTGACTTGGGTCTTTAAAGGTGACCCCAGGTGGGATTTTCGCGGGGCGTGTGGCGGTACGCGTATCGGGAGAGGGAATACGAGGAAAGGGGCGGGATGGCATTGTGATAGAATTAACTCGATCCGGGCGACCCGGCATCGTCGGTGAAATATAGTGGCGGATGGTGCGGGTAACCCGAAGAGATATTGCTGCCATGTGGGGTTTTTCTGCGGGAAATGTGGGAGCCGGGAAAGGAAAAGGAAGTCGCGGGGTCTGGTCGGATCCAGGATCTTGAACCCGTTTTATCGCTGCCGGTCTACGGTCTATTCGGGGTTGAAGATCCCGAGGTCTGAGCTCCAAGGCCAAGCGCAGCCGGGTAACGATCCGGGGAAGGGCGTATGAGCAGACGCGAAGCGGACGGCGAAGCATCGCTCGCCGGCAACATGCAGGGGAGGAGTTGGATCAGGGGCAGGGGGCTGTCCGCTTTCGTCCCGGTTCTCCATGTATGCAAGGAATGCGGCGTGCCCCTTTCCGTCTCCAAGAACCACATCTGGGAGGAGCACGGACGCATCCTCAACCGCGACGGCTCCCAGAGGCTGGTCATCGTGGAGAGGAAGATAATAAACGGTATCCTGGACAAGGCGGCGGAAAAAGTCGGCAAGGATATCGAGAAGACATTCATCTGCGCCAAGGCCTTCGATGCCAGCCATTACGTGCGCTCGGTGATGGTGGGGTTCAGGAAGGTCGCCACCGGCTACCCGCTCATCAGGCGCCCCTTCTACGAACTGCTCTGTGATCACGCCCGCATCCTCGGCATGGCGGACGCCAGGCTTCTGCACTACAAGCAGGGAAAAGAAGCGATCATATCCTGCTCCCAGTGCTACAACAAGACCTGCTTCGCGGGGGACATTCTGGGCGCCTTCTACGCGGGTGAGAACAGGAGCGCGAGCATAGAGATCTCGGAAGAGGACGGGGAAACGGTCTACAGAGTGACCGTTTTGGATGACGATCGCTGCGAAGATATCGAGAAGTATTCCTATTCCTGGGAGGTGCCCCTGCCGGGCTATATCAGTTACAAGCGCTGCAGACGTTGCGGCATCCCGTTCTCGGTCAGCTTCTTCTCCTGGGACATCACCAGGGGGGTGATGGTGGATACCCACAACGGCGAACAGGTCACCCTCATCGACGTGGCGGGCATCAACGCCGCACACGCCGAGATAAGAGCCAGGTACGGGGGGTGGGTGGACGATTTCATGGCCAACGAGATCAAGGCCATGGTGGACGGGATCCTGCCCGACCTCGTGTGGAAGAGACGCCGCGTGGAGGAGAAGATACGCGACCTGTTCTTCCTGGCATACCGGGGGATGGGTAACCCCATATTCACCGAGCCCACCGAGGACGGCATCAGGGCCCGCATAGAGAATCCGTTCAATTACCCCATCGTGGCCGGAATAGCCGCATCCTTCCTGGGACGCGGCAAGCCCGTCACCTTCGATTGGGAGAGGTCGATGCCCGGACGGCTGGAGGTCAGCCTGCATTTTCTGTAGAGCGTGGGGAAAAGCGGTGGCCTTCAGGCCTCGGGCTGGCTGCGCTTGAAGAGGTCGCCCCATTCCTCCTGCAGGAGGTTGAAGAGCTCCCTTACCTCGCCGCGGATCTCCGACTTGCGCTCATCCTCCTTGATGCGCCGCCGGGTCTTGAAACCGGGATCGTGGAATACCTTGTGCACGAGGGCGGCGGCGTCGTCACCTCCGAAATCCGAGGTGAGGAAGATGGCCTTGCGGCTCTCCTCGCCCTCCTTGTGCCACTTCTCGTGCGCTATACCGTAGAAGCGGATGAGTACGTTCTTCGCCTTGATGAGTTCGAATTCGTCGGCGTCGAATTCCTCGGCGATATCCTCGTCGTATACATGGCCTCTGGCGACGATCATGTTGGCTATCCGCTCGGCGAGTTCGTGCGGGTCCAAACGCAACACCCCTTTAACTGCGGCATGGCGAACACTATTATATCGGTATTGTAATGGCGGCGATTTAGGGTCACGAGCCGGAATTAGACCTGCGAGGGGATCATCCCCTTCCGGGAGTATATCCGCGCTGGTCGCGTGCATGCCGCGCGAGAAGGCGGACTTGCGAGATGCGTTAAACCGGATGTTGGCGCCGATCAGCGGTGGGCGGTGAGGTTGGTGATAAAAGACCTGCTCCCGGTCTCCTCGCGCAGGTATTCGTCAAACTCGTCCTCTGACACCTCTATCCCCGAGTGGAGGAAAAGGGTGTACAGGTAGTAGCTTATGTAGGTCCATTCGCGTTGCAGGTCCTCGATGAACTTCTCCCGTTTGCTCTTCACCGGGATTAGGCGTTCGCCTTCGTATTCGAACTCGTTGATCTTCCTCCGCAGATCCCTGCAGTTACGTATGGCGTCGCGCGTCTCGTATTCCATGTCCATCTTGCTCATGTTGTTGATATTGCGTATCCAGGGGGGGATGACGTCGGATGGCTGGCCGTGCTTGTGCAGGTTGTAGTAGGAGGCGAGTTTCCCCAAGACCTCCTCGGGCACGTCGACCATTTTCCGCTCTCCTAGATATTCCCAGCCTTGTTTTGAGACGGATCGAGGGTGAGTATCTTGCGGGCAAGGTCGGGGTAGCGGGCGATGAACAGCAGTTCGTCCTCGACCAGGGGCTTCTGGGTGGTGACGTTGGCGAACCTCACCAGCTCCAGGATGTCCCTGGCCTCCTCCTCGCTCTGGAACTCCACCTCGAGTTTCTCGTATACGTTACGGAAGCCCTTGATCCCGGAATACTCGCCCAGGGTAATGTTGCGCCCCGTCTCGATGATCTCGGGTTCCCCCCTCCCTAGCTCCTCGTAATCGTAGAGCTCGTAATTGCGCCTGCTCTTGAGGGCGCCGTCCGCGTGTATCCCGGATTCGTGCGCGAAAGCGTTATCGCCTACGCCCGGCTGGTTGACCGGGATGGGCACGCCGAAGGCGTAAGAGGCGTACTTGGCGATCTTCCATGCCGCCATGAGGTTTACGGAGTCGTCCAGCACCTCTTCGCCGTCGAAGAGGGACGATTTCATGATCGCCAGGATGGTGGAGACGAGATCCGCGTTTCCCGCACGCTCGCCCATGCCGTTGATGGTGGTGTTGATATAGCCGTTCACGCCGCCGTCCATCGCCCCCTTGGCGCCAGCGACGGAGCAGCCGACGGCCATACCCAGGTCGTTGTGGAAATGCAGCTCGATGTCGATACCCGTCTCCTCGGCGATGAGCTTGATGCGGTCGTAGACGGTGAAAGGATCGTTGAAGCCCAGGGTATCGCAATAACGCAGCCGCTCCGCCCCGTGTTCCCGGGCGGCCAGCGCGAACTCGATGAGGTGTTCATCAGAGGTCCGGGATGCGTCCTCGGCGTTGACCCCCAGGCATTCGAAGCCCAGCTCCCTGGCCTTTTCCAGGGACCCGCGCATCATGTTCACGATATCGGTGAACTCGTAACGTCCGTTCCACTTGCCGCCGATCATCTGGTCCGACGTGGAGATGGATACGTTGATGTATTTCAACTTGGGCACCATATCGCGCGCGAGGGCGACGTCCGCGGCGACGGCGCGCACCCAGCCGGAGAAACGCATGTGATGGATGGCCCCGAGCTCCGCCAGCTCCAGGTTGGCCTGGAGATAGTTCCTCTCGTGGCGGGTGGTGGGGAAGCCGAATTCGCTCTGCCAGATGCCCATCTCGTCCAGCAGCATGTTGATGATGGTCTTCTCCAGCTTCGCCAATCCGAGGCGCGACGTCTGGACGCCGTCGCGATTCGTCACATCGACGATGTATATGCGCTTGCGGCCGCCGCTATCGACGCATACGCCCGCCTCGCCGCCCTGTCCCGCCATCTATCGCCTCCCGGTTCGCCTGTCATGGATCTCGAGGTCCTTCACCGCAGCATAAAGTATATCAAAGAGGTCCTTTATCTGCTTTCTCTCCAGGCAGGAATACGCGATACGCAAGTCGCGCTCACCGATGGCTATGGTCCCCACGCCGTAGGCGTCGAGGAGATGCCCGCGCAGGCGCTCGGCGTCCGTATGCGGCAGCTCCAGGCACATGAAATAACCCGCGTTGAAGGGGTAGGGACGAAATGCGTCCGCGTATTCCTCCGCGGCCACCACGTCCTTGAGCTCCTCGTACCGTCCCTTCAGCAGCTCGAACTTCTCCCTTTTCTCCTCCTCGTAGCCGGCCGATTTGATGGCGTGGATGAGCAGCGATTGCGAGGGGGTCGAGCTCTTTGAGATGGTCCCGCGTATCAGGCCGCCGACTTTCTTCTCCAGGGCTTCGTAGGCGGACTCCCGCCCCCCGTCACCGGACAGGGAGAAGGTGATGAAGCCGATACGGAACCCCCACACGTAGTCCTCCTTGGTGGGGCCGTCCACCTTGATGGCCGTAAGGCGGGGGTGGGCATCGGCTATCAGGGAGAAAAAGGATTCCTTCAGCACGCCGTCGTCGTAGAAGAGTCCCGTGTAGGCGTCGTCGACGCAGGCGACCACGTTCGCTCCGGCCTCCGCGGCATCCACGAGGACGTCCGCCATGGCCGCTGCCTCATCGGGATATGGGGAATAACCGGTCGGATTGTTGGGAAAATTGAACAGGACCAGGATCTTCGGACGGTCTTTGCAGGAGAACAGGGCATCGCGGAAAGCCTGCGTGTCCAGGCCTCCACGCGGCGCGAAAAAGGGATAGTGGCGGATATCGGCCCCGCGGCGCGTGCCGAAGATCATGCGGTAGTTCCCCCACATCTTGTCCGGCAGGAGCAGCACGTCTCCGGCGTCGCAGAACATGTCGGCATAGATGCTCAGGCCATGAGTGAGCCCGTTGGTGACGATGGGCATGGAGAAGCTCTTCGCCGCGAGGCCGGGGTTCAGTTTCAGCTGATGCTCTCGCCACAATCGCCTCAATTCCATCAGGCCCGTGGTCGGGGCGTAAGGGAAGGTCTCCTCCGGCTTTAGGTACTTGATATATTTTCTCAGGCTGCGCAGGTAAAGCGGCTTGCCGTTCATGGTGGCGATGCCGATGGTGGCGTTGTAGCGATAGGCGCTCTTCTTGGCCTCCGCGGCCTGGGTCAGGATGCCCCGGGGGAAAAACAGCTCGCGCCCCAGGGCGGAAAGGGAGTCATAGAGCTGCTGGGAGTGCGCCCTTATCGTTTCGTTCAGTTCTATCGCCAGGGGGTCGATGATGCCACCTCCCGTGTCTTAATGTCATCGAAACCAGGTCATCAGGCTGCGGACGAAACGGTTTCGCGCCGCGATTTCAACCAATTATATAGGAAGGTAATAATGCCGTACATAACCTTTGGCTTCGCACGATGCATCATACGCGGCGAAAGGGACCGCCTGCCCGATCCGCCGGGACGCCTCCAGGGTATCGGGAGGGAGGGCGGTGCGAGAGGCGGAGAACAGTCCCGGCCGCGGCTCAGGATTTCCCCAGCCGTATCTTCGCTATATCCCAGGCATAATCGTAGAGGTGCATGCCCTTGGAGAGGGCCAGCGTCTCTCCCGGCTCCACGCCGATCTCGTCGGCCATGTACTCCTTGAGCAGTTGTATACCGGCCAGGTTGACGGGAAATCCGGCCCAGAGGTCCCAGGAGCGGAAATAGACCACGAAATGAAGTTTGCGTTCCTCGGGATAGATACGCGTGTCTATCTGCCGCAGGCACGGGGGGTCCTCGAGGTAGATGGCGTCGGGATCGCAGACCGCCATGCAGGCCTGGTTGGTGCCGAAGCCCTCTTCGCGGTAGATGCGGATGACCTCCTGGACCTGGTCCTCCAGGTACATGCCGTAGGTGTAGTCCTCATTGTCCGCCTTGGAGCAGGAGGAACAGAGTTTCTCCAGGTATTCGTGGACGTACTCCATGTCGGTGGGCGGCGGCAGCCCGATCCCCGGGGGGATGTCCGGTATGAGGGGCCGTGTCTCCGGATACCTTATCATGACCACGACGAAGTCGTATTCCATGCGCCTGCTGCCCTTGAAGCTGCCGCGGTCGATACGATATTCGCGGCCTTTCTCGAAAATGTTGTACACGCACTGGAACCAGGCGTCCGGCAAGTCCCTGGCCTCGATGACGGTGATATCCATTCCGCTCCAAGCCCCTCTCTGCATCAACGGCGATGTCCAACACGCGGGCCGTCGGTTCCTGCACGCCTCTCATATTACCACCTGCCGGTGACCAGGAGGTGAAGTGCGGAACTCCTTACGCGGGCCGGCGGGGATACGGCGGGGTGCGTCTGGTAGAATTATGGGCAGATAAGCGTATCGGAAGGCGAGGCTGAGGAGACGAGGAGAAGGGAAGGAGCATGAGGGATCTGCCGATAGTGTGTGGATGCGACGTGGGATCCACCACCGGCAAAGCACTGCTCTTGAGGGATGGAGAAGTGCTCGCATACTCCATAATCCCCTGCGCGGTGCGCCCGGAGATGACGGCGGAGTTGGCCCTGGAGAAGGCGCTATCCGCCGCCGGATTGCGGCCGGGCGAGGAGATGGCCTATATAGTGGGCACGGGTTATGGACGGGTCCGCATTCCCTTCGCCTCCGAGAACGTCTCCGAGATAACCTGTCACGGGCTCGGTGCCTTCCATCTCAATCCCGCCGACCGCACCCTCATAGATATCGGCGGGCAGGACTGCAAGGTCATCAAGTTGAGCCCCAAGGGCAAGGTCGTGGACTTCGCCATGAACGACAAGTGCGCCGCGGGCACGGGAAGGTTCTTCGAGGCCATGGCGCGCGTGCTCGAGATCTCGCTCGAAGAGCTGTCGGAACTGTCGGCCACATCACGGAACCCCTCCCAGATAACCAGCCAGTGCAGCGTTTTCGCCGAATCGGAGGTGATAACCCTGCTCAATGAAGGCGTGGAGGTCGCGGACATCGCCGCGGGTATCAACGAGGCCATCGCGGCGCGCCTGGCCTCCATGATCCGCAAGGTCGGGCTGGAGGAGGAGGTGACGGTATCAGGGGGATGCGCGAAGAACCGGGGGCTCATGGCGACCCTGGAGAAGAAGCTGGGCGTGCAGGTCAAGGGCCTGGGAATGGACCCCCAGGTGATCGGCGCCCTGGGTGCGGCCTTGATCGCGCGGAGGCGCGTGCATGATAAAGGGGAAGGCCGGGGTTAGTAAGGGGGAGAAGATGGACGGCGAGAGGCTGCGGGCGGGGGAGGAACGATATGTCGAGAAGATAAAGGAACTGGATATGATCTGGCGGATCAACGAACAGATCATGTCTTTTTCGAGCCTGGATACGCTGCTGGACAGCATCTTGAAGGGCGCGGTGGAGGTGATGGAGGCGACCTCCGGCTCGATAATGCTTATCGAGCCCCCGGGAAGCGATATCCTGGTGATGAAGGCCGCTCAGGGCCTGCGCAAGGAAGTCGTGAGCAGGGCCCAGGCCAAGGTGGGAGAGGGGATCGCGGGATTGGTAGCCGAGCGGCGCCAGGGCATGCTACTCCTGGACGATCTCATGGATCCCCGCCTGCGCACCAGGCGCAAGGTCGCGGACGCGCTGAGCGTCCCCATAGTGGAAGAAGGGGTACTCCTGGGCGTCCTCAACCTCAACACCAAGAGAGACCAGGCCTTCGGCGAACTGGATCTTTTCATGCTCAATACTCTCATCAAGCAGGTGGCCATAGCTATCGAACGCGGCAAGCGCATGGAGGAGATACGCCTGCGGCTGGGGGAGCTGGAGGAAGAGGAGAAGACGATCCTCGAGGAGATGCAGCGCCTCACCCGCGAACTCGACGACAGGAGGCGCCGCTACCAGGTACTGCGTCAGCAGTTGGATAAGCTGTACAGGGACCTGGCGTCGCTGTCGGGGCCCGTGGCTTGAGCGCCGCCCGCCGTGGCCGCCCCTCTCGGCCGCTCCATTCCCGCTGGGTGGAACCACGGGCGCCGCATGATCCCGTATCCGTATCGGCATGGACCGCATCTCCTGACGGAAGCAACTCCCGCCAGTCTCATCAATGGCGGAACGCGCGCCGGGAATACGACCCCTTGTGAGCCTGTTGCATGAACCTCGTTCGAATCCCGCTCTCCCAAAATCGCGGCAAAAACGGCATCATGATGGAGGGCGAACTGTCGATAACGGGCCATTTCGGTGAATATGTGGAGAGCGATATGCCTGACGCGGGGTTTGTGCGACAGCCTCTTGTGTTAGAATATACCGCTGGAGGGGTAGAGGGAGGTTTGCCGCATGGAGAGTTCAACGCCGCCATCGATCGATTTCACCCTGCGCTGGCCCGGGGGATCGGAACGGAAGTTGCACAAAGCGGCTTCACCCCGCGCCGATACCGAAAGGTGCATCAACTGCGGTTCGTGCCTCAACATCTGCCCCACGGGCGCCATAAAGGAGATGCAGAGGCAGATATGCCGTCTCTGCCCCGATTGCGCCAGGGGGCCGGTTATGTTTCCCCGCGATATGGAGGCCCTAACGCGCGATTCATGCAGCCTCTCCTGTCCCCTGGGGCATCACCCGGAGGGATACGTCAATCTCCTGGCACGCGGCGACTGGGAAGGGGCGTGGAGGCTGATCGAAGCGGTCAATCCCCTACCGGGAGTGCTGGGAAGGATCTGCAGCCGTCCCTGTGAGGAGGGATGCAAGAGAGGCACGCTCATCGACACGCCTCTACCCATAAGGGCGATGAAAAAAGAATTGGCCGATTGGGCCTTCAGCGGCGGCAAGGCCGCGAGGAAGGTCTACCGCCGCAACATCGATATGAAGGTGGCGGTCGCGGGCGGCGGACCGGCAGGCATCACGGCCGCCGCAGACCTGGCCTCGCTCGGCTACCGCGTGACCGTCTTCGAAGCCGGTCCGTCCCCGGGTGGCATGATGCGCTTGGCCGTTCCCGGATTCCGTCTGCCCGACGAGGTGTGGCAGAGAGAGTTCGCCTGGGCCCTGGGTGACGGTATAGACGTGGTTTGTGGAGCCACGGTCGGCGTCTCGCCGGCACTGCGGGAACTCTGCGAGGACGGCTTCAAGGCCGTGGTTCTGGCGATAGGGGCGCCGCGGGGCAGGAAGCTCCCGCTGATAGGCGTCGATTACCAGGGTGTGCATTCCGCGCTCGACTACATGCGCGGCGTGAAGGGCGGGCGCCCCCCGGAGACCGGGGAAAAGGTCGTGGTCATAGGAGGGGGCAGCGTGGCGACCGACGCGGCCCGTACGGCCTTACGCAAGGGAGCGCGTGAGGCGCACATAGTGTGCATAGAAGAGGAATGCGACATGCCCGCATACGCCTGGGAGGTCGAGGAGGCGAGGCGGGAGGGGGTGAAATTCCTGCCCGGGTACGCCCCGGTTCGCATCATCTCGCAATGGATGCGGGCGGAAACGCTGGAGCTCGCCCGTGTCGAGGCCGTAGGCGTCGACGTACGGGGAAGGCCGGCGCCCGAGATAGACCGTTCTCGCGGCATGAACATGGCCGTCGACACGGTCATCTTCGCGGTGGGCCAGGATGTCGACCATGCCCTGCTGAGCCGCATGGGGCTGGTGGATGCGAGCGCGGGGGAGCCGGAGCCCGGCACCGCCGGACCATCAACATCTCTTACGGGGGTCTACACGGCCGGTGACATGGCCGGCGGCGGCGGCTCGGTGGTCGAGGCCATGGCCTCGGGAAGGAGGGCGGCGATAGCCGTGGACTCGTTCCTTTCAGGCAGGGCTCTCCCGCCTGATGGCAGGGAGCTCGGTGAAGCGCCGCTGCGGGAGAAGATCTTCCCTGTCCGCCTGGAAAAGCTGGAACCGCTGGAGCTTTCGCGCCTCGCTCCCGCGCGGGCGTTGGAGTCCTTCAGCGAGGTGGACCTCGCCAACGCCCGAGAGGATATCGCCAGCGATGCCAGGAGATGTATGCGCTGCGGCTACGTGGAGATAGACCACGCCCTTTGCCTGGGTTGCGGCGCCTGCAGGGAGATCTGCCCCGCCGGAGACGTACTGGTCATGGGGCCCGCGGTGCCGGGAGGTGAGCAATGATGCGCAGGGAATGGGAGGTTATCGTGGTGGGGGCCGGGCCGGGTGGCAGCACGGCGGCCGCCAGGCTGGCCCAGGCGGGGATCGAGGTGTTGCTGGTGGACAAGGAGCGGTTCCCGAGGGAAAAGCCCTGCAGCGACATCTACGGGCCCTTCGGTGTCCGCACCTACGAAGAACTGGGAGTGTACGAAAAGCTGGTGGATGCAGGGTACGCCTATCCGCGGGTGGTGCTGTCGAGCCCCGACTACACCGCCATCGCAGGGCCCAACGAAAAAGGGGTCACGTGTCCCCGGCGGGTCGGCGATGCCATCCTCAAGGACAACGCCGCGGGGCTGGGAGCCGTGGTGCTGGAGGAGTTCTGGGTGCACGACCTCGTGGTGGAGGACGGCCAGGTGCGAGGGGTCAGGGCGAAGTACCAGGGTGAGTTCGGGGAGTACCGCTGTAAAGTGGTGATAGGAGCGGACGGCTCGCATTCCTGGGTGGCAAAGAAGTTGGGCCTGTTTGGGGACCATTACGAACAGGTCTACCTCGCCGGCAGGGCATACTACACGGGATGCACTCCGCCTCTGCGTGACGTGGAAGTGCACTACGACCCCGATTTCTCTCCCGGTTTCGTATGCCTCTCACCCCATCCCGCTTACGGGGACGTGGTCAACCTGGGGGTCGGAATACAGATGTCGAAGTACGTGGATTCGGAACTAAACGCCGAGGAGATGGTCGAGAGGTTCGTCTCCACCAATCCGCATGGAGAGAAGATGCGTTCGGCGCGGAGGGTCTCCGGCTGGATGGGATGGAGGGTGCCCAGCGCCGGACAGATCGGCAGGAATCATGCCGCGGGAGCCCTGCTGGTAGGGGACGCGGGGAGCTTCGTCGAACCCTTTATACTGGAAGGCGTGGCATCTGCGGTAAGGTCCGCCAATTACGCCGCCAGGACCGCCGTGGCTTCTCTGGAGGAGGGAGACTTCTCGGAAGTATCCCTGGCGCGTTACGGGGAATCGTGGGAGGCGAAGATGGGCCCGCAGCTCAAGGCGCTGCAGGGGATAGCGGAGACCGCCGCCGACCCGATGGCTCTGAACGAGGTGTTCGCGAAGCTGAAGGACGATCCGGAGGCGGTAGCCCGGGTTTTCGGCATGTGACCCGGCAGGGAGGATGAGGACATGAGGGATGAGTGCCGCTACCTGCTCGCCCTGTACACCAGCCCCCGCCGCGGGGGCAACACGGCGCTGCTGCTGAACTCGCTGGTGGAAGGGGCGAAAGAGGCGGCGTTCGGGGTCGAAAGCCTCTTTACCGCGGAGATGGATATCCGGCCGTGCCGCGCCTGTAACCACTGCTTCAGGGAAGGGGAGTGCATACAGCGGGACGACATGCAGTCCGTCTACCCGCATCTCCTGGCGGCGGGTGGGGTGGCCATGGCCGCTCCCATATTCTCCATGAACGTCTGCGCGCAGGCAAAGGCGCTGATCGACCGCTGTCAGCGCCTGTGGGCCGTCCGCTACGTGCTGGGCGCGAACCCCGTCGAGCCGGAGTTCGCCGCGGAACGCAAGGGATTCTTCATCTCCTGCTGCGGACGCGACAAGCCGGAGACCTTCGAGTGCACGCGCCCCACCATGGCCTATTTCTTCTACATCATCCAGGTCAAGGACTGGACCAGCATCACCTTCGCCGGCGTAGACGGAGCCGCAGACATACTCGCGGTAGAGGGGGCCCTGGAACAGGCCCGGGGGCTGGGGCGATCGCTGGCGGCGGGCTGACCCGCTCCCGTCGCCATGCATTTCCAGTCCTGCCGCCCACGCTTCCCGCAGAAGAACCTCGTACCTTGATCGCGGTTCAATCCCGTGCCATACGGTCCTCTACGCTATCGGCAAAAAGGACCGCGTATCGAGCGCGATTTATGCATGTTCACATCGCTTTGCGCGGCGCTTCGCCCGGCGCGACGATGCCGGGCGCGATGCGGTATCCGTTAGCAGTGAGTATGCGCTCCCGCAATGGGTTCAGGAAAGTGGTTCGGGATTTTCCGCTTCCTCGGGGCGGTCTTCCCAGTCGTCGGGAAGGAGCTCCAGTATACGCTCGCGGATGATGGAGGTGATCTGGGGCAGCACCTTGTGGGGCCTGCCTTCCAGTCTCGGCACCTCGAAGGGCTCTCCGATGTTTATGTGGTAATCTTCTCCCCTTGTCTCGGTCACGCCTAGCGGCAATACCCGCACCCCCGTCTTCCAGGCGAAATATGCCGCACCATGGGTGAAGGGGTGGAGGACGCGGTCGTCGTGGCGGGTCCCCTCGGGGAAGATGCCCACGCAGTCACCGTGGTCCAGGTAATCGATGGTGCGGCGTATGGCCTCCGGCCCCGGCCTCTCGCGGTCGACCGGGTAGGCGAAGAATATCCGCACCATCAGGCACTCGAACAGGCTGTTGCGTGGATCGAAGGCCTCCTTCTTGGCCATGTAGCGCACGGGGCGCCTCGTGGCCAGGTTGATGGCCACGGGGTCCTTGCGGCTGTTATGGTTGCCCACTACCAGCAGGGGTTCCTTTCTCGGGACGTTCCCGTAGCCGCTGACACGAAAATGGTAGAAAGTGGCGACCACCCGGAAGATAGGCCATCCGATCAGGAACCGTACCAACTTCCTCACCCCCCCTCGTATCGCGCATGTCATCGGTCCCGGAGCCGCTCCGGGCGAGTGCCGTGAGCGGTCCGCGGCCACTATCCCTCCTTCCCGCCGCAATCCCGGGCGGAGAGAGCGGCTCCGCCAGGGTCTTTCGTATGGCGGGACTTTTCTAATGATAATATCAAGGTATAGCGGGCGGGACCACAGAAATATATATACGGGAGGGTGGTGCGGCCACATCCCGTTCGCGGCGGCGCGGACACGCAAGCGTACCTGTTCGAGTGGGGAAGAGAGGCGAGGAGAAGCGGCGGTTGGTAAGGCAGAAAGCGTTCTTCTATTACTATAAAAACTCTCCCGGCCTGGGTATTCTGGCCCATCACGAGATGGAGGGCTGGCAGAGGGCCAACTTCTACAGCTTCGGAGTGGATATGGACGGCTTCCAGAAGGGCATCGAGGAGGAATGCGAAGCCGAGCTGCTGGAGAAAAGACTCCTCGCCGCCAGGCCGGCGCAGTCGAGGATCATCATCGCCGGAGGTGTGGTGTTCAAGGGCCTTACCTGCCTGGCCGGAGAGGGCAACAAGGCGGGACAGATGGTCAGGGCCTTCGAGAAGATGGTATCCGGGTTCCGTACGGTGGATGCGAGGAGCATGACCGCGGTGGAAGCGATATCGCCGCTGGATGTCAACTGCGTCACCTACAACAAGAAGGTCATCGGCATCTCCCGGGTGGTGTTCTTCGAATACGCGACCCAGATGTCGCTGGTGGGGATATACCGCGACCAGGACCGTAACCTGGTCGATGAACTCTACGCTGATCTTTCCCGGCTCAACGAATACATGACCATACCCAATCCCCTCCGCACCGATGAGCGGGATCTGCGCGTGGAGGTCAACATGTTCATGATCAGGCACCCCGTCAAGGAGGAACTGCAGGCGGATTTCGTGCAAGCCATAATGAAGACGCCGGCGCTTTCCTTCTTCACCGCTTGATGCGCTTCATGCGCGAAGCGCTTCGATCTCCACCTGATGCGATAAGGCGATCCGCGGGTGCATCACGGCGCCCCGGCGGCACGGGGGCGATACGATGTCAGGCCTCCCTGCCGATAGCCCGAGCCACCTTGCGTACCTTGCCATGAGGCCTAGCCTGAGGTCTCGGAATCGAGGGATTGCGGTCCGTCGCAGAGGGTGGCGTTGGGATTGGGATGTATCGAGATGATGGGGCCGCCGGCGCCGGCGGCGACGGCCGCCTTTACGCCGTCGCATCAGTACACCCAGCCGGGAAAGGTGGTGATGTGCGCGGGAGCGCCGATGGGACGGTACATCTCGACATCCTTCCAGGCCTCCCCGAGTATGCCGTCGTGTATCGCCCAACTCCTGCCGCGTACCGTTTTCTCCATGCCCGGCTGCCGGAAGGGGTTGCTGCCATCGAGCTTGAGAAAAAGCTCTCCCCCGGGCTGGAAACCCTCGTTGATCGCCTCCAACTTCTTCCTGCCGCGGATATAGTGGAAACCGTGCCGCTCGAAGATGATCGCGTCATGGTAAGCGAGGGGTTCCGCGACCAGCATATCCTGCCCCATGGCGGCGATGAAGTCCAGGACCAGGGGCAGGAAATCCTTGATGAGACGAAGGCCTTTGCGCACCTGCCCCGGGGCCAGGCCCGCCCGCATGGCCTTGAGCTCCTCGTCCCGGTTTCGGCGGGCGGTACCGAACTTGGTCCTGCGGCCGGTGTCGTCGATGTCGGTGTTGAAGCGGGGGCCCCTCGGGTCGTTGATGATGAGGAAGGTGATCTCGACCTTGAAGAAGGGCGTGTCGGCGATCTCCAGGAAGAAGATGCAGTCGCGGTCGTCGGGATGCTCTCTCAACTCGACGATGGCGAAACTTGCCTGCCGCGGGGCCACCGTCTTGAGAACCCGCTCTCCCTGCCGGTTGCAGAAGGCCGAGCGGTCTATCCCGAAGAGTTCGAATACCTTCTCGGGGATGAGGAGAGAATATATCCTCTCCTTCAGGCCGATCTCGAGCTGGTTTATGGAATGGATGTTGTGATGGGGGGAATCCCCAACGAGTCTCGCAAGCTCGCCCCCGATCCCATGAGCCTTTATACCGCGCATGATACTCCGTTCACGTCCCGCAGGTCACATGACAACAAGACGGGTATATTATAGGTGGATCTTCTCCGAGAAGTGCGGGTAGCGAGAAATGAAATGCATAACGACGGCATAGGGTCTGCCATCGGACCTTTGATTCTGCCCGTTGCCTTAATCCGCGATCCGCTGTTTCTCGGAGATAATGATTGAAGACCCCACTTGGCGATACGTCCCTCACCTGAGGAAGCGGGAGAGGAAGGAGGTGATGAGCGCTTGGCCGAGGCGGACATCGCGGACGACTACATGGATACCCCCCGGGGCAGGGTGAGGATAATGACCAAGGCGGGCCCCGAGTTCATCGCATCCATGCAACTGGACGAAGGGATGGGGGTGTTCGCGGCCCCGAACTACCCCGCCTCGCGCGAAAAGAAAGCCCTGGAACGTATCGCGCGCGGGGGGGACAGCAACATCATCCTGGCCTATACCGACGACCACAGGATCGTGGGCTTCGTGGCCATCGCCCCCCCCAGCTCCGCGGAGAGATGGGGGCAGCTGTCCGGAAAGGGCCTCATCGAGGCCATGGCGATAGAGGTTAGCCAGCCCTGGCGCGGTTTGGGGATAGCGGACAAGATGATGGAAGCAGGACTGCAGGACCGCTTCTTCGACGACAAGATACTGATGTGTACCGGTTATACCTGGCACTGGGACCTCGAGGCCAGCGGGTTGAGCAAGGACGAGTACCGCCGTATGCTCCTGGAGTACCTGGAAAAGGCGGGATTCATGTATTACGAGACGGACGAACCCAACGTCAACCTCGATGCGGCTAATTTCCTCTCCGCGCGCATAGGGCCCCGGGTTGCGGCGGACCTCTATGATCGCTTCGAGCAACTGCTTTTCCGGGGTCACGGCTGGGCCGATTTCCGCGGTCGCCCCCGCACCATGAGCGAAGTACTGGGCGAAGGCGGTGTGAGACGGAGGGAGACGAAGAAGGAGTAACGCCGGCGCCGTGCCGCCCCTCGAGGCCCGATCTCCCTTGGCATGCTATACTTTTCAAGGCGCGGGTCTTCAGCGCTAGCGTTTGAAGGAGAACGATGCGATACCGGGGACTGGTTATCCGGCCCCCCAGCGAGGCCGGGAGCTACATCCTGCAGGTGGCCTATGGCTGCTCCCATAACGCCTGCACGTTCTGCCCTACCTATTCCGGCATCCGCTTCGAGCCCCGCGCTCTCGGCGAGGTGTTGGAGGACATCAGGGAGGCCGCCCGCCTTATCCCCCGTACGGAGCGGGTCTTCCTCGCCGATGGCAACGCTCTCCGCCTTCCCGCCGACGATCTTGCCGTTATCCTTTGCGCGCTGCGCGACGCGTTTCCGCGTGTGGGGCGGGTAGGAATATATGCCAACGGCAGGGATATAAACGAAAAGAGCGAGGAAGAGCTGAGGAGGCTGGCGGAACTCGGCCTGGGCATCGTCTACATGGGGTTGGAGAGCGGCGACGACCGGGTGCTCGAGAGGGTGCGGAAAAAGGACAGATGCGATGACATGGTCGAAGCGGTCCACAAGGCGAAGGAGTGCGGTATAGCGGCTTCGGTCATCGTGCTGCTCGGCCTGGGGGGCAGGGAGGGTTCTCGCGAACACGCGACCTTAAGCGCGCGGGCGGTAACGAGGATGGATCCCGATTACCTGAGCGCCCTGACCCTGATGGTCGTGCCCGGCACGCCCCTTTTCAGGGAGCAGGAAGCGGGGGAGTTCGTACTGCCGAGCCAGGAGGGCCTGCTCGAGGAATTGAAGCTTTTCCTGGAGGGGTGCCATCTGTCGGACTGCGTCTTCCGCACCAACCACGCCTCGAACTACCTGCCGTTGAAGGGGGTGCTGTCGCGGGACAGGGAAGAGCTCCTGCGCACGATAGACCAGGCCACCCGGAGGCCCGAGCTCTTAAGGCCGGAATACATGCGAGGCCTTTGAGGAGGCCAGCGTGGCAGGAGGGCCTTATTACCAGATGTTGTTATTTCGGGAGGCCCAGCTCAAGATGATGAGCCTGCAAAACGATAATATAAATAGGATCGTTGCAGGCAAAAGGAGCCCGCGAAGATGAAGACGATAGCCTACATCGAGGACGATCCGGACATGATCGACCTCGTGTCCATCATCCTCCAGAAGCACGGCTATCAGGTAGCCGGTTTCACCGAAAGCCGGGAGATAATGCCGCGCCTGGAATCCGTGAAGCCGGAACTCATACTCCTCGACCTCATGATGCCCCACGTCGACGGCATCGAGGTGTACAAGGAGATAAAGCAGCAGGAAGGGATAGGGAAGATCCCGGTGATCATCATCTCCGCCATGAAGAGGGCGGTGGAGGAGATAGAGAGGGAGGGAAAGCTGAAGGTCGAGGCCTGCCTGGTAAAGCCTTTTACCATCGGCGAGCTGATCGATACCGTGAACCGCATCATCGGAGGCGCGTGAAAGCCCGGATTTGGCGCCGGTCCCGTCATCGCAGGACGCGCGTGACGCTTCACGCAGCACCGCGTGCGGCCCGCCCCCGCCGTGCCGTGCTTGACTAAAGACGGCCCAGAGAACAAAATGAAGACTGGCCTGTCCCAGGGGCGGATTAAACGCCTCCCGTCATATTGAAACACGGAGGTGAACCAGATGGCGGACGAGGTCTTGACAACGGGAGAGAAGGCGCCGGCCGGAAAGTATTACTGCGACAAGTGCGGGTACGAGTACGAGCACAAGGACGAGAACGAGGAGCTCCCGAACTGCCCGGATGAGGGTATCTACACTGTCTGGAACCCGACCAAGATGAAGGCTCGTTTCGTGGAGAGCATGTAGGCGATACTTCAATACGTCCGGGAACAACGCCCCCGCCGGGGCGTTGTCTTGTCAGATGGCGCCTTTTCTCTCCAGCCAGCGGCGGTACTGGAGCATCTTGGAGAGGATCACCGCCGCCTTCTCGGGAGCGGTGAAGATAACCGTCTCGCCTGCCTCGAGGTCGCGCAGGCTCTCTTCTCCGATGAACTGCATCTCCACGAAGACGATGGGTTTCCCGTAGGCCTTCATCAGCTCCTTGGCCCTGTCGAGCAGGCGGATGTTGCGGCCCTTCAACTCCGTGAAGAAGCCCTTCAGGGCGTCCTCGCTCATCTCCATGATGAGGCTCTGCGAGACGAGGACATTGAGGCCGATGATGGTGCCGGTTCCCAGCGAGCCCAGGATGACCATGGCATCGACCTCGGGCGACCTGGCCATGGCTTCGAGGATGGCGAGATGGGTGTCCATGTAGATGTTGCCCACCAGGTCGACGGGATTGTCGTGGCTCCAGAAAGGGGGCAGGAGCTCGTCGCATACGCTCGTGACCTCCGCGTCGAGCCGGGCGAGCCGCAAACCCGCCATGGCCGTGGCGTCGGTGGCTAGGACCCCCCACCCGCCACCGATGGTCATGATCCCCAGGCGGTCTCCCGGCGGCAGCGGCAACCTCTCGAAGGACTTCGCCAGGTCCAGCATGTCCTGGGACGATTCCGCCCGTATCGCCCCACTCTGGCGCAAGGCCGCGTCGTAGATGCGGTCCGAGCCCGCGAGCGATCCGGTATGGGACATGGCAGCCCTGCCGCCTTCCTCCGTGCGCCCGGACTTGAGGACTATGACCGGCTTGCTCAGGCTTATGCGGGAGACGATGTCGAGGAAGCGGCGCCCATTGTCCACCCCTTCCAGGTAGGCGAGGATCAGCCCCGTCTCTTCGTCCTCGCCGAAGTAGTCGATGTAGTCTTCCGCGTGCAGCAGCGCCTCGTTGCCGCTGCCCACGAACTTGCCGAACCCGATACCCTGGTTCATGGTCCAGCCAAGCATGTTGGCGCCCACGTTGCCGCTCTGGGATACGAAGGAGATGCCGCCGGGGTGCAGCTGCACGGGTGCGCCGACCGCGAATATCCTCTGCCGCGTGCTCACGATCCCCATGGTATTGGGACCCACGACGGTCAGGTCGTGCCTGCGCGCGACCTCGGCGAGCTCGCGCTCCCGGAGCGCTCCATCCTCGCCCACCTCGGAGAAACTGGATGAGATGACGACGGCGTGTCTGACCCCCGCGCGGGCGCATTCCTCGAGAATGCCGGCAACGGTCACCGCGGGGGTGGTGATGAACGCCAGGTCCGGCGTCAACGGCAGCGAGGACAGCGACGGGTAGGCGGCTAGGCCGTGTATCTCCTTCTCCTTCGGGTTTATGGGGAAGATGCTCTGGCGCGGGTACCCGCCGGCCATGAGGTTGATGAGAAGGAAGGAGCCCCACTTGGACGGGACGTTGGAGGCGCCTATCATGGCGATGGCGGCGGGCTTGAATATCTTGTCCAGGTCCTTGGGCATCGAACTCCTTCCTCGTACCGGGCCGAGAAGATTATATGACAAGGTCGATAAGCGAACAAGGAACCGGCCCGGCGACCGGTATCTCGGCAACGCTCCCGGCTCGTCGCTCTTGCCGGATCAGGCCATCGGGTTCTCATGCAATCAAATCAAGCCGGGGGGTCATGCCTGGGATCAGGCCTGAGGAGGCTGGAAGATATGAGATCAGAGGAAGTCCGATATCCTGAATAATCCCTATGTTCGGACGTGAGACGTCCGGCCCGGGCCTGATCCCAGGCATGACCCCTCGGCCTGTGTGCTTCCGAAACTGGGCGGAGTGTATGGCTGCGGCTCGGTATGCGTAATCAAGGATGTCTCGAGGGATGTATCCAGATGGTATAGAGAACAGGCGGGTTCGCTAAGAGACCGATTCATATATCAAGGGGGACATATATCCAGGGGGACTTGACAAGAGCTGTTATTTGGTTATATTAATGTTGAATATGTTAAAATATTATAAAATTGTTCAACAGCAGGAACGAGGTGGTTGAGATGAAGGAGAAGGAGAAGCTCGACCTGGACGATTTTTTCTGGTGCGACGAACTACATGTCATGCGGGAGATCAGGGACGGTGAAAGCCTGGAACTGAGAGGATTCAAGGCGTATTGCTCCAAGATGGGGAAGGACATAGACGACTCCTTCTGCCATCGCTGTTTTCTGCATTAGAAAGCCTCATCGCATCTCGTCCTTCAACCGGTCGGGGCGGCGTCAAGCCGCCCCGACACCTTTGCGGGGAGGGGGCGGCACGAGTGCCGCGTCACGCACGGGAATGTTGTAGAATAAGAATGTAGATGCGGCGGAAGAGGGGAGCCAGCGAGGTGATGGGAGATCGACCAGGGGCGGAGGGCAACTCGCAGAGGGTACCGACCGGCATCTCGGGACTGGACGAGATGCTGGGTGGGGGATTGCTCTACAACTCGGTCGCCGTGATCAAGGGCGCGCCGGGCACCGGGAAGAGCTGCATGGGCATGGAGTTCGTCTCCCGGGGGATCATCGAGCATGGTGAGCCCGGGTTGATAATAACCTTCGAGGAGTTCCCGCGGCAGCTCTACCGCGACGCATTATCCATAGGGTTCGACATGCGCGCGTACGAGCGCGAGAACAAGCTGCGGACCATATTCACCACCCCCGCGGTGTTCCTGCGGGAGATCCAGCAGCCGGGCGGTATATTCGACCGTACCATCGAGGAGATATCGGTAAAGAGGGTGTTCGTCGATTCCATGACCCAGCTGGAGCGGATAACCCAGGACCCGGTACAACTGAGAGAGATCATGTATACCTTCCTCAACGGGCTCCTGCGTTACGAGATCACCGCCGTGGTCACGCAGGAAGACGCCTTCATCACCGGCAACATGTCCGTTGCCGAGGCGGGGCTCTCGTATATCGTGGATACCATAATACAGTTGCGCTACGTGGAGATAAGCTCCAGCATCGACCGCGCCCTGTTCGTGCTCAAACACCGCGCCTCGGACCACGACAAGAGCATAAGGCGTATGTTGATCACCTCCTCCGGGATCGAGGTCAAGGCCGCTTTCGAGGGAAGGGAAGGGATCCTGAGTGGCAACCCGTACGTGACGCGCCGCCTGAAGAAGGCGGAGGAGTTCTTCAAGTAGGAGACGGGAACAACGAGGTGTGATGGAGCGATGCTTGATTTCGAGAACCTCGACCAGCAAGTGAGCGTCTTCGTCGAAGAGTACGTGGACTCCTTCATCACCTGGGACCTGATCCTGTTCTTCCACGAGAATCCCTACACCGTGGGTTCGCCTTCCAGCATCGCCATGAGCATCGGGAGACTGGGCTCCGACATCGAGCCCTTCCTGGAGAGGATGGCTGAAAAAGGCATACTGTCGCATGAGTTCAGGGCCGGCGACGGCGCCGAGACCATCTTCGCCTACAAGCCCGAGTCGGAGTTCGAGAAGATGGTCATCGAGTTCAAGAGGGCCCTGAAAGACCGTGCGAGCAGGCTGATCATCGTCAGCAAGGTGTTGCAGAAAGAAGCCCGCGGGTGAGCGGCGGGACGGCTTGAGTAACATCCCGGGCGATGCTAGAATCTTGAGTTGAAAACGGGCGGAAGTGGCTCAGTTGGTAGAGCATCACCTTGCCAAGGTGAGGGTCGCGGGTTCGAATCCCGTCTTCCGCTCCAGCGATTCGGGTAGGCGGTAAGCGCCTACCTTTTTACCGCCGGACGGGATAGCGGCGGCGTGGCCAAGTGGTAAGGCAAAGGTCTGCAAAACCTTGATCACCGGTTCAAATCCGGTCGCCGCCTCCAACTGCAAAAGCCCTCCCCGGAGGGCTTTTTGCCGTATATCGCGAGACGCACGCCTTACCCGCGGGGATCGAATCTGGGGATATGCGCGGAAGGGGTTGGACTTGGGTATGGGGAGGAGGCGCGGCTGGGTGTTGAGCGCCAAGTAGATGCAGGGATCTTCATGATGGAAGAAGATGAATGGGGTCGCATCGATTTTAAGTTTTATGGATAAGGAGCCCGTTGCATAAACCTCGCACGAATCTCGCTCTCCCAAAATCGCGGCATAATAGGCATCATAATGGAGGGCGAACTGTCAATAACGGGCCATTTCGGTGAATATGTGGAGAGCGATATGTCTGACGCGGGGTTAGTGCGACAGCCCTTAAGCCCAGGAAGAACGTCTTGTTTCATTGAAATCGAAGGTCGAAGATACGACTCCATTCTGACTTACCTCCGTATTTACCCACGCTTCTCGCACAAGAACCAAAGAAGAAAAGGTTCGGTTGCGAAAAGGCTCGAAATCGCACAGAATATTAGCGGTACGGGCGCGTAGCTCAGTGGGAGAGCGCTTCCTTGACGCGGAAGAGGTCGTGGGTTCAATCCCCTCCGCGCCCACCACGTGAAAGGCTTTTGGCCTGATCATAGAGGCTGGGATCTTTACCAGCTGCGGAGAGAGGCGCGGCGGCATGGGGCCGTGAGCTTGCCCCGAGGCTGCGTAGCGCTATCGAGCACCGGCCTACCTGGAAGGCGTTTGCGGCCAGGAGAGAGGGCTTTTTGCGGAGGTAAACCATGAAATGTCCCAAATGCCAGGCGGAGAACCCCGACGACGCGGAGTTCTGCTCCCTTTGTTACGCACGTTTCTACGTGCAGCTCCGGTCGCAGGAGATAGATGAAGCCGCGAAACGTATGCGCGAGAAGAACCACGGTTCGAAGCTCGTCTGCCCGAGCTGCGGCGAGATGAGCCCGCTCGATTCCCAGTTCTGCCTGAGATGCGGTTTCGTCTTCGAGGACCTCGAAGCCCTCATGATCTCCGAGGAAGAGGTGGAGAGGATAAGACGGGACAAGGAGGGCCACATCGCCGGGGAAGCGGAGGAGCTGTTGTCCGAGCCCGTGGTCATACGCGCGGACTCCGATGGCGCGGAGGTCATGCGCAACATCGCCGCCCACCTCGAAAAGGGGCTGCACCCGCGCATACATGCGCGGGGGCGCAACGACATCACCTACGCCACCAAGATCATAGCTCTCCTGGGGCAGGACATGCGCGAGAGGGGAACGGATCTGCGCTGCAGGTTGAACCTCATCACGGGAGGCGCCATCACCCATCTCGAGGACGTCGAGCTGGAGTTCGTCCTGGAGAAGGCCTAGGAGGGATCGTTGAAGATCGTCATCGGCGGTTCGACCGAGGTGGTCGAGGATCCACACAAGACAGTCGGCGAGTTCCTGCTCGCACTGGACCCCGAAGCATACGAGGCGGCGATAGCGGCGCGCCTCAACGGGCGTCTGGTCGACTTGACGGCCCCCCTGGAGGATGGGGAACTGGAGGTCGTCGCCTGGAACGACGAGGGGGCAGCCGAGGCATACCGCCATACCGCCGCGCACGTCATGGCCCAGGCGGTGCTGGAGCTCTATCCGGGCGGAAAGCTCGCTATCGGCCCGGCCATCGCCGACGGCTTCTACTACGACTTCGACCTCCCCGCGACCCTGACACCCGAGGACCTGCCGCGCATCGAGGAACGTATGGTGGAGATCGCACAGAGGGACCTGCCCCTGGTGCGCGAGGAATGGGACCGGGAGGATGCGGCGCGTTTTTTCCGCGAACGTGGCCAGGAATACAAGGTCGAGTTGCTGGACGAGATGGAGGATGACATGGTGACGCTCTACCGGCAGGGCGACTTCGTCAACCTTTGCCGCGGCCCGCATCTCGTCTCCACCGGGAGGCTGCGCCATTTCAAACTGCTGAACCTCGCCGGGGCGTACTGGAGGGGGGACGAGAAAAGGCCCATGCTGCAGCGCATCTACGGCACGGCCTTCGACGATGCGGGCGAGCTCGACGCGTACCTGCATTTCCTGGAGGAGGCGGAGCGGCGCGACCACCGCCGCCTGGGGAAAGAGCTCGATCTCTTCAGCTTCCACGAGGAGGCCGGGCCCGGCGTGGTGTTCTACCACCCCAAGGGAGCGGTGCTGAGGGAGATAATCGAGGATTTCCTCAAGGAAGAGCACAAGCGGCGCGGATACCAGATGGTGGTCACCCCGCACCTCTTCAAGGGCCAGCTCTGGCATAACTCTGGGCACATGGACTATTACAGGGAGAATATGTACTTCTTCGAGAAAGACGGGGCGGAATACGTGGTCAAGCCCATGAACTGCCCCGGGCACCTGCTCATCTACAAGACGCGCCCGCGCAGCTATCGCGACCTGCCGTTGAAGTATTTCGAGCTGGGGACGGTATACCGTTACGAGCGTTCGGGGGTCCTGCACGGACTGATGCGGGTGCGCGGATTCACCCAGGACGACGCCCATATCATCTGCACCGAGGAGCAGCTGGAGGAGCAGGTCGGTGAGTGCCTTGATTTCGCGTTCTATTCCCTGCGCGCCTTCGGTTTCGAGGATTTCGAGGTATGCCTGAGTACGAGGCCGGAGAAATCCGTTGGGAGCGAGGCGCTGTGGGACAAGGCTACGGCGGCCCTGCGGGAATCCCTCGAGGACATGGACATACCCTACGAGGTGGATCCCGGGGAGGGCGTGTTCTACGGCCCCAAGATAGATGTGAAGCTGAAGGACGCCATCGGCAGGTATTGGCAGGGCCCCACGGTGCAGGCGGACTTCAACCTGCCCGAGCGTTTCGACCTCTCCTATACCGGGCCGGACAACCAGCCGCATCGCCCGGTGATGATCCACCGCGTGGTGCTGGCCGGTATCGAGCGTTTCTACGGCGTGCTGGTGGAGCACTACGCGGGCGAGTTCCCCCTCTGGCTCGCTCCCGTGCAGGCGGTGATCGTGCCCGTCGCCGACCGGCACCTCGCATACGCGCGCGAGGTCGAAGGCATGCTGCGGGAGAACGGGCTGAGGGTGGAGGTGGACGACGACCGCCAGACGGTGAACATGAAGATTCGCCGCGCCCAGATGCAGAAGGTGCCTTTCACGCTCGTGGTGGGGGACAGGGAGATCGGGGACCGGGCCGTCTCCGTGCGCGACCGCAGCGGCAGGGATACGAGGGGAGTGTCCTCGGCGGAGTTCATGGCCAGGGCAAAAGCCATGGTGGAGGACAAGACCACGGGCGCCTGGGAGGATTGATGGAGAGGCTGTGGAGGCCCTGGAGGATAGGATACGTGCGCAACATCGAGAGCATACGCGACGAGGGATGCATATTCTGCACCAAGCCGGAAGGCGGTGACGACCGCGCCTCGTTCATCCTGCATCGCGGCGAGACCGCGTACGTCATCATGAACCTGTACCCCTATAACACAGGCCACGTCATGGTGGCGACCTACCGACACGCCGGCGGGCTGGAGGAACTGTCCGCGTCCGAGATGGGAGAGCTGATGGACCTGACCGCCCTGTGCATCAAGGCGATCAAGAGAGAGATGCAGCCCCAGGGGTTCAATCTCGGCATGAACCTGGGCAGAGCGGCCGGCGCGGGTTTCGACGCTCACGTCCACCTGCACGTCGTGCCGCGATGGCAGGGCGACACTAACTTCATGCCCGTGGTGGGGGAGGCCAAGGTGATGCCGGAGACAATCGCGGATACCTATACGAGGTTACGGCAGAGCCTGGAGAAGGTACTCGCCGGGAACGCCTAGCCCTCTTTCGGGGCCCTGAAGACATCGCCGGCATTTTCATTCTCGGTGGTGTCGCGGCCGCGCGACAGGTGTTAGTTACCCCTATTGCGCTAGTCCTTTTTCCCCTCCCTGGCGGCCTCGACGATCCTGGAAGATATGTGCGGGGGCACTTCCTCGTAGTGAGAGAGGGACATGGTGAAGGTGCCCCGGCCTCCGGTGATGGAGCGAAGGTCGATGGAGTAACGCAGCATCTCGGCCATGGGCACATGGGCGCGCACCATCTGGAGGCCCCCCTCGGATTCCATGCCCAGTATTCGCCCGCGCTTGGCGTTCAAGTCGCCGATGACGTCTCCCATGTATGCCTCGGGGACGAGGATCTCCGCGTTCATTAACGGCTCTATCAGGTAAGGTTCTGCGCCGTCCACGGCGCCTTTCAGCGCCAGCGAGCCCGCGATCTGAAAAGATATGTCGGAGGAGTCCACGGGATGATATTTCCCGTCGTATACCGTGGCCTTGAAGTCCACGATGGGATACCCCGCGAGGAAGCCTTCTTCCATCGCCTTGCGCACGCCCTTCTCCACCGAGGAGATGAACTGCTTGGGTATTACGCCCCCCACGATCTTATCCACGAATTCGAAACCGGCGCCCCTCTCCAGGGGTTCCACTTCCAGCCAGGCGATGCCGAACTGCCCATGGCCGCCCGTCTGCTTCTTGTGCTTGCCCTCCGCCTTGGCGCTACTGCGTACGGTCTCCTTGTAAGGGACGCGAGGTAGTTCGGTGTTCACGTTGACGCCGAACTTACGAGACATGCGCTCCATCATGATATCCAGGTGCGTCTCTCCCATCCCGGAGATGATGGTCTGCTTGACCTCCGTGTCGCGGCGCACGTCGAAGGTGGGGTCCTCGTCGCTCAAGCGCGCCAGCGCGACGGAGAGCTTGTCCTCGTCGCCCTTGGTCTTGGGTTCGACGGCGAGCGACATCACGGGCTCGGGAAATGCGATGGGCGGAAGCACGATGGGCTTATCCTTGTCGCAGAGGGTATCGCCGGTGGTGGTCTCGGCGAGCTTGGCCACTCCCCCGATATCGCCCGCCGGTATCTCCCGCACCGGTATCTGGTTCTTGCCGCGTACGATGAAGACCTGGCCTATGCGCTCCTCCTTGTCGCGGTTCGGATTGTAGACGGTGGTATCGGCGGAGAGGGTACCGGAGAAGACCCTGAAGTAGGTCAGCTTCCCCACGTAAGGATCGGATATGGTGCAGAAGACCAGTGCCGCCAGGGGGGAACCGTCCCGGGCCGCGAAAGCCACCTCCTCGTCGCTCCCTCTCTTCGTGCCCGTCACCTCCGCCAGGCGGGCGGGCGAGGGCAGGGAATTGACGATGGCGTTGGCGAGGAGATCCACGGCGATGTTGTGGGTGGAGCTGCCGCAGAGCACGGGGACGATGGCGCCCTCCTGGACGCCGTTGAGCAGGGCGGACTGCACTTCCTCCTCGCCCAGTTCCTCTCCCTCGAGGTATTTTTCCATCAGCTCGTCACTGGCCTCGGCGGCCCCCTCGATGACCTTGTCGCGGGCCGCTTGCACCTGCTCGGACATCTCCGGGGGGATATCCGCCTCCTGCGCCTTGCCGTCTTCGCCGTAGACGAGAGCCCTGGCGGTGACGAGGTCTACGACGCCGCGGAAATCATGCTCCTCGCCGATGGGGAGCTGGAAGGGCACCACGCGGGCTCCGTACAGTTGCTGGAGCTGATCCAGGCAGCGCTGGAAGCCGGCGTTCTCGCGGTCCATCTTGTTGATGAAGACGACGCGCGGATAGCCGTACCTGTCCGCCATCTTCCAGATGAGTTCCGCCTGTACCTCAACGCCGGCCACGGCGGAGATCACGAATACCGCTCCGTCGATCACCCGCAGGGTCGAGGTCACCTCGCCGATGAAATCGGCGAATCCCGGCGTGTCCAGCAGGTTTATCTTGCAGCCTTTCCATTCCATGGCCAGGGGAGTGGCCCTGACGGAGATGCCGCGTTTCTGCTCGTCGGGGTCGAAGTCGCTCTGCGTGTTGCCCTCGTCCACGCGTCCCATGCGCTTGATGATGCCGGCGTTGGACAACATGGCCTCGGCCAGGGAGGTCTTGCCCGAATCCCCGTGGCCGAACAGCGCCACATTGCGGACCTCTTCCATATCGTACCTGTCCATGGAACACCGTTCCTTTCCCTGTAATTCTCCTGGAAGCGTGGGTGGCCGCGGAACGCTTGCCGCACATACTTTTCGGAGAAGAACCCCTTTTACTCGTCTTGCGATAACGCTAATTTATTATATGCGCGACGATTGCCCGAGGCCATAGCGAACCGCAGCCGGCATATGGCGTGAATGCCGGAGGCGCCTCCCGGTGGCCGAGGCGGCGGCGGCATTCTCAGGTAAGTGTTTTACCTGGTTACAAGGGTCTAGAAGCCGTAAGCCAGGTTGCTTGAAAAAAGGAGGATGTGCTATACTGCATTCGGAAAAGAGCGCAACGTGGAAGCCTAGTGGGCAAGTGCCCACTTTTTATTTGACGATGAGGTGATACCATGCACGGCCAGACGCTGAAGGAAATAGAGGACCGACTGGAGGCGTTGATCGACCCCCTCATAGCGGAGGCGGGCCTGCGCCTGGTATCGGTCGAGGTGGAGAGAAGGGGAAGGCGCCTGGTGGTGACGGCGTGCCTCGACAGGGAGGGTGGCATCGACGTTGATGCCTGCGCGGAGATGAGCGAGGAGATAAGTCGCTATCTCGACGTCGAGGACATCATCAGCGAGAGCTACAGCCTGGAGGTGGAGTCGCCGGGGCTGCAACGCGTGCTGCGCAAGCCCCGGGAGTTCAAGTGTTTCCTGGGGAGGGAAGTGGAGGTGCTGCTGCGCCAGTCGTTCGAGGGAAGGCAGAAGATGCGCGGCCGGCTGGTATCCGCCGACGAAGAGGGCATGACGTTGTTCGTAGACGGAGAGGAAATAGCGTTTCCCTACCAGGCTTTGAAGAAGACGAGGCTCTATTTCGATTCCCCCTGGTAGGGGCATCGCGATGGAAACGCGGAGCGAATGGAGGCGGGAGTAATCAGTTGAACGTGGAATGGCTGGAGGCCTTGCGGCAGATAGAGCGCGAGAAGGGGATCGACGCCGAGACGGTCATCCAGGCGCTGGAGGCCGCCCTGCTTTCCGCCTACAAGAAGAACTACACCACCGAGGAGGAGGCCAGGGTGAGGTGAACCGGGAGACCGGTTCCATCCACGTCTTCGCCGAGATAGAGGACGATGCATGCGGCGAGACGGGGGAGGAAGAGGTCACCCCCGGCAACTTCGGCCGCATCGCGGCTCAGACCGCCAAGCAGGTTATACTGCAGCGGATAAGGGAGGCGGAGAGGGACCTCATGTTCGAGGAGTACCGAGAGAAGGCCGGGGATATCGTGACCGGCATCGTGCAGCAGTCGGACCAGCGCTACACGCTGGTGGACCTGGGCAAGATGGAGGCCCTCCTCCCGTCGTCCGAGCAAATACAGAACGAGAGGTACCGGCACGGCATGCGCATCAAGGTCTATGTCGTGGAGGTGCGTAAGGCGAGCAAGGGCCCGCAGATACTGGTATCGCGTACCCACCCCGGTCTCCTGAGGAGGCTCTTCGAACTGGAGGTGCCGGAGATAGCCGAGGGATACGTGGAGATAAAAGCGGTAGCCAGGGAACCCGGACACCGCTCCAAGATAGCGGTGCTCTCCCACGATCGCAATATCGATCCCGTGGGCGCTTGCGTGGGCGCCCGGGGATCGCGGGTGCGCATGGTGGTCAACGAGCTCAAGGGGGAGAGGGTGGACATCATCCCCTGGAAGGAGGACCCGCGGGAGTTCGTGTCCAACGCGCTGAGCCCGGCGAAGGTCAAGGAGGTTCGCGTATTCCCGGAGGAGGAGCTCTCGGAGGTGATCGTCCCCGACAGCCAGTTGTCGCTGGCCATCGGCAAGGAAGGGCAGAACGCGCGGCTGGCGGCCAAGCTGACCGGCTGGAGGATAGACATCAAGAGCGAGTCCCAGGCGCGGGGCGAAGGGGCGGGATATACAGCGCACGCGGAGCCTGAGCATGATGGCAAACACATGGATGATGAGTTCCACGAGGGGGAAGATCTCGTGCGCGCGGAAGACGCGGGGGTCGAGGAAGGCGCGGGCGCCGCGGAAGAGCCGGAACGGCCCGGGGACGCCGGCGTCGGAGACGGGGAGAAAGAGGAGTAGCGGCGGAGAACTTCCGGCAGCACCCCCCTCTAGTGTTTAATATGACCTCAGAGAGGTCGGATCAGGAGCGGTAATGGCGGGAAAAAGAGTCCATCAACTTGCCAAGGAACTCGGGATCACCAGTAAGGAGCTGCTCGAGCTGCTCAACTCCATGGGCGAGGACACCCAGAACGCCCTCTCCTCCGTCAGCGAGGAGAGGGAAAAAGAGGTAGTCAAGAAGCTGGACAAGGCCAAGGCGGAGAAACCCGGGAAGAAACCCGCGCCCAAGGAAAAGGCAGCCGCTAAACCGGTGGCTCCCGCCAAAGTCGCCGAGAAGAAGGGGAAGGAAAAGGCGTCCAAACAGGCGGCGCAGAAGACGGCGGCGGGGGAGGGGCCGGCGAGGAAAAGCGCGGTGAAAGCCGGAGCAGGGGAAAAGAAAGGCGAGGCGGAAGTGGTGGAGCCGAAGCCCGCGGAGGCGGCTTCGCGCCCCGCCGAGAAGACGAAGGCCCAAGCGCGTCATCCGGCGCAGGGAAAGTCGACACCTCCCGCGCGGAAACCGGTTCGGGCACCCGGGCGCTTCCGCACGGACAGGCCTCCCACCAGGCAGAGGCGGGAGGGACGCGAAGCGCAGCGCGTGGAAAGGCCGTCCGCACCCCGCGAGCCCGGCACCAAACCGATGAAGAAGAAACTGCGCGTATCCGAGGGGATAACCGTACGCGATTTCGCGCAGAGATTGGGAAAGACTCCTTCCCGGATCATCTCCATACTGATGAACCTGGGCGAGATGATCACCGTCAACCAGGCCGTCAGCGCGGACGCCATGATGCTCGTGGCCGAGGAACTGGGCATCGACCTGGAGGTGAAATCCAGAGCGGTCGAGGAGGTGGCGGCGTTCGAGGACAGGCCGGAGAACCTGCAGCCGCGGCCGCCGGTGGTCACGGTGATGGGTCACGTCGACCACGGCAAGACCTCCCTCCTCGATGCCATCCGCAGCACCGCCGTCACCGACCAGGAGATGGGAGGCATAACCCAGCATATAGGCGCGTCGGCGGTGGAGTACGAGGGGAAGAAGATAACCTTCATCGACACTCCCGGCCACGAATCGTTCACCGCCATGAGGGCGAGGGGCGCGAGCGTGACGGACGTCGCGGTGCTGGTGGTGGCGGCCGACGACGGCGTGATGCCGCAGACCATCGAGGCCATAGACCACGCGCGCGCGGCGGAGGTCCCGATCATGGTAGCCGTGAACAAGGTGGACAAGCCGGATGCCGATCCGACCCGGGTGAGGCAACAATTGACCGAGTTCAACCTCCTGCCGGAGGAATGGGGCGGGGACACGGTGTTCGTGGACGTATCCGCGAAGGAGGGTACGAACCTGGACCAGCTTCTGGAGATGATAATCCTGCTGGCGGAGATACAGGATTACCGGGCCAACCCCGATGCTCCCGCCAGCGGCAACATCATCGAGGCGCGGCTGGACAGGGGACGCGGCCCGGTAGCCACCCTGCTGGTGAAGCGGGGGACGCTCAGGCGCGGCGACGCCCTGGCGGCCGGCAAGGCCTACGGAAGGGTGCGCGCGCTGATCGACGACAAGGGGAGGACGATACCGGAGGCCGGACCCTCCATGCCGGTCGAGATACACGGCTTGAACACGGTTCCGGAAGCGGGGGACGAATTCGCCGTGGTCGAGGACGAGAGGAAAGCGAGAGCCCTGGCGGATGCCCGCCTCGCGCGGGAGAGGACGAGCGAAGAACGCAGGGCGGTACCCACCCTCTCCCTGGAGGCCCTTTACCAGCGCATACAGGAGGGCGAGGCCCAGGAGTTCAACCTTATCATCAAGGGCGATGCCCAGGGAACGGTGGAGGCGGTGAGGGACTCGGTCGCCAAGATCAAGGTGGGAGAGATAGTGGTCAACGCGATCCACACCGGGGTAGGGGCCATCAACGAGAACGACGTCATGCTGGCCAGGGCGTCGAACGCCGTGGTCATAGGTTTCAACGTCAGGCCGGACGCGGGCGCGCTGGACATCGCCGCGAGGGAGAAGGTGGAGATACGGACCTACAGGGTCATCTACCAGTTGCTGGAAGATATCGAGGCGGCCCTGGTGGGGATGCTGAAGCCGGAATACGAGGAAGTCAAGGTCGGCGAGCTCGAGGTACGGGCCGTATTCCGCGTACCGCGCCAGGGCGCCATAGCTGGAGCCTATGTAAAGGAAGGGGAGATAGGGAGGAGTTCCCGCGTGCGCCTGGTAAGGGACGGCGCCATCGTGTTCGAGGGGGGGGTTTCCTCCTTGCGCAGGTTCAAGGACGACGTACGTTCCGTGTCGGCCGGGTATGAATGCGGCGTCGGGCTGGAGGGTTTCCAGGACATCAAGGAAGGCGACGCCATAGAGGTCATCGAGATGCGCGAGATACCCAGGAGCACCGAAGCCGCCGATTCCTGAGGAGGTCGTCTCCATGTACGTAGGCGCGCTTAGGATCGAACTCTATATGCCCCAGTGCCGGAACCTCAAGGAAAAACGCCAGGTGGTCAAGTCTATAATCGACCGCACACGCAACCGCTTCAACGTTGCGGTGGCGGAGGTCGATAACCAGGACCTGTGGCAGCGTTGCAGCGTGGGGATAACCTGCGTGAGCAACAGCGAGTACGCGGTAAGGGAGATGCTCGCGAACGTGCGGCGCAGCATACAGACGACGGGAAAGGCGGAGGTCCTGGATTCCCCGGTCACCGTTTTCACCCCCTGATGGCGTACGGCCGCGAGGCGAGGTGATGGACTTGATTCCGGACCGCATCAAGAGGGTCAACGAAGCCTGCAGGGAAGCCCTGGGCGACATCCTGCAGAAGGAGATGAAGGATCCCCGCATAGGGTTCGTGACCGTCACCGGCGTGGAGGTCACGCCAGACCTTCGCCAGGCGAAGGTCTGGGTCAGCGTACTGGGCACCGGGGAGGAAGCGGAGGCGGCCCTGGAGGTCCTGGGGAAGGCCAGGGGATTCATGCGCAAGGAACTCGGCCGCAGGGTCCGCATGCGCTATACCCCGGAGCTGAGGATCCTCCTGGACCACGGTCCGGAGGTGAGTGAAAGGGTTCAGGGTATCCTGCACGGGCTGGAAGAGGAGACGGCATGAAGGAGCTTGCGCTGGCCGCCTCGGCCATCTCGGGGGCGGAGACGATAGGGATCAGTTCCCACGTGAATCCGGATGGAGACAGCATAGGCTCACTGCTCGGGCTGGCCATGCTGCTGCAAGCGGCGGGGAAAAGGACATTCCCCTGCTTCCCAGAACCCTGGAAATATCCGCCCCAGTACACTTTCCTGCCCGGGCGGGAACTCCTCATAGAGCCCGCGGCGCTCGAGGAAGGCCTGGAATTGTTCGTCGCCCTCGACTGCAGCAATCCGGAACGGCTGGGTCCGCTGCAGGAAAGGGCGGAGAGCGCGGGCATGCTGTTGAACATCGACCACCACGAGGACAACCGGTTATACGGCGGGATCAACCTGGTGGATGAGAGCGCGTCCTCAACGTCGGAACTCGTCTACAAGGCGGGCAAGGCCGCGGGATTCCCCATGAGCCCGGATATAGCCACCTGCTTCTATACCGGCGTGGTCACCGATACGGGTCGTTTCCAGCATCGCAATACCTCTCCCGGGACTTTCATCACCGCCTCCCAGCTTGCCGCCGCAGGTGCTGATATCTTCCAGGTAGTGAAGGAGGTATACGGCAACCAGTCCCTCTCTTACACCCGCATCCTGGGGCGGGTATTGCAGCGTATCGAGGTCCTGGAGGAATATGAGTTCGCCTACAGCTTTATTACCCAGCGCGACCTGGCGGAGACGGGGGCGGTGCTGCCGGAGACGGAGGATCTCATCGACCACATGCGTTCCCTGCGCGGTACGCGCGTAGTGGCCCTGTTGAAGGAGCTGGCGGACGGCAAAGTGAGGGTCAGCCTGCGCTCGCGCGACGGTTTCGAGGTGGGCCCCATTGCGCGCAGGCTGGGCGGCGGCGGGCATGCAATGGCCGCCGGCTATACCTCGGAATCGGACATCGAGGGGAGCATCGCCGTCCTCATGGATATGCTGCAAGACCGGGCATGACCGGGATCGGCGTGGACGGCCTTCTGCTCCTGGACAAACCCGTAGGGCCCACCTCGCACGATATGGTGGCCCTGGTCAGGAGGCTGCTGGGCGGCGCGAAGACCGGGCACGCCGGCACCCTCGATCCCATGGCCTCGGGGCTGCTGATCCTACTCGCCGGCAAGGCCACCCGGCTGGCGCCATACATCCCCGGGGATCCCAAGGTGTACGAAGGCAGTATCCTGCTCGGAGTATCCACCGATAGCTTGGACATGCAAGGTGAGATCGTGGCCGAGAGCGCCTACGATAAGGGACCGGAACGGGCGCGGGCGGCACTGTCCTCGCTGGTCGGCGAGGTGGAGCAGTTACCGCCCATGTATTCGGCGGCCAAGTATCGCGGCCGGCCGCTGTACCGCTACGCGCGCGCGGGCGAGGAGGTGCCGCGGAAGAGCAGGACGGTACGCGTCTACTTTTCGCGCATGTGCGCGTACAGGCAACTGGGCCCGCGCGCGGAGATAGATTTCGCCATCGCGTGTTCCCCCGGCACCTATGTCAGGGACCTGGCGGCCCGCGTCGGTGACGCGCTCGGTTGCGGAGGCGCGCTATCACGCCTCCGCCGTGCGGCATCAGGGCCCTTCAAGGTCGATGAGGCGATAAGCGTGGAGGATCTGTCCGGACGCGCCGGGAGGGGCGAGGGATTCCTGCTCCCCCCGGAGCAGGCGGTGGAGGGGCTCAGGCGGCTCAACGTGGCGGAGCCCGACGTGGATGCCGCGCGCAACGGTTCGCCGCTGAGCGGAGAGATGGTCTCGAGGCTGGATACCGGGGTGGCCGAGGGAGAGGCGGTGGCGGTTTTCACGCACGGGCATCTGCTCGGGGTGCACCGTGTTACGTGCTTGACGCCGTTCGCGTCCCACGCTTTACGAATGATGTAGCAGGCGTGGGAGGAGAATGCTCGTTGGCCGTGATTGAAACACAACGGCATCGGACTGTAGTCTATAGTCTATAAGGGTGTCCAGACGATACGGCCCGCGAACGCAGCGCGGCCGCGGTGAAGGAAAGGTCGCCGGGGGATGGAGATCATACCGGGGATAGAAGCGGTGCCCGAGGATATCGAGAACACGGTCGTGACTATCGGGATGTTCGACGGCGTGCATCGCGGCCACCAGAGGATAATACACGTCGCGCACGAGGAAGCCAGGGAGCACGGCATGCGCTGCGTGGTCTTCACCTTCGACCGCCATCCCCTGGAGGTCATCAAGCCGGGAAAACATCCCAAGCTCCTATCGTCCAGCGCACAGAAACTGCGGCGCATGGAGGAACTTGACGTGGATATGGTGCTCATGGCGCACTTCGACCGGGACTTCTCCCGCATATCGGCCGGGGACTTCACGCGGGATATGCTGGTCGGGAGACTGCACGCGCGCGAGATCGTCCTGGGGGAGAATTTCCGTTTCGGCAGGAGGGGAGAGGGGGACGTGGATTATCTCGACCGCGCGGGAAAGGGTATGGGCTTCGGAGTGACGCCGGTCCCGCTCCTGCGCGGCGACGGAGAGGTGATATCGAGCACCATGATCCGCAAGATGGTGGAGCGCGGTGAGGTGGAGGAGGCCAACCAGCGCCTGGGGTGGGACTACATGATCGAGGGAGTGGTGGTGAAGGGGGATTCCCGCGGGAAGGAACTGGGATTTCCCACCGCCAACATCGAGGTACACGACAACCGCTGCATTCCCGCCAACGGCGTCTATGCGGGGGAAGCCCATTTCGAGCACCGCGCGCTGCGGGCGGTCACTTACGTGGGGACCGTGCCGACCTTTCACGGCGACGAGGCCGGGAGGCGCATAGAGGTGCATATACCGGGCTGGGATGCCGATATTTACGACCTTTTCATGGGTATATCGTTCCAGGCGAGGCTGCGTGGCGAGGAGGCCTTCCCCGATGCCGAGACCCTCGTCAGGCAGATAGAGGAGGACGTGAAGCGCGCGCTCGAGGGGTCGAGCCCGGAGATGGGATATCTTGCGGAGTAGAACACGAAAGCCATGGAGTTCGAACCTGGTGCACCATCCCGTGTCCGGGCCTGACCCCCGGCTTGCAGCCAGCCGTTTATGATGCTGTCGGCCGGGAGCCCGTTGCGCGAACCCGAAGTTCCGCATCGCGCTTTCCAGGCCCTGTAAACCTCCAACCGTGGTCCATGCGACAGGCTCTCTGCCCGTCGGGAACCGATACCTTCTTGGAAGAAGACCGCGCTGTTTTACCTCGTATGAGGCGCTGTGCTATCATCTTGTAGTGCGAAAGACGGAAGAAATTGACGGGTAGGCGGCGGACAGGCCGCACGAACCTGGGCCTAGGAACGGAGAATGCCGACTTCGCTCTTGGGTCCATGGGGATGAAGGAGGTGAAAAGGCATGCCCCTCAGCAGTGAGCGGAAACTCGAGATCATCGAGGAGTACAAGTCTCACGACCAGGACACGGGATCCGCCGAAGTCCAGATAGCAATCCTCTCCAGGCGCATCGATGACCTTACCGAGCATCTCAAGGTGCACAAGAAGGACCATCACTCCCGTAGAGGACTGCTGAAGATGGTCGGCAAGAGGAGAAGGCTCCTCGACTATCTCAAGGATAAGGACGTGGAGAGGTACCGCGACCTCATCGAGAGACTGGGACTGCGCCGTTGAGAAGGCGCGGCAGACGAAGAGAAGAAAAGAAGTGAAGATGAATGGAGATGAGACAGGAAATGACCGAAGACGAAGTAAAAAAATACTCGGTTGAGGTCGGCGGCAAGCCCATCGAGCTCGAGACCGGAAAACTGGCCATGCTGGCCGACGGGGCGGTGGTGATATCGTGTGGAGGGACGGAGATCCTGGTCACCGCCATGGGTTCCAAGCACGAGGTGGACCGGGACTTCTTTCCCCTGGTGGTAGATGTCGAGGAGAGGATGTACGCGGCCGGAAAGATCCCGGGAGGCTTCTTCCGCCGCGAGGGCAGGCCCTCGGAGAAATCCATCCTCAACGCGCGCCTCATAGACCGGCCGCTGCGGCCGAGCTTTCCCGAGGGGATGCGCATAGAGGTGCAGGTCATCGCGACCATACTGTCCGTCGACCAGTCCAATCCGCCGGACGTCATGGCCATAAACGGCGCCTCCACGGCGCTGGGTATATCCGACATACCCTTCAACGGGCCGGTGGGCGCGGTGCGGGTGGGGCTTTTTCCGGAAGGGCTAAGGCTGAATCCCACCCTGCAGGAGATGGAGAGCAGCGCCCTGGACCTGGTGGTTGCTGGAATACTCAACCCAGAGACCAACGAGGTGGACGTCATCATGGTGGAGGCCGGGGCATCCCAGGTTCCGGAGGACGATATGGTGGACGCGCTGCGGTTCTCCAAGCAGGGGATACGGGAGATGATCCGGATACAGCAGCAGATGATGCGCGAGATCGGGAAGGAGAAGCGCAGCGTCAGCCTGAAAGGCCACGACTTTGATGCCGTGCGCGCTAGGTTCCCGGAGATAGGGAACCGCGTGGAACATCTGGTACGGGAGATCGCGCGCAACCAGCTCGACAAGAGCGAGCGCGACCACGCTCTGGACAACCTGCAGAACGAACTGATCCTGGCAGCGGAGATGGAGGGAGCCAGTGACGAGTTCCTGGTGGCGACGAAGGAATACTTCAGCCGCCTCGTGGGCGGCACCACGCGCCGCATGATCGTCGAGGAGGACATGCGCATAGACGGCAGGCGGCCGGAGGAGATACGGCCCATCACCTGCGAGGTGGGCCTGGTATCACGCACCCACGGCTCGGGCCTCTTCAAGCGCGGCCTCACGCAGGTGCTCACACTGCTCACCCTGGGGCCCATCAGCGACATGCAGAAGATCGACGACCTCTCGCCCGATGAGAGCAAACGCTACCTGCATCATTACAACTTCCCTCCCTTCTCCGTGGGCGAGACCGGGATGCTGCGCGGGCCGCGCCGGCGCGAGATAGGGCACGGTGCCCTGTCGGAGAGAGCCCTGGTGACCATAATCCCCGACGAGGAACGCTTCCCATACACCATCCGCCTCGTTTCCGAGGTCCTGTCGTCCAACGGCTCGACCTCCATGGCATCGGTATGCGCTTCCACCCTGGCGCTCATGGACGCCGGCGTGCCGCTCAAGGACGGCAAGGGCGTGGCGGGAATCGCCATGGGGCTCATCAAGGAGGAGGACAAGGTGGCGGTGCTCACCGATATCCAGGGCTTCGAGGACAAGTACGGAGACATGGATTTCAAGGTCGCGGGGACGGATGCGGGCATCACGGCACTGCAGATGGACATGAAGATCCCCGGCATATCGGTTGAGACCATGCAGCGGGCCCTAGCGCAGGCGCGCGACGCACGCCTCTACGTGCTGCGCAAGATGCGCGAGACCATCCCGGAATCGCGCCGGGAGCTCTCCCCGTACGCGCCGCGCGTGTTGACCTTCGGGGTCCCCGTGGACAAGATCCGCGAGGTCATCGGCCCCGGCGGCAAGGTCATCCACCGTATCGTGGCGGAGCACGACGTGGAGCTGGACATCGAGGACGACGGCAGGGTGTTCATCACCGCCAAGGACCTCGCCAGCGCCCAGGCGGCGCGCACCATGGTGGAACAGATCATCCGGGATGCCAGGCCCGGCGAGCAGTACGAGGGCACGGTCACGCGGACCACGACCTTCGGCGCCTTCGTGGAATTCCTGCCCGGCAAGGAGGGGCTCATACATATCTCCAAGCTGGCCGACCGCCATATCCCTAGGGTGGAGGACGTGTTGAACGTGGGAGACAAAGTCAAGGTGGAGATCCTGGAGATAGACAAGATGGGCCGCGTCAACCTGCGCGCCCTCGACCTCAAGATCCC
>CAZQFX010000007.1:0-15885 GCA_964592775.1 uncultured Actinomycetota bacterium
TCGCGGAGCTGGAAGGGCGCAGGCAGGCGGTGCTGCTCGCGGACTTCCTGCGCGCCAAGATGCCTGGATTCTCCGAGGCCTACCTCGCGGATACTCCTTGCCGGGTCGGTATACGCGCGACTCGGCGCCTGGTGGGGCGCTACGTGCTCACCCGTGACGACGTCCTGGGAGCGGCCGGCTTCGAGGACGGGATATGCCGCTCCGCCTGGCCGGTGGAGCTGCACGCCGAGGGCAAGGTCACGGTCCTGGAGTTCCCCCCGCCCGGAAGGAGTTATAACCTCCCCTTCGGTTGCCTGCGGCCGCGGGAGACCGACAACCTGCTGGTGGCCGGACGCTGCCTTTCCGCCACGGTGGAGGGACAGGCCGCGGCGCGGGTATCCGCGACCTGCATGGGCATGGGCGAGGCGGCAGGCACGGCGGCGGCGCTGTCTTTACGTGATGGCGGGGACGTTGACGCGGTGGGCTTACCGGACCTGCGCGCCCGCCTGGAGGAGCGGGGCGCCCTGCTGTGATCAAGGGCTCGGCCATCCCCGGCTTCAGCCTGGTGAACCGCAACTGAACTTCGGCCGCGAGGCCCCCGGTCGCTTGGAACCCGGGTCCACAAATACGGCAACGTACCGGGAGCACCACCGCGCCACGCAAATCCACCCCGCGCTTCCCGCGGAAGAACCATATGGTTAAGGACCCTCTTCCCTGGGCGAATCAGCCGGGATGGCATCCCTGGAAGCGGGCTTCTGCCGCGAAGCCCCGGCCCATCAGGAACGCCCCATGACCCCCGCCAACTTCGATAGCGATGGATATTGGATATGATCGGCTGCCCTCATAGGGAGGAGTCTTCCCCCGCGGCGCTTAAATCATCTATGGCGGACCTGCCGTACCGACCTCACGAGGATCAGCATCGCGAAGGGGCCCAGGGCGGAACCGCCGCGGCGTACCTTTCCGTAACCAGTGAGAAAAAGGGGGAAGGATGAAGTATAACCTTATGCTCAAGACCCTGGCCTTGCCTTTCAAGGCCTATCCGCCGGGCGAGGCTCCGGTAAGGAGCCCCGATCGGTTCAGGTCCTTTTACGGCCTGGAGGAACTCCCGCCGGATTCGCTCCTGGATGCCGCGTACGCGTATGCCGCGGTGTTCGCGGAACCGCCCTGGAACGAAGCCTGGGAAGTCGACGAGGTCGTGACCAAGATGAAAAACGAACTGAAGCGGCCGTCCTGCCTCACCCTGATGGAAGGAGACGCGGAGCAGAGGGTCGGCGGCTTTTGCTGGGGGGGCGTGGTGCCGGTCGGGGACGCGCCGGGCCGTACGGTCGAGGCACACAGGTTCAAAAGCCCCGGCGCTCACGGGACGATCGCCCGCAAACTGAAGACGGCGGTGAAGGGAGAGCAGGTCTTCTTCCTCGATGAAGTGGCGATCGCGCGCCGCTTCCGCGGCGGCATGGCCCCCATCCAGTTCCTGGTGAGACCGGCCCTGGAGGTAGCGGTGGACGCGGGGGCCGTCGAGGGGGTCGGCTGGACGTCGTGGCGCTCCAAGATAGCGCCGCTCTCCCTCTACCTGGGCTTTTCGACCCTGGTCGCCGAGATAGAGGAGATAGCCTTCCTCTACAATCCCGATATACGTCCGCTGCTGAAGATCGCGCAGAACGTTAACGGGCAGGTGCTGGAGAGGATTATCAGGTCGGCGAGCCGCCTGGTCCGCAAGGTCGCATGAACGAGGGCGGCACGCTTCTTGCGTTTCGCATGGGGCGTTGTTGAAAGGAAAAGGAGAAGGCATGGACACCTTGCTTGCGTCACAAGCGGAGAACCGCTACCCGGCCGTTCCCTATCAACCCTGCCCGCGGCCGGGAGAGGGAACGCCGAGGTTTTCGCCACGGGACGCCTTGAGGTCTTCCGTCAGCCCGGACAGGCAGTTCTGTGTCGGCTACACCGGTCAGGGGGGGTACTGTATCGCCCCTGTGATAAGCATCGGTTTCACCCGGGAGACCGCCTCCCGCGGCGGCTCGGAGATACTGGACGCCATAGTGGCCTACGACGACGCCGAGGTGAAGGGCACCTATATCGGCCAGATAAACATGATCACCGTGTCCTCCTTCTGCGGCCCGCAGGGCGTCATCTGGGGATACGACGTGGCCTGGAACGGCATTCCTCCACCGCCGCTGCTGGACAAGGAGGATTCTGTTGAGTTCGGGGGTTTGAGGGTCATCAACGGGGCCTCGCTGCGGCATTCCTCGCGCATGCTCTTCGGGACCAGGGCGAAAAGGCATTTTCCCCTCCGGCCGGGCAGCCACGTGCCCTGCGCGGCCAAGTACCAATCGTTCCGCGGCCCCTGTTCCCTCTACGCCGCCGTGGCCATCGGGATCCCCGAGGACAGGGGCAGCCATGCCTGCCTGCTCATGGAAGATGTCGGCAAGTGTATAACCGATTCCCCGGCCGGCGGCGTAGAGGAAGAAAGGAAGAGGATAGCTTTGAACGCGATCAGGAGCATCCTGAGGGTGGGGGAGAACCACGGCATATCCTACGGCACGGTGATGGCCGACGTCGTCCTGAAGGAGATCCCGGAAGGGCATGTCGGATGCGCCCTGGTGGCGGCGCCTTACTTCCATCTCGCGGCCGACGCCTACGAGCGGGACCTGCATCGCCTGAGCCTGCAGGAATGGTACGGGATAAAGAGGCGGCACTTCCTGGACTGTTACCGCAACGGTGCCGCATGAGGGGAACCCGGGCGCGGTTCAGGCATGGGGAAGGGTGAGGCGGAAGGTGGTCCCCGTCTCCGGCCTGGATTCGACATCCACGGTGACGCTGAGCAGGTCCGCGATGAGCCGCACGATGTACAGGCCCAGCCCCGTGCCGACCTGGTGCTTGTCGATGTCCTCCAGGCGGGTGAAGGGCTGGAAGATGTTCTGCACCTCGCTCTGATCGATGCCCCGCCCGAAATCGTGGATGGAGAGCAGCACCTCCCGCTCCCTCTCCTCCGCCTCGACGATCACCGGCATCTCGCCGGGGCTGAAGCGTATGGCGTTCCCGACGAGGTTCTTGAGCATCAGGAGCAGATATGAGCTGTCGGTCAGCACCTTGACCCCGCGCGGGATCGCGGCGCTCTCGATGCGCCGGCTCTGTTCCGGAACGAATTCCGATTTCACCTCCGCCAGCAGTGCCGTGAGGTCGGTGGGTTTCATGGCGGCCTCGACGGTGCCCTTCTGGAAGTAGGATACGGTAAGGAACTGCTCGAGGATGGCATTGAGCTTCTCGCAGGAGGCGGTGATATAGGCGAGATACTGCCTGCGCTCGTCCTCCGCGAAGTGGTCGTAGTGGTCCTGCAGCATGTATGAATAACCGGCCAGGATGGTGAGCGGGGTGCGCAATTCGTGGGAGGTCACGTTGATGATGTCGGTCTTGAAGCGGTCGGATTCCTCCAGCCTTTTCCGGGTATCCGAGAGCTCCTCGAACATGGAGAGGAGGTAGGAGGAAAGAAGGTAGTTCTCGATGAAGAGCCCGGCGCGTTCGCAGAAGTGGATCAGCAAGTCTATATCCACGGGATCCAACGCCAGGCGCTTCACCTTGTCTCCCACCAGCAGTACCCCCACGTTGCCGGCGGCCCCCTTTACGGGCAGGCAGGCGGCGAGGCCGCGTCCGCGCATGTCGCGCAGCATCGCGGCGGCCTGTCTGTCCGTCAACGCCTCGGCCTGGATGTCGTCAGCGAAGAGCATGGTGTCCTGGAGGAGGAAGATCGGCGACGGCGATGCCTCGGCCTCCTGATGCCCTTGGTAGCTAAGGGCATCCCCTCCATCCCGGATGCTCCCGATAACCCAGTTGCCCTTGCCGCGCGTGGCCTCCTCCGGAATGGCCACCAGCAGCCGCTTGAGCCCCAGGGCCTCGCCCACCACGGTCGTGGCCGAGACCAGGCCGTCTCGTATATTGGCGGTGGAGGTGAAGATGGACGAAACCCTGTGGAGCAGTTCCGCCTCCTCGTACATGCCCGAGAACAACAGCCTGGCGGCAATCCTGTTGGACCAGCGCAGGGCGGCGGGAGAGAGCGCCAACGCCAGGGCAAGCGCGATTATGGATATGGCTATCTCCAGGTTGGGATGTGGCTCCAGGGCGAAGCGAAAAACGATATAGCTTATGAGGACGGGAGCTCCGAAGATGACCAGGGTAAGAAGATAGGCGAAGCTGCGGCGTATGGCCAGCCGTACGTCCAGGAGGAGGTGCCTGAGTATGGCATAGGCGGTGAAGGCGGTGGGGATGATGACGAGAAAGAAGATGTAGTTGGAGGTCGCGTCGCTGCCCATCGCCGCGGGCAGGACTATGGCGAGGAGGATGGCCAGGGCGAGGAAGATGCCGAAACCCAAGAGGATGTAGGTTGCGCGGGCGCGATCGGGCCCGGTGGACCTCCTGCGCTTGAGGGCGATACACAGGAGTCCTCCGCCCCCGAAGAGCACCATGAAGACTGCAAAGAGGGGATATGCCGTCCCGTTGGTGACGAAGAACCTTCCCTGCTCGTAGGAGACGCTGCGGACGAACAGGTCGGAAAGGCCGCAGAATGCCGTGACCGCCGTGACGGTGAGCGCGGAAACCCTCCAGGTGCGCCTAGGCGCCCGGCCCAGGTAGAAACCCAGCCCGAAAAGGAAGAAGACCCCGGTAGCCAGCGCCGCCGCGCAATGCGCGGCGCGGAAGACGAGGGTGATGGAATAACCGCTCGGCTCCTGGAACAGGTTATACGGAAACCCGCACAGCACCCACGCCGCGAGGAAGACCAGGAAGAGAGCGAAGTAGCGATTGAGGAAACGGTCCCTATGCGCGTTGAAGACAAGGACGGCCATGGCGGTCAATACCAGGGCTTCGAGCGCGGTTATCATGAACGCAATCATCTAACCGTACCTGTAGGCTCTGTCGTCTCCGTCTATCGCATTGAGGGCAGCCATGCCTAATATTATCACAATTCATGGCTGATGAGCAGGCCTTTCTCCTTCCTGTGAAAGGAGGATAGCTTCGTTTGGCTTGAAGGACGGGGAAGCCGTCCGCGGCGCGATCCCGTCAGACCGACAGGGAGCGGCCGAAGACCGTTCGGTATCCGGCTGTTGCCGTGATCGGATAAGGCCATGCCCGGGAAGGGAATGGGAAGAGGCGAGATAGGCGATGCGCGCGGCATGGTTTATACTCAAGATGCCGTGAGCCTTCGGGTCGGGTATACGCGGATGGATCGCGGGAAGGAGCGGAAGCGTTGAAGAAGGTATTGTCCCTGCTGTTGATGGCGGCGTGCATCGTGTCGCTCGCCTTGCTCGCCGGCTGCGGGGGCGGCGGCGGAGACGGGGATAACGGCGGCGAGGCGGAAAGCGAAGAACAGGTCCAGGTCGTGGACGAAAGCGGGCGCAAGATAACCGTCGAAGAACCGCAGGAAGAGGGGGGCGCCGGCACGATCACCCTCGAGAACGAGCAGGGGGGCGAATCCACCATCGAGGTACAGCCGCAGGCGCCTACGGAGGAGTCGCTGGGCGTGCCCATATATTCGGGCGCCGCCTATGTCGAGGGCAGCGGGGTAAGTGGGACCACCACCTCCGAGGGAAAGCAATTGACCGCATCCGGGGCCGAGTTCACCAGCAAGGATAATATCGCCAAGGTGGCCGATTGGTATAAGGGAAAGCTGGGCGAGCCCATGGTCTCATCGCCCGAGGAGGCCACCTGGATGCTGCAGTCCCAGGCGGGGGAGATCATCACGGTCATCGTCGCCGTGGAAGAAGGACAGACGAGGATCACCATCGCCAAGGTCAGCGGCGACCTGGACGTCAGCCTCTGAGCCGGTAAGGCCGCATCCCGCCACGCGGGTAGGGAAGGCCCACGAGGCGGGAGGACGAAACGGCGACCGCGCGGCTGGATTCGCGCCCCCGCGTTTTCCGGCGATATCCGGAAAGGATTCACCAGGTCACTCAGGAGGAGAGGGTCGATCCGGCTCGGCCCGCGGGACAGGGAGGTTCACATAGAATACGAGGCCTTGAAGTTCGAACTCGACGGCGGGATAGGGTTGCTCGCCTTGAACCGCCCGGATCGCCTGAACGCCATCGACGCCGTCATGCTGGAGGAGCTGAACGCGTTCTGGGCCGAGGCTCCCTCCATGCGGGATTGCAGGGTCATCGTGATGACCGGCGCGGGAGACAGGGGTTTCTGCTCCGGGTTGGACCTCAAGGAAGCGGCGGATATGCAGGGCGGATTCGCGTCGGAGGGGGTAAGCGGGGATACCATACAGCGCGGCCAGCTCAAGTTCTCCGGCATCATCGAGATGATGCGCGCGTGCCCCCAGCCGATCATAGCGGCCGTGAACGGCGCGGCCATGGGGGCGGGCCTGAGCTTCGCCATGGCGGCGGACGTGCGCCTGGCATCCCCGGCGGCCAAGTTCTGCGCTTCCTATATAAACATCGGCACGGGGGGAGCGGACATGGGATCCAGCTACTTCCTGTGGCGCCTCGTGGGGTGGGGCATGGCGGCGGAGATGCTGCTCACCGGCAGGGTCATAGAGGTCGAGGAAGCGCACCGCTTCGGCCTCGCCAATCACGTATATCCGCACGAGGAGCTGCTGGACATGGCGATGGAGATGGCCCGGAGGATGGTGGAGAAGCCGCCACTGGCCTTGCGCATGACCAAGGACGCCATCGGCATCGGCCTCAATTCCGGTAGCCTGCGCGACACCCTGCGGCTGGAGGACCGCAACCAGGTCCTGCTCATCGAGAGCCTCTATATCGCCGGCGCCATGCTGGCGGGCGCACCCCCGGAGAGCCAGAAAAAAGACATCGGCAAGTAGTGGTGCTCCAATGAAGCCCGGGGCCTCCGGGCAACGGTCTCGCTCGGCTGCGCGCGCGACCTAGATCAAGGAAGAGTCGTCAGGCCGCGCGCCCGCTGCGGCCGGCCCGGTAGTTCCCCGGGCCAGCGAGTAACAGCTACCTCATAACCTCCATAGAACGCTGTCATTTCCCGTCTCACCGGTTCACATTATTTTGCAGGCGATGCCCACCTGTGGCCGTTCGATTCTCTACGGTCGGATGCACGCGGTTCGATTACACTGTTCCGGATAAGGGAATACTCAATCTAGGTGTTTGCCGTATTATCCGGCCTGTAACAGAGAAGGAGGGCTCCGGAGATGGGCGATTACGATGCCGTGGTCATAGGAGCGGGGCTCGGCGGGCTCTCAGCGGCGGCCAACATGGCGGTGGCGGGGAAGAAGGTGCTCCTCCTGGAGAAGCACTGCGTACCCGGAGGGTATGCCTCCACCTTCCGCCGCGGGCGCTTCGAGTTCGAGATATCCCTGCACGAACTGTCGGGGCTGGGGCACAAGGAGCGCAGGGGGCCTCTATGGAGGACCCTGGAGAGGTGCGGCGTGGCGCAGAAGGTGGAGTTCCTGGACATACCCGATTTCTACCGCAGCACCTATCCCGACCTCGACCTGGTCATGCCCGCTGACCGTGACGGCTACGACGAGGTGTTATGCGAACATTTCCCCGCCGACAAGGAGGGCATAACCAGGTTCACCTCCCTCATGTTCGCCATTCTGGAGGAGGTTTCGAGCTTCTCGCCCGAGGGCATGGCCAAGGACCCCGCGGCCTTCACCAACCTCATGACCTATGCCGGCGCCAACCTCGCGGACGTGCTCAACGCGGAGGTCAAGGACGAGAAGGCCCGGGCGGTCATCGCCCAGCTCTGGGGCTACTACGGCCTCCCACCCTCCAAGCTCTCCTTCCTTCTCTTCGCCATCGCCAACGCCACCTACCTCAAGTACGGGCCCGTGCATATCAAGGGGAAGAGCCAGGCGCTATCCCAGGCCTTCGTGGAGTCCATCCTCGAGAACGGCGGTGAGGTCCGGCTCAACAACGGGGCTTCGCGCATAGTGGTGGAAGGGGACAGGGTGAAGGGCGTCGTCGCCGATGACGGCAGCGAGATATCCACCTCGTACGTGGTCAGCAACGCCAGCCCCATAGCGACGTGCATCGACCTCGTCGGGCGCGAGCATATTCCCTCCTGGTACCTGAAGCGCCTGGGCTGGGGGAAGGTCGGCATCTCCCTCTTCGACGTCTTCCTCGGCCTGGACTGCCCCGTATCCGACCTGGGGCTGGAGAACCACGAGATCATGCTGGGCACAGACTACGATTTCGAGTCCCACTACGACGTGCCCAGGCACAGCGCCGTCTACGAGCCCAACGGCTGCGCGGTGGCGCCCTACAACATCGTGGACCCCGAGTTCTCACCACCCGGCACCTGCGTGGTGACCCTGACCTCCCTGGGTTTCGCGCATCCCTGGCTGAAGCTCTCGCCCTCCGAATACGTGGAGGCCAAGAACACCATGGCCTCGCGCTTCGTCGACCTCGCCGCCCGCGTAGCCCCGGATATCCGGGAGCACATAGAGGTGATCGAGGTCGCCACGCCCCTCACCCACATGCGCTATACGGGGAACCCGGCGGGAGCGGTATACGGGTACGAGAACTCGCCGGTGGAGGGGACGGTCTTGCGCCTTCCCAACCGCGGCCCCCTGCGAGGCCTTTACCTCGCGGGCGCCTGGGTGCGCGTCGGCGGCGGTTTCCAGCCCTGCATCGATTCGGGCCGTACGGCGGCGGAGAACGTCATCGAGGACATGGAGAAGGGCGGCATGGAGGCGACGGTCATCGGCGGCCTCAAGACCTTCTGCGAGAACCAGGCGGCGCAGGCTCCGGAGATAGAGATGGAAGAGCGGGCGGTCGACAAGTCCATGGCCGGCCTGCACCCCCACCGCCTTTCCCTCAAGATATCCGAGATCGTCGAGGAGACGGAGAGCGCCAGGACCTTGCGCCTGTCGCCGGCGTCCGGTGCGCTTCCCTGGTTCCGCGCGGGGCAATACGTGAATATCTTCGTCGAGATAGGCGGGGTGAAGACCTCGCGGCCGTACAGCATCTCGTCGGCGCCGGGCAGGCCGTACTACGATATCACCGTGAGGCGCAAGGCGGGAGGCTTCGTCTCGTCCTGCCTCCTGGACGAGGTGAAGGCCGGCGACGTGCTCGAATCCACCGGCCCCTTTGGGAGTTTCTACCACGAGCCGCTGACCGACGGCGCCGACCTGGTGTTCCTGGCCGGCGGCAGCGGCATAACGCCGTTCATGTCCATCATGCGCGAGGTGGTGGAGAAGAGCCTGCCGCTGCGCGCGCACCTGCTCTACGGCTCGCGCGACCCGGGGGACATCATCTTCCGCAAGGAGCTGGCGCAGATGGGTGCGGAGCAAGACAACATCGACGTGGACTTCATCATCTCCGAGCCCGGCGGGGCATGGGGAGGCCTGTGCGGCTTCGTCGACGCGGACATGATATCAAGGACCGTGAGGGCGGTGGAGGGCAAAACCTTCTACGTCTGCGGGCCGGCCGAGATGTATCCCTTCTGCGAGGGAGCGCTGGCCGCGCTGAAGGTGCCGGGCATCCGCGTCAAGAAGGAGGCCTACGGGCCGCCCGACGACGTGACCGCGGAGGAAGGTTGGCCGGGCCTGGCGCCGGAGACGGAGTTCGAGGTGACCGAGGAGCGTTCGGGCGCCGTCCTCAAGGCCAGGGCCGGCGAGCCTCTCATGAACTCCATGGAGCGGGCGGGCCTGGCCGTCGAGGCGGTCTGCCGCGCGGGGGAGTGCACCTACTGCCGTACCAGGCTGGTCGCGGGAGAGGTCTTCGCGCCCGCGCGGGTGATGCGGCGCTGGGCGGACGAGCGTTTCGGGTACATCCACCCCTGCATGAGCTACCCCCTCTCCGACCTGCGCATCCGGATGTGAGCGAACGTATTCCTGCATAAATCCGCGGTTAGCTGAACCCCGGCAAGCCTTGCGACGGAGATATTCACTCTCAAACGGGATATGATTGGCTTTCTGACGGCATGCTTTGCCTGCATCATGGGCAATGCGCATCATGACGAGGCATATTTCTCCGCACGTAGTCGAGTGAACGTTATACCTCGGACGAGGTTGCTCCCGGTGGGATTCTTGCTGCGGTCGAGGGGCATCTTGCCGGAAGGGAAATCCGGCTCACAACGAGAAGATCTGAACGAGTTGACACTACCTGCCCATAGAATTAGCCATGGTCGGGATGGAACTTATACGATACGGAGGTCTGATGATGAGACTGTTTGAACATGATATCGATGAAGTTGAGATAGAAACAACCTTTTCTGCGGAGAATGAGGTCACGCTCTATCCGGGTGATTGCCTGGAATTCCTGGAGACGGTGCCCGAGGAAACCCTGCAACTGGTGATTACTTCGCCACCCTACAATATCGGAAAGGAGTATGAGAAGATACTCGATCTGGAGGAATACGCCGAACAACAAGGAAGGGTAGTCGCCGAATGTGCCAGGGCTCTTAGGACCGGTGGCAGTATTTGCTGGGAAGTCGGAAACTTCGTCGATAAAGGAGAAATCATCCCATTGGATGTCCTGCTATACGAATGCTTCAAGAGCCAGGGATTAAAGCTGCGAAACCGCATAGTGTGGCGTTTCGAGCACGGGCTGCACTGCTCTAAACGTTTTTCAGGCCGCTATGAAACCATCCTGTGGTTCACAAAAGGAGATAATTATGTCTTCAACCTTGATCCCGTGCGCGTTCCGCAAAAATATCCCGGCAAGAAGCACTTCAAGGGGCCCAATGCCGGGGAGTTTTCGTGTAATCCGAAAGGCAAGAACCCGACCGACGTATGGGATATCCCCAACGTCAAGAGCAACCACGTCGAGAAGACCTGCCACCCTTGCCAGTTTCCCGTCGCCTTGGTTCAGCGGCTTGTCCTCGCCCTAACGAATGGTGGGGACATCGTATTTGACCCATTTCTGGGCGTGGGCTCATCGGCGGTGGCCGCGGTTATCAATGATCGCAAGGCCGCGGGATCGGAGATAAATAATAAATACTACGGAATTGCTTGCGAGCGGGTAAGAAAAGCATGTCAAGGCACTCTGCGTTACCGTCCGGACAAGCCCGTCCATGAGCCGGCCGGCAACCTGTCGCTGCTGCGGAATCCCTTCACGGACGGGGAAGTATCATGCAGATAATCGAGCGATATTCCCATCTTAATGGAGAGGAGTACCTGCTAGTCCATCATCCAGACACATACAAGGAAATAGGCGATATCATCACATCGGTAAATGCCGATAGCCTCAAAACCAAGATCAGCAAAGAAAAAACGATGCTGGGCCGGAAGCTTTACAACCCCGATACATTGAATCGCGAATTCGGCAGGCTTTTTCGAGAGCGAGATTGGAACGAAGTCCGCTATTCATATTACGTTACGACGGATTACTCCATTATGCAGGAACTTGTAACGCTGGACCTAGAAGAGCAACGCAAATATCTTCTGGACAGAGGAGTTGATTCTCCAATACGTTCATACAAGCAAACGGACTACGTCAAGGAGAATATCGCCATTGAAGTTCAGTTCGGGAAGTATGCGTTTGTCGCGTATGATCTTTTCGTCAAACACCTGCTCTTCTATTCGGGTGGAATTATCGATGTTGGTATTGAGCTATTGCCCATGAAATCCATGCAGAGCCAAATGTCCAGCGGCGTAGCTTATTACGAGGGGGAGGTCTACAACGTCCTTCGGCATGGCAGGAACAATCCCGCCGTCCCTTTGGTGATAATAGGCATTGCCCCTTAAGGAGGGCCTTCTCGCCCTTCCCCGTGTTCTCTTATAATCGCCCATCCACACCGCAAACAATGGCGCTTTCGGGGTATCCGGCGCCCCTCTGCCGGCGCCCTTCTTTACGCTTGAGAAAAGGAAAGCCACTACCCGGCCCGGTTTGCACGTAACGGACATTGTTATAAGATGTGTATGCGTCTTCGGTAGGCCGTTAGTGCAGTCCCGGTTCCGTGCGGGAGGCAAGCGTTATCAATAACGAGGGTCGTAGCGTATCAACCGGTTCCCGTTCACGTATGGGACTCAAGATGTTCGCGGTGAAAGGGGAGTGGTTATGGCTGCCAAGGTGATGAGCGAGAGGGGGAGGAAGCTGCTGGGCGACTTCCCCGTGCTCAAGTCGTTGTACGAACACGACCGCAAGGGGATAGAGGGGCTTATCGGACTGGTGGAAGGCGCCGCGGACTACAACCGCAAGGTGGCGCTGCCCCGCGCCCTGGAACTGGACGGGCGCATGGAGCGCGAGCCGGACTTCTTCGACTGGGAAATGATGCGGGAGGCCTGCAAATACCGCTTCTTCTCCCTGATCATCCCCGAGGTGCTGGGCGGCCTGGCCAGCAAGTACATGGTCACCGGCATGTCCCTGGTGGCGGAAGAGCTGTGCTCCGCCTGCGGCGGCATTGGGCTGGCCATAGCCGCGCACAGCCTGGGGGTAGCTCCGGTCGTCGCCTCGGGGGCCATGGCCCACTGGGAATCCGTCCTGCGCGAGATCGTGGAGGAGGAGAAGAAAGGCAACCCGGTGCTCATGGCCTACGCCATCACCGAGCCCTCGGCGGGCACCGACGTGGAGGAGCCGGAGTTCCTGGAGGTGGCGAAGATCGGCCTGGAGGCGAAGAAGGTCAAGGGAGGCTACCGCGTCAACGGCCGCAAGTGCTTCATCTCCGGCGGCAGCGAGGCCAAGTACATTACACTGACCGCCGCCACCGACCGTTCGCGCCCCCTGGAGACCTGGACGACTTTCCTGGCGGAGAGGGACATGGAAGGATTTACCATCCCCAGGGTGGAGCTGAAGATGGGCCAGCGCGCCTGCCACGCCGCCGAGTTGCTCTTCGAGGACGTCTTCATCCCCGATTCCCACGTGCTGGGTTACGAGGGCGACGGCATCGCCAACGGCATCCTCATCATCATGGCCGCCTCGCGGGGACCAGTGGCCTCCATCGCCACCGGCATCGCGCGCGGCGCCTTCGAGCATTTCCTCGCCTGGGCCAGGGAGCGGCGCAACGGCCATCGCCCCATCGACGAGGACCGCATACGCATGGCCCTGGCGGACATGTGGGCGGCCATCCAGGAGAGCCGCAGCCTCTATATCAGCCACAGCCTGGCGGGTGACGCCCTCTTCCGCAACGCCTTCACGCACCCGCTCTTCCTCTCGGCTTTCCTCGTCCCGCGGCAGGTGAGGGCGTCGAAGCCGTACGCGGCCCTCCTCAATTCCTATTACGGCAAGGGGCTGGTGAACATCCTCTTCCGCCACTTCATCAAGGACGACGACGCGACGGACATGCTTGCCAAGGCGTCGCTGGCCAAGTTCGCCTGCGCGGACAACGCCATGGAGCTGATCTCGCGGGCGCTGGAGCTGATGGGCATGGACGGCTCGGAGGAGAGACGATGGGTGGAGAAAGCCTACCGCGACGCCAAACTCACCCAGATCTACGAGGGCACCAACCAGTTGAACCGGCTGGTGGTCTACAACACCGAGTTCGCCGGGACCCTCAAGGTGGAGATACCGGGCCCCTTCAAGAAGGGGGTGAGGTAGATGATCAGGCTTCCGGATGTCACGGAGGAGCAGGAATACAGGATCCTGCGCGAGACCGCCTCCGCCTACGCGGCCAGGGAGCTGGCCCCGCGGGCGGAACAGCTGGATTTCGAGCCCACGTCCGGGCGCGTGAAGGAGGCCATGTCCAAGGCGGTGGACATGGGCATGCTCGCCGCCCTCATCCCGGAGGATTCCGGGGGCGGAGGTATGGACAGCTATGCCTTCTGCGTGGCCCTGGAGGAGATAGCGGTGGAGGAGGCCGGAGTGGCGGCGGCGATGCTGGCCCACAACGCCGCCCTGCTGCCCGCCGCGTCCGGCGAGTTCGAGGGCCTCATCACGGGAGGGGGCCCGGACGATTATCCCGCCTGCCTGGCCTTCCCCGGAGATATATCCCTCTCCGGCGGAAAGGTGAGCGGAAAAGTCCCCTTCGCCCTCAACGCACAGGAGTGCTCCCTTATCACGCTTTTCCCCTCCGGCGGGGGAGGCACGCAGGCGGTGACGCTGCGAAGCGACGCCGGCGGAGTGGAGATAACCGCCGAGCCTTACCAGATGGGCCTGCGGGCGGCGCGGGCCGGAGCCGTCCGTCTCGATGGCGCGGAGCCGGCCAACGTGATATCCGGAGGCGGACTGGTGGAAGCGGTGGAGAGGGAGCTCTTCCTGGGGCTGGCCGCGATCGCCACCGGTATCTCGCGCAATGCGCTGCGGAAGGCGTACGCATACGCGCGCGAGAGATACCAGGCGGGAAAGATGATCATCGAACACCAGCAGATGCGCATCTTCCTGGCCGAGATGCTCGCGGCGGTGGAACAGGGCCGGGCGCTGGTGAAGAAGGCCTGCGAGGACGAGGGATTGGCGCCCGCCATGGTAGCCTGGCTGCGCTGCACCGAGCGGGCTTGCAAGTCCGCCACGGACGGGGTGCAGATACACGGCGGTTACGGCTACATGCGGGACTACGGCATGGAGCGCCTGATGCGGGATGCCAAGTACTGCCAGATGTATCCCGTGACCAGCCAGGAAGCCCTGCTGCGTCTCCTCGAGCTCTCGGAAACGGATTAGCCCGGCGGTTGCATGGTCGGAGTGGGTCGCTACCATGCTCCGGCTACATGCTTGCTGCCCAGGTTCATAAATACGGTTCTTCTCCCAGAAGTGCGGGTAGAGAGATGCAAGCGATTTAGCGCGAGTACGGAAAAGAGCTGGCAGTTAAGGTATGGGCACACCATCGCATATCAAATGCCACCCTGATTGCCCACACTTAATGGCGAAGAGCCATAAATACGGTGACGTACCGAGAGCGACGGTCGAATGCGAGCGTATTGATGGGTCGCGGCACTTGGGTCTCGGGAAGGAACGGCATAGCGATTAATGGTGGCGCGGCAAGTAGATACCATAGTATCATACCAGAGTATGTAAGACTTAGGCCCACTTCGATTATCATGGAAGAGGTCTGAATACGAACGTACGCGGCTTTCAAAGGAGGCAGGGATGGAAGATGTATACATCATAGGCGTAGGTATGTTCCGTTTCGGCAAGTACCCGGAGAAGAGCATCAAACAGATGACCGCCGAGGTGGTGGACGGACTGCTCGCGGACTGCCCGGTGGAGAAGAAGGATATCGAGGCGGCCTGGTTCTCCAACTCCTTCTGGGGCATCGTCACCGGCCAGCATTCCATCCGCGGGCAGGTGGCCCTCACCCCCCTGGGTATCGAGGGTATCCCGGTGATGAACGTGGAGAACGCCTGCGCCGGGGCGACCAGCGCGGTCAATGGGGCCTACCTGGGAGTAAAGGCGGGGGCCTACGACGTGGCCATGGCCATAGGGGTGGAGAAGATGTACAACCCCGAGGACAAGCAGGCCATGTTCGAGATGTTCATGTCCAACACCGACGTCGAGTTCATCAAGGGAATACTCGCTGTGTTCCAGGCGGACATGGAGAAGAAGGCGGCGGAGGCGAAAGCCTCGGGAGGCGAGCCGGCAGGTGGAGAAGGCGCGGGAGGACGCTCCCCCTTCATGGATATCTATGCCATGGCCGCCCGTATGCACATGGACAGATATGGCACCACGCAGCGGCAACTGGCGATGATCGCCGCCAAGAACCATTACCACGCTTCTCTCAATCCCCTGGCCCAATACCAGATGGACATGACGGTGGACGAGGTCCTCAACGACCGGCCCGTGGCCTATCCCCTGACCCGTTCCATGTGCGCGCCCATGGGGGACGGAGCCACGGCGGCGCTGCTGTGCTCCGGCAGGGCATTGAAGCGTTTTCCCGGCGCGCGTCCGGTGAAGGTGCTGGCCTCCGTGCTCACCGCTGGTTCCATTCCCGAGGGAGGCGCGATGGACCTCATCGGGGAGCGGCTGAGCAAAAAGGCTTACGAGGTCGCCGGCCTGGGCCCGGACGATATCGACCTGGCCGAGGTGCACGACGCCACTGCTTTCGGTGAACTGCTGCAGACCGAAGAACTGGGCTTCT
>CAZQFX010000007.1:15929-38014 GCA_964592775.1 uncultured Actinomycetota bacterium
ACCAGGCTGGGGGGCAAGCTGCCCGTTAACACCTCGGGAGGCCTGGAGTGCCGCGGCCATCCCATCGGCGCCTCGGGCATCGCCCAACTGGTCGAGCTGGTCACCCAACTGCGCGGTGAGGCGGGGAAGCGCCAGGTGGAGGGGGCGAGGATCGCCATGGCCGAGAACGGAGGCGGTTTCATCGGCACCGGCGAGGCGGCCATGTGTATCCATATACTGGAGAAGGTGTGAATGTGAAGGGGATGGGTTTTCGGTCTCCGCTCGCTCCCACGCGAAACCCATCCCGGGGAAAAGTAGTGCATTGTAAAGGGACGGGTTCACGCTGTCCGCTCGCTCCCAAAGCCGCGGGAGCGGGATGAGCGGCGGAGGCGTTGCGGGCTGTCCGCTCGCTCCCACGCGAAACCCATGCCCGGGTAGGATTATAACCAAGAAGGTCTGATAAGGGGGATATCCGAAAGGGGCTACGGAAATGGCTTTCGACAAGTTCAGGCATACCTATCTTCCGGCGGAACCAGGCGTGTGGTCCAATTCCACTATCGTCGTGGACGAGGAGAAGTGCACGGGGTGCGGGAACTGCCTGCAGGCATGCCCTTGTGCGCCTGTCTCGAGCTGGTCGGGGAGAAGGCGAGGATGATCGAGGGCATGGCATGCATGCCCTGCTCGGCCTGCGTGGCACACTGCGAGAAGGACGCCATCTACATGCGGGGCTTCTGCAATGTGGAGGAAGGAGTCTTCAAGACCATGCTCCTCCATCCCGACGACGGCTATCCCAATCCTCCCGAGGTGGAGGGCATCGAGGGGCTGACCCCGGTGGAGGAGGTCATCTACAAGCGCAGTCGGGTCCTTGCGCGCCCGCTGCAACCGACCTGGTAGTTCCCCGGGCTAATGGCGGCGCAGACGGAACCGCAATTACAGATACAGTGTATCAGGCTCGAGAAGCCAACGGGGGGCTTTATCCCGACGACCGCCTCGCCTATGCGCAACTCTACGGCAACTCCGTGCGTATGGCGTGGGGACTGCGGGAGGCTGGTCTTAAGCGTGGAGACAAGCATGCCATGGTCATGCGCAACCACCCCGAGTTCATATACGCCCTGGCCGCGTGCTCCATGCTGGGCACGGTGCTGGTTCCTATCGATCCACGCGCCCGCGGGGAGAAGCTGGCTTACCAGCTTACGGACTGCGACGCGCGCGGTGATCACCACCGCGGACCTGCTCCCGGAGGTCGAGGCGGCGGTCGAGAAGGCCCCCAGCCTCGAGGATATCTATCTCAGCCTTAAACCGGATGCGGCCCAGGCACTGGCCGGCAGGTATCCGCCCGTCGACGAGATGCTGGGGCGCCGCATGACATCCCCCCTGGAGGGGAAGGAAGAGGACCCCGGCCTGCCGGTGCAGACCATCTACACCTCCGGCGCGACCGGGAACCCCAAGGGGTAGCGCTGGACTCCCGACGCAACGCCATGTACTGCCTGCCGGGATACCTGGTGTGGGACTGCCGGCCGGACGACGTTCTATATACCGGGCTTTCCCTGGCGCACGGCAACGCCCAGGCGGTGACCCTCTTCCCCGCCCTCTCCATGGGCATCCCGGCGGTGATCGGCCAGCGCTTCACTGCCATATATTGGTAGTAAATGGCTTAATACCCGATATTCGAGACATGACCCGCGCTAATGCCTGCCGGCAAGGCTTTCAAGCATGAGGTCGAAGAGGCGCTCGCAGGTATCCACAAGGTCGAAGGAGCCATTGGCCAGGCACCAGTGGTAGATCTGGCCCCGGAAGCAGTTGATGAGCATGACCGACATCTCCTCGCTGGTGATGTCCGCCCGGATCTCGCCCTTTTCCTGGCCTTCCTTCACCAGTTCGTTGGTTATCTTGTAGAGGAAGCGCCTGCTGTCCGTGAGGTATGGCTTCCTCATGTTGGGAGCTATCTGAGAGTGATATACAACCTTCAAGATGGTCGCCCCGAGGTCGGACATGAGCTTTATCGCCTCGCGGTGGAATACGCGCAATTTCTCCACGCTGCTTTCCATCCCGGATATCTCCTGCGCGACCCCGACGTAATGCTCGTCCATGCGCATGAATTCCTCCAGGATGATCTGGTCCTTGGACTTGAAGTGGTTGTAGAAGGCCCCCTTGGTGACTCCCACCTTCGCGCAGATTTCCTCCACGGTCACCTTGTCGTACCCCTTCCGGGCGAAAAGGTCGACCGCGGTATCGAAGATAGCCTGCCGCGTCTGCATGCCTCTCTCGACCCTGGGGGTTATCTTCTTTTTCGCCATGACTGGTTACCGGCCTCCCGTTTCCTCCCCCATCCCCCGATAAGGGAAAATCTACTATATTCGGCGCCCGCGTACAATATCCGCCGGGTCTCCTTATGCCGCGCCGGGGGCCTCGCCATCGCGCCGCGTTCGCGATAAAACAAGAACCTGGCTTGACGAGGGGCTGCACTTCGGATACCTTAGTATCATACTCGGGTATGTATGATAGCTGTCAAGTCTCGGCGTACAGGTAGTTTCACGGAGGGAAAGGGGTGTATGCTATGCCGGTTTTCAAGGACACCGACCACATGTACGAGGTCCTGGGCAAGCTGTTTACCAAGCTGCTCGAGGACGAGGGCGTCAACAAGAAGTTCTACGAGGAGAACATCAACGTGCAGTTCGCCATCAACGACCCCGACGGCGAGATCTGGCTGCTGCACGGAGCCGACAAGCCCGAGCTCTTCCTGGGCAAGAGGGACGAGGACGGAGACGTCGTCATGTTCCTGGCGGGCGACGACTGCCACGACTTCTGGCTGCAGAAGCTCAAGCTCCCCGTGGCCCTTGCCAAGAGAAAGATCAAGGCCAAGGGCCCCATGGCCAAGATCCTGGGCATGCTTCCGCTGCTCAAGCCGGCCTACGAGGCCTACCCCGCCATCTGCGACGAATACGGGCTCCCGAAGTAAAGGCGGGAACCCCCCGAGCGGTATCAGGGATGAGGGGTTTCCGGCGGTTACCTCGGGGGCCAGCGCGGCTCCGGGGACGGAAGTTCCGGAATTTCGGGATTCGTGCCGCGGAAGCTTGCGGAGAAGCCGGTTCGACCTTGCGCCGGCGCTTTCCCGCGACCCGGGAACGCCCTTTGCGCAAGGAGCTTTCGCTCGTGGTGATGGGTTAAGGATGTTTTCAGAGGTAATGAGGAGGTGCAGGATGGAGAGAAGGATGAGGGAATACGAGGAGGCGAGGCTGGAGTCCGCGCGGGCGGCCGCCAGGCTCCTGTTCGCCTCGGCGGTTACGGCTCCGAGAATAGGCGGAGTGGACGTAGTCAGCATACATCTCATCGAGGACCGGGATGAGATCGAGGACATCGCCATCTGCGTGGAGAAGATGGCCGACGACAATCCGGCCTGGGACTTCTTCCGCTCGGACGCCGTGCAGGTGCGCGACTCGGACGTCGCGCTCATCATGACCGACCGGCGCTCCGGGCACGACCCCATGTACTCGAGCTGCAATTTGTGCGGTTACCTTATCTGCGACGAGTTCATGAAGAAGGAGAAGATCCCGGATGAGCCCTCGGTGGCCTTCCGCGGTCCGTTCTGCCTGCTGCGCTCCATGAACATGGTCTACGCGCTGAACGGCGCGGTGACCCTCGCGAGGCAACTGGGTATCGATCACACCATTAAGATGTCCGTGGGGGCGGCCGCGATCAGGATGGGCCTGGTTCCGCATCAGTGCGGCATCGCCATGGGATTCCTGATCTCCGTCACGGAGAAGAGCCCCTTCCGGGACCTGCCGAGGGACTGGCACCTGTACAACAACCAGTCACTGCAGAACAGGCTCATCAACCGGCTCTTCCCGGTCTTCAGGTCCATCTACTGCTAGAAGAGGGAGGTAAGCATAATGGCGGTGACAAGCTCGGAGGATTTGCTGCGCGGGGGCATGGATAGGGCGATCGAACTCATGGCCGTCGCGGCCAAAACGGCGATGAGGTTCGGCAAGTCGAAGCTCAAGATTTCGGCCATCGGCCCGGCGGAACACGTCGACATAGCCGGCTACTGCGAGGGGCTGGCAGAGATATCCCCCCTGTTTTACCGGGACGGCAAGAACTGCCTGCACATCGCGGAGCATGACGGGAGATCGCTGCTCATCGGGGCGAAACGCAAGTCGGTTTACAATTTCGACTGCGGCGCCTGCGGCTTCCCCACCTGCAAGGAGCTGAACAAGGCGGAGACGGTGGAGTCCATAATCAACGGGCCCTGCTGCCATTTCATAGTCTACGACGTGCACATGGCCGCCAACGCCGCGTCGTTCGTGGCGTATTACCACGGATTGCACTGCCGCGTCTTCCAGTCCGTCGGAGCCGCCGCGCCGGCCTGCGGGTTCATCGACGACGTGGATTTCTGCGTCGGCGTGACGGTCAGCTACGAGACCAAGGATCCGTTCTTCGACCGCCACGAGTACTGGCCGAAGGAGGAGTGGGACGAGAAGTTCGCCAAGGAGTTCCCCTCCTTCGTGCGGCGCTTCATGGGCGCGGCCCAGGAATGAGCGACCCCGGGGCCGCCGGTTGGCGCCCCCGCGACGCAGGGAACGGCGCGGCGTCGCGGGGAAGCGTGACGGGGCCATTGACGCATCGGCGCTTCATGGGCGCGTTAGGGTGATGGGGCTGGTCTCGGGTATCGGATCAAAAGGCATAAATTACCATATGATGGTTGATGGCGGCAGGGTAATCGATACTGCGGGCCCGATCGGAAGAGAACGGCCGAAAGCTTGAAAGGGTGATGTCCGTGAGCGAGAAGAACCCGGCATTGATGTCCAACATCATGGAGATGAGACTGGAGGAGAATCCGGATAAAATAGGCTTGATATTCGAGAACGGCGGCCTGTATGCGGACGAGCCGCTCACCTACAAGGAGATCGCCGCCAGCGCTTTCAAGCTGGCCAGGGCCTACAGGGACCTCGGCATCGGCAGGGGCGACGCGGTGGCCTCGGTGATGCGCAACCATCCCGAGTCGGTCGTCGCTTCGGGCGCGGCCAACCTCCTGGGGATCGTCGGCGTTCCCATAGATCCTCGCACCAAGGGGGAGAAGCTGGGCTACATGTTGCAGGACTGCAAGGCGAAGGCGGTGATCACCACTGGCGACCTCCTGCCCGAGGTTGAAAGGGTCGCCAGGGAGATCAAGGGTATCGAGAGGATCTGGCTCAACCTCAAGCCCGACGCGGACCCCGATCTCGCGAACAGATACCCCACCATCAACGAGATCCTGGCCGGTCCGGACATCTTCGAGGTCGAGGGGCGGGTGGACGACCCCAACCTGCCCATGGCCATCATCTACACCTCGGGGGTCACCGGCAATCCCAAGGGGGTGGTGATCAAATCGAGCCGCACCCTCATGTTCTCCACCCTCGCACCGGCGATGATCTGGAAATACACCCCGGAGTCAGCCCTCTACACCGGCCTTTCCCTGACGCACGGCAACGCCATGGCGATAACCCTGCTGCCCGCCCTGGCCATGGGTATACTGGGGGTGATCAGCCAGAAATTCACCAAGAGCCGCATCTGGGACATCTGCCGCAAGTACGGCTGCACCACCTTCTCCCTGCTGGGAGGGATGATGGCGGGGATCTACAACGAGCCTCCGAAGCCGGACGACGCCGACAATCCGGTGGAGGTGGTCATCTCCGCCGGCACCCCGGCGCCCATCTGGGAGGCCTTCGAGAAGAGGTTCGGCGTGAAGATCCTGGAGTGGTACGGCGCGGTGGAGGGAGGCTTCGCGTACAAGCCCATCGGCGAGGGACCCATCGGTTCCTTCGGCAAGCCGCTGGATGGCCTGATGGAAGCCATCGTCGTGGACGAGAACGACGACGAGGTTCCGCCCGGGGTCACCGGCGAGCTGCTCATGCGCGCCATGAACGTCAAGCCCGAGGTGGAATACTACGGGCGCGAGAAGGACTCGGAGGCCAAGACCCGCGGCGGCTGGCTGCGCACCGGCGACATGGTCCACAAGGACGGGGAGGGATGGCTCTTCTTCGACTACCGCAAGGAGGGCGGCGGCCTGCGGCGCGCGGGAGACTTCATCATCCCCTCCTATGTGGAGAAGGTAATCGGGGAGCACCCCGACGTCTCGGAGGTGTGCGTCTACGGTATCCCCGCGGCATCGGGCGCGCCGGGCGAGAGCGACCTGGTGGCCGCGGTGGCCCCATTCGCGGGCAGGACCGTCGATCCCGCCTCCGTGTTCGAGGTGGCGAAGGAGGGGCTGGAGCCGAACTCCGTGCCCTCCTACCTCCAGGTGGTGGAGGAGATACCAAAGAGCGCATCGGAGAAGTACCTGGACCGTATCCTGAAGGAACAGTTCTCCAAGGACGCTGATAACGTGTATAAACTCGAGGATCATAAGTGAAAGGGGTCGGTCACACGTGTCGCGCGGCCGCGACACCAACGAGGACGAAAGTCTCCCGCGACTGAGGGCACGACACATGGTACCGGAGAGTGTATTTTCTGGACAGGTATCGAATATCGGGATATCAGGTAAAGCTTGCAATATAATGGTAATAAATGGCTAGATATTCGATATTCGGAACCCGACCCCCTACCAAAGGAGGTGCGATGTGAGTTATATGGACCTGAACCTGGGAATCACCAAGGTGCAGAAGATGAACCGCGACATGGTGCATACCTTCGCCGCGGAGGTGCTGCGCCCCGCCAGCCTCGAGCTGGACAAGCTCGACCCCGAGGACGTCATCGCCAGGGAGTCCATCTTCTGGGAGGTGTTCAAGAAAGGCTACAAGATAGGCATGCACAAGATCCTGCTGCCGGAGATCTACGGCGGCGGGGGATTCTCGCCCCTGGAGGTGCACATGCTCTTCGAGGAGATCTCCTGGGGGAGCGTCGACTTCGCGATCTCGTTCGGCGTGGCCTGCTTCCCGGCCTTCATCGCCAGCATGGTGCCCACGGAATTCCTCATCGACAACATCATCAGGCCCTATTGCGAGGACGAGGAGGCCAAGATCATCGGGTGCTGGGCCATCACCGAGCCCGACCACGGCTCCGACACCCTGGCGCCCTTCACGGAGCAGTTCTCGGACCCCGAGATCGCCAGGACGGCCTGCCGCGCCACGCTGGACGGCGATGACTACGTGATCAACGGCTCCAAGGCCGCCTGGGTATCCTGCGGCACCATCGCCACCCACGCCTGCGCCTACCTCACCATCGACCCCGAGATGGGCATGGCGGGCGGCGGCATCTGCATCGTGCCCCTGGACCTGCCGGGCGTATCCAAGGGCAAGCCCTGGAACAAGCTGGGGCAGCGAGCCCTCAACCAGGGGGAGATCTTCTTCGACAACGTGCGGGTGCCCAAAGAATATATGATCGTGGACCAGGAGAGCTACGAGGCCATCCTCGACGTCACCCTCTCCACCGCCAACGCCAGCATGGGCGCCTTCTTCACCGGCGTGGCGAGGGCCTGCTACGAGGAGGCGTTGGCCTACTGCAGGGAGCGGGTGCAGGGGGGCAAGAAACTCATCGAGCACCAGATGGTGCGCTTCAAGCTCTTCCACATGTTCAAACTGGTGGAGGCCTGCCGTGCCTTCTCCCGCACGGTGATGGAGTTCAACTTCAACACCAACCCGCCCTTCACCCACTACTCCATCGCCTCCAAGGTCTTCTGCACCCAGGCGGCTTTCGAGGTGGCCAACGAGGCGGTGCAGCTCATGGGCGGCTTCGGCCTTTCCAAGGAGTCGACCATCGAGAAGCTCTTCCGGGACGCGCGGGCGGGCATGATCGAGGACGGCTCCAACGATTTCCTGGCCCTGGTGGCGGGCGAGGCCATCGTCAGCGAGTGACCGGATCGCATTGCCGCATGCGCATAATGAAAGGCCGGGGAAAGGCGCTGCAGCCTGGCCCCGGCCTTACGTTGGAGGGGGTCATATATTTCGCGGACAAGGGCGAGCTGTAAAAGGGGCGCCGTGCGCCGCCCCCTCCGGCCACCACCGGCAGGTCTACGGATTCCCGAGTGGTAGCACGGTGAACCAACTCAAAGGCAAGGGACGAAGGTCTCGAAAGCAAGCCCGAGGATGAAGTCTCCAGGAATGGTTGCCAATGACAGGCAACCCGATAATCGGGGTCCCGAACGCCGTTATGCCGGTTCGTCAGCCGGGCGGGTCGTTCCCTCAGCGACCTGCGGGCCGCTGTCGAGCGCCGACTCGCCCCCCTCTTCTTCGCGGCTCCGCTTGAGCCCGCTGGAGACCTTGAGCAACACCGCGGTGAGGGGCACGGCGAGGATGGCCCCGAAGACACCGGCGTAGACCGCCCCGAGCAGGGTGACCAGCAGCGCCAAGAGCGGGTGCAGTTGCAGGGTCTTGCCGTAGGCGATGGCCTGGACCGGGTTCTGCATCACGGTGTGGATGAGGATCACCAGCACCAGCATGACGATGCCGGCGGTCAGCCCCTGGGACGCTATCGCGATGAACACGGCGAAGGCGCCCCCGATGTACCCTCCGAAAGACGGTATGAAGCAGGTTACGAAGCTCACCAGGCCGATCGCCCCCACCAGGGGAAGCCTGAGGATGAGGGATACCGTCACGACGAGGATGGTATCGACGGTGGCGATGATGGTGGTGCCCTTGAAGTAGCCGCGGATGGAGGCATAGACCTCGTTCATGATCATGACGCCGGTCTTTCGGGGCACCCCGAGGTGGCCGGCCACGAAGTTCTTGATGGTGCCGTCGTCGGCAAGGATGAACATGAGGATGAAGAAGCCGATGAAAGCCCCGACGAGGAAGGAGGTCAGGCCGTGCACGCTGCCGGTGAGCTCGCTGGCTATGCCGTCGGTGATGGTCGGCCAGGCCTTCTCGATCTGCTGCTTCACCCACAGGGCGAAGCCCCCGCTCACCTCCAGGTTGTCCAGCCAGTTCTGGATGCGGTTGACGCCCTGCTCGACCTGGGCGCCGATGGCGCCGGCCTGGGTGGAGACGCCGTATACGATAACGGCCAGGAAGCCGGCTATGACGACGACGATGACGATCATCATGATCAGGGTCGCCAGCCATCTCGGTATACGGTGGCGGGTCATGAAGGCGACGAAGGGCTCGAGGAGGATCCCGATGATCACCGCTATCACCAGCGGGATCATCACCTGGGAGGCGTTGTGGAACAGAGGGCGCCAAAAGGTCGAGGGCGAAGGCGATGGCCTTATTCACCGCCGGGTATAGCCGGATGGCTGCGGGAGCGAGTCGTCAGGGCTTGAGGCGGCGCCTGGCCTCGCTCACCGCCTCCTCGGAGAGGTACATGCCGGCGGCGAAGAGGGTGCCCAACCCGGGGTAGGCGGACAGCTCCAGGTATTCGAGCCGTCCCGCCAGTTCCTCGGCCTCCCGGCGCGCGGGGGCGGAGAGGAGCATGGAACGGGCTCCGGCCCCAGCCGCGTTTCCCACGCGGTTGACGCGCTCCGGGGCCACGGGGGGAAGCAGGGCGACGGCAAGGGCGGCTGCCGGATCGATACAGGTGCCGAAGGCCCCGGCCAGGATGACCTCCTCAAGCTCTCCATATGCGACCCCCGCCTCCGCGAGGAGGGCGTCCACGCCGGCGCGTATGGCCCCCTTGGCCTTCTGGATCTCGCGGATATCCCCTGGGTCACCGCCACCCCCTCGGGGTTCGCCTCGCTTGGGGGAGCGAGGCGATATACGGGTTCCTCGCCGCGGCGTTCGACTCCCGGCCGGCCTTCGAGCATGCGCCCCGAGGCGTCGACTACCCCCGCCTCCGCGAGCGCCGCGAGCAGCGAGAGTATCCCCGAGCCGCAGATGCCCCTGGGCGGCGCGTCCCCGATGACCGAGAGGCGCGGCAAGCCGCCGGCGGGGTCGATGGATACTCCATCGATAGCGCCCTCGCCGGCGCGCATACCCTGGCTCAGGCCGCCGCCCTCGAAGGCGGGGCCGGAGGCGCACGAACAGGAGCGGATGCGCCCGTCCGTCTGCAGGGCCACCTCGGTGTTGGTGCCGATGTCCAGGAGCATGCACGGGCCCGGCCTCTCCCACAGGCGGGCGGCGGCCACCGCCGCCAGGTGGTCGGAGCCGACGTAGCCCGCTATGGGCGGCGGCAGGTAGAGGACGGCGGCGGGGTTCAGCTCCAGCCCGAGGTCCCGCGCCTTCACCTCCAGGGCCAGGTCGGTGGCGGACAGGTAGGGGCTCCTGCCCAGTTGGGCCACGGGCAGGCCCAGGAAGAGGTGGTGCATGGCGGTGTTTCCCACCAGCACCATCTCGAAGATATCCTCCCGCGAGCGCCCCGCCTCCTCGAGCATGCCGGTGAGTTCGGCGTTGATGCCCTCCACCACCAGGGCGCCCAGGCGGGAGGGGTCCTTCTCCACCGCGTACTGGATGCGGGTGACGATGTCCTCGCCGTGCGGGACCTGCGGGTTGATGAAGCCGTGGCTGGCGAGCGGGCCGCCATCCGCCAGGTCGTAAAGGAAGAGGGCGATCTTGGTGCTGCCGAGGTCGACCGCCACCCCCAGGGGAGAACGCCGCCTGGTAATCGTTCCCAGCAGCTCGCCCGCGCGCATCACGGCGCGGACCTTGCCCCGCTCCTCCCGCAGCAGCGGGGGAAGGCACCTCAAGCCGGCGAGGTCCGCCGTTATCGCCTCCAGGCCGGGTTCCGCGGCGCGCAGCGCTTCCTCCAGGCGGTGGAGGTCGGAGCCCGCGTCGCCGGGAGAGGCCGGCATTTCCACCTCGACGTCGTAGTACTCCACGGCGGGAGCGAAATCTCCCACCTCCAGCTCGCAGTCGAGCTGCAGCTTCTGGCCGGAGGAAAGGGAGTAGTCGGGGATATGGAGGGTGAGGTCGCTCAACGGGTATGTCTGGCATGCCAGCCGCAGGCCGGCATGCAGTCGTTCCTGTGCGAGGTGGTCCTCCTCTTCCAGGGTGGGCTCGCTCGCCTTCCCCTCCAGGATGCGCACCCTGCACTTGCCGCAGATGCCCAAGCCGCCGCATATGCTCTCCACCTCCATGCCGGCGCGGTGCAGCGCGGAGAGGAGGTCCTCGTCGCCCCTGCACGGCAGCCGCGACCCCCGGGGCTGAACGGTTACACCGTAGTCCACGAAACCCTGCTTCTCACGCTTTGTGGGCGCGGTAGTGGCTGAGGTACGCCCGGCCCATCTTGTCCTTTCCCAGCAGGAAATCGGCGGCGCGGATGGAGAGGACCAGGCCTTCTTCAAGGGGATTGACGATGGCCGCGGCGAGCCCCGCCTGCACCGCCAGGGCGAGGAAGGCGGCGTTGATCACCGGCCTCTCGGGCATGCCGAAACTGATGTTCGAGGCGCCCAGGACCACCGGGCATCCCAGCTCCCGCCGGATGTCCGCGATGGCGCTCAGGGTGACCGGCGTGGCGTCGCTATCGGTGGCGGCGGGGAGGGTGAGGCAGTCCACGAGCACCTTCCGCGCCGGGATGCCGAAGGAGGAGGCGCGCTCCACGATGCGCTCCGCCAGGGCCATCCTCCCGGCGGCCGTGGCCGGTATGCCGTCCCTGTCCTTGGTCATGGCGATGACGTAGCACCCGCGCTCGCCCACCAGGGGCAGCACCGCGTCCATGCTCTCGGCGTCGGCGGTCACCGAGTTCACGATGGCCTCCGGCACGCCGTACACCTCGAGGGCAGCGGCGAGAGCGGCGGGATCGGCGGAGTCCACGCAGACCGGCAGCCCCGTCTCAGCCGCCACTTCCCGCACCAGCCGGGGGAGCAGGGATACCTCGTCCACGCCCGCGGCGCCCACGTTGACGTCGATATAGTCCGCGCCCGCCGCGGCCTGCGCCGCGGCGTCGGAGAGCGCCCTGTCCAGCATTCCCTCCCGCAGCTCCTCCGCCAGCTTCGCGCGGCCGGTGGGATTGATCCTTTCGCCGATGATCGCCGTGAGGTCGTCGGAGCCGAACATGCTCTCTCCTTTCATGGCCGCCTTACTCGGACACGCATCGATTATATCAATGGTGTGGAAGTCGGGGAGCGGAGATCCCGATTTCAAACATCCTCCAACGCAGCGTACGCATACTTCGGGGCCAGACCCGGATCGTGCCCGAGGCGGCACGGCCGCCGGTCTCGGCCCCCTTTCTAGCAGAAGAACCAAATTACTGAGCCTCGGGATCAGGCGTCTTCCTCGGCGGAAGCCGGTCCCTCCTCAAGCGTCTTGGCCGGCTCCTCGGCCGGTTCTTCCGCGAAAGCCACGCGGGGCGCCTTGCCCATGTCCCTCATGACGAGGATGAACGCGGCTCCGCCCACCAGCAGGCCGAGATAGAAATCAATAAAGCGCCAGATGAGGGTGAGCAGCCCCGCCGCGCCGACGTCGGGGAGGATGCTCCTGTAGACATAGAAGAACCCGACTTCGCCGATGCCGCTCCCCCCGGGAGTGGGAACGAAGGGCATGAGGATATGGACTACCAGTTGCGCTACCACCGCCTGCCAGAAGTACGAGCCGTATCCCAGGCCGATGACCGCCATGGGGATGGCCAGGAAGCCGGTGAACCAGTAGAGAAGGGTCAGGATCACCACCGCCGACAGTCTCGCCTTGCCAATGCCCGCGAGCCGCCGCAGGTATGAGGCGAAGGCCTGGATCTCGGCGGAGAGGCGCTCCAGGAAACGGCGGTACCAGGCGCGTTCGCGCAGGAACGCGGGCGAGTGGTCGAGCAGGGTCTTGCCGACCGTGGCATGGGGACGCAGGATGGCCCAGAGCACCAGGGCCAGGTAGAGCAGGCCGACGGCCAGGGCGGAGAAGAGGATCCCCTGGATGGACAGTGACAGGTGTATGTAGCTGCTGGAGATCCATATGGCGAAGGGGAAGAGGAGCATGAGCAGGGCGGTGGAGATGCAGGCGCCGAAGGAGACCACCGCAACCGCCTCTCCCGCGCCCAGCCCGTATTCGTAGAGGAAGAACATCTCCCCCGTTACGCCCCCCACCCGCAGGGGAGTGATGAGCCCGGTGAAGTATCCCGCGTAGACCGTCTTGAGGATATTGCGCCAGGGCACCCCGCGGCCTACGGAGCCTACCAGTAATTTCATGCGCGCCACGGACCACAGCCACCTCCCGAGGGAGAGGGCGGCGGCGAGGACGAGGAAGCCCGGAGATAGATCGGATAGGGCGGTGAAAGTCTCCCGGTCCAGGGTGGTGAGGGAGATGACTATCAAGGTAGCGGCGGACAGGGCTACCGCGAACACGAGGCCGCGCCGCAGCCTGGAACGGTCCGGTGACGGTGGCGCCTCCAGGTGCGGTGACGGTGGTGCCTCCGGTTTGATTCCCTCGTCCATAGGGGCATTTTAACGGAACTTCCGAGCCATAGAGTACTCTAAATCGTAAAAATGCGGGAGAAGCCACATGCGGGATTGGTCTTCACTCTACAGAGTTACTAAGTACTCCGGTCCGTAAATACGCTCGCATTCGATCGACGCTCTCGATACGTTACCGTATTTACGGACCGGAGTACTAAGAAGGCGGGTTGACGGAAACATGATATCCCCCCTTCTTGCCGGGGCTTTATTGAAGTCGGCCGAATTATGGCTCGGAAGTTCCGTTTGAACCCAAGTCCTCCCGCGTTTACCGCGTCGCCGAGGTCGCCAGTCCTTACCTATGCATTCGTCGCCAAGCAGGGCGGGAGGAACGGGGTGGAGGTGGCAAGCCTGCGGAAGAAGCACTAGCATGGAAAGCAGGAGGGGCTGCCCGCGGTTGGGAAGGGAAGGAGGCCGGAGATGATGCGAAAAGCCGTCGATCCCGTGTGTGGGATGAAGATAAGAAAAAAGGACGCCGCGGCCGCTTCGCGTTGCAAGGGCAAGACGGTCTACTTCTCCAGTACAATATGAAGTGCGAGGAGGATTTCGGCGCGGATGCGGAGAAATGCATGGCCGCGAAGGACACCGCTTCATGATCACGGTGGCGTACCGAATGCAACCATGATCATGAAATGGTGAACCGGGAAGTAAGCAGTACGGTTATGCCCGAGGGCGGCCGCAAGGGAGATGCAGGCGGTGAATGAGGGAGGAGCGGCTGAAACGGGGGAGCCCAGGGAAACAGGCGAACTCTTCGACTACCCCGCCGCCACTCGCAAGCGGCGCGAGGAGGGGACGGTGGTGGCCGTGCGCGGAGACACCGCCGAGGTCCTCCTGCGGCGCAGCCGCCTCTGCGAGGGCTGCGGCTCGTGCTGCGTCCTGGTGGACGGCGACACCATGCTCGCGGAGGCGGACAACAGGGCGGGGGCGAAGAAGGGCGACCGCGTCGTGGTGGACTTGCCGGCCGGCACCTCCATCCGCGCGGCATACATCCTCTACGGCATACCGCTGCTGGCGTTCCTGGTCGGGATCGGCCTGGGTTCCTGGGTGGGCTCGGCGCTTTTCGGCGGCGGGATCACCGTAGTCTTCGGCCTCGTATTCGGCTTCGGCCTCCTCGCGCTCTCCTACGTGCTGCTCGCCCGCATCTACTCTCCCGGCTCGCGCGCTTCCTCCCGCTACCGCCTCACCATCACCGAAGTCCTGTAAGGGGCTGGCACGAGGCCAGCCGTCCGCGGCGCGCCGCCGCGGCACCACCGCGGAGGCAGATGCCGGTCGCTGCTCGACCTTTGCTGACCCGATCCCGCCATTACGCGTTTCCTATCCCGCCACCGACACTCCTCGCGGGAGGCCCGGAATCCAAGGCACGGCCCGGCCACGCGATCACGTGTCTCCTTTGATTGCTACCCGTGTTTCTCGCGCAAGGACCCCGCATGAGGCCAGACGCGAGAATGACCGCTATCCGGGGGTGGCACCATCGCATGTTATACTCGTTGGCAAGGGGGTGAGCGTCATGGCGGATGAGTTCGAAAGCGTAACCGGAGAAGGCATACCAGTAGCGAGAGGTCCGTATTCGCCGGCGGTCGTTCGGGGGGACCTGGTCTTCGTGTCCGGACTGCTTGCCGTCAATCCCGACGGCAAGGAGGTCGCTGGCGATATACGCGAGGAAGCCATGGTGGTCCTGCGCAACCTCAGGAACCTGTTGGAGGCCGCGGGAAGCGGACTGGATAAGGTCCTCTCGGTAAACGTCTACCTCGCGGACATCGAGGACCTCATGGCGTTCAACGAGGTGTACGAGGAGTATTTCGAGCCGCCCTATCCTTCGAGGTCCGCGATGGGCGTTTCTCTGTTGGGGGGATTCCAGGTGGAGCTGTCCGCCATCGCTTGCCGGGACTGAAGGAGCACGCGTCGGGAGGCGGGCATGAGACGGCGCTGAAGCCAGGAGGCGGCGGGAGCGATATCGTGACAAGGAGGGGAAGATGAGCAAGGTCGCAGTAGTCCCGGTGCGGAACGGCATAGCAACGGCGGTGGAAGAGATCTTCGCGCCTTTCGGGGGGATAGGGGAGGTCCTGGGGAGGAAGAGAAGCGTCTTCATCAAGGTCAATGCCGTCGATTACAAGTCCCACAGCTTCACCGACCCCGCGGTCGTCTCCGCGGCGGCACGGCTCTTCAGGGAAGCGGGAGCCCGCGAAGTCTACGTCATGGAGAACTGCACCCAGGCCGCTTTCACCCGCCTCGTCTTCCGCATAACCGGCATGGACAGAGCGGCGAAGGACGCGGGCGCCGTTCCCCTCTATCTCGACGAAGGAAAACAGGTGGAGGTCATGCTGCCCACCCTCGGATACAACGTGCATGTATCCCGCTGGATCAAGGAACGCCTCATCGACGGCCGAGAGGACAACCTGTATCTCAACCTTCCCAAGCTGAAGACGCATTCCATGGGCACGGTCACCCTGGGGGTCAAGAACCAGTTCGGCCTGATCATGCAGAAGGACCGCATACGGGACCACAACTACAACCTCCACCGCAAGCTCGCCGACATCTATGCCGTCATCCGGCCCGATTTCACCCTCATCGATGGCATCTACGCCATGAACCACGGCCACGACCACGCGGAGGGCCTGGTGGATAGATGCGCCGAGCGCCTGGACGTGCTCATCGGCGGGGACGACACTCTTGCGGTTGATGCCGTAGGTTGCGACATCATGGGCATCGACCCCTCCGCGGTCGAGCATCTCAGGCTGTCGGAGGAGGACGGGTGGGGGACCATCGACCTGGACGAGATCGAGGTGGTAGGGGACCGCGAGCCGTTCCGGCGCGAGTTTACCTGCGAGATCCTGGATGTATATCCAGATGATGTAACCATCATAGAGGGCAGGGAACGCTGCTGTCCGGAGGGCTGTAGTCTCAACACCCGTATGGTGCTCCAATACCTGTACGTCGACCTTCAAGGCAAAGGGGGGTTCAACATCGTCATGGGCAAAGGCCTGGACCAAAACGAGCTGCGCAAGCTGGAGGGAAGGGTGTTCGTGGTCGGGGACTGCGCCCGCGAGGAGGCCTACCCGGAGCTGATCCGCAGGCTGGGGAAGAAGGCGGTACGCGTTGCCGAGGGCTGCAACAACCTCCGGGACGTCCTCGGGGCCCTTACGCCGCTCATGCGCGTCAATCCCTTGAAGATGGTCCCGCTGCCCCCGCTGGAATCGCTGGGCCTGCTCATCAACGCCCGGCTCCACCGCACCACGGCCCGCATCACCCCGCTTATTCCAAGGTAGTTGAACATGTCGCGCGGCCGCGACACCACGTATGATGAAGATCTCTCGCGACTGAGGGCACACCATATGGTATCGGATAAGGTATTTTCATGGCAGACCCCTGCCGATCCCGTTCCGGGGCTGACCCCGAAGGGGATTTTCCGCAAGCATGGAACCAGCCGGGCGGCGAGGCGTGTTTATGGAGCGGGACGCCAACGCTGGGTTATACTAATAAACGCAGCGAAAGCGGACCAATCGGTGTGCGCAGAAGGGTTCGGATTTCGGGAGTGCTGAGGAAGGGGCATTGGAGGAAAGGATACTCACCCGCAAGGACAAGGCCCCCTTATCCGGGGAGGGTTTTCCCCAGAGCCTCTCTCCCTGGCGGCGGCGTCGCGACCCGGTCCTGTACGTCCCCGGTTACCTGCGCAGCTCCATCGTATCCGCGTCCTTCCGCAGAAGGCTTAAGAACCTGGACTTCGAAGTCTACACCATCAGGTTGCCAAACTTCGCGGCCGGGGATATCCGCAAGGGCGCCCGCATCCTCATGGACAAGATGGAGGAACTCCGGGTGCTCCTGGGCGTGAGGCGTTTGTCCCTCATAGGCCAGGGGTTGGGAGGGCTGGTTGCCAGGTACGCGGTGGAGCGGATGGGGGCTAGGGACTATCTGGGCCAGCTGATCATGCTCGGGACTCCCAATCACGGCTCTTACGCTTTCTATCCCCTTTTCCTTTTCAAGGCGGCTCGCGAGGTGTTCCCCGCCAGTACTTTCCTGTCCTACCTCTCCGCCGGTTACCGCGGCATGCTTGAGGAAGGCACGGGCTTCCCCTACATCTCCGTGTATGCCTCCAAAGACCCGGCGGTGATACCGTGGAACAGCTGCCGCCTGGAGGGAGCGGCGAACATGCGCGTCGGGTGGCTCTGCACCCATATGAGCCTGGTCCGTTCCAAGAACATGCTGGGGATAATTGCGGGCCTGCTCGAGGGAGAGGAGGAGGATGCCGAGGGTTTCGTGGAGGCGGACGAGAACGCCCTTCTGGCAGAGCTGAACCTGTCCCTGGAGGAGGAACCCCAGGACGAAGTCGGCCTGTTCCGCCGCGGCAAGCTGTTGCTCGACCGCGGTTACTATACCTGGGCGATACGCGATCTCAGCCGTCTCGTCAAGCTGAGACCGGACTTCCCCGAGGCCTACATGTTGCGCGGAAAAGCCCTGCGCCGCAAGATGAGCTATGGCGAGAATCCTATCTATAACAGGGCCATCCGGGATTTCAACCAGGTGATCAGGCAAAAACCCGGATGGGCCGAAGCCTACTACGAGCGCGGCGTATGTTACGCCCTGCTCAACGCCTGGTCCGATGCCGTCGACAGTTGGGACCGCGCCCTCATCCTCAACCGCGACCTCTATCCCGCTTACCTCGCACGCGGATTGGGCAGGAGGAAGAAGGGCGATATCGCGGGAGCGGTGGAGGATTTCACCGAGGTCCTTCGCATCCAGCCCGACGAGCCCGAGGCGTTACGCTTCCTCTCCGAGTTGGGCCGGTAGGATTGTTGTTCCCGAGACCGGCGGGTAACGGTCCTCGCTTGGCGCTATCTGCTGGCCCGAGACCTCCAGGTAACGGTCTCGCTCGGCTGCGCAGTCTACCTCTCGGAATCAAGGAGCCGGACATTTGCGCGCTCGCTGCGACCGACCTGGTAGTTCCCCGGGCTGGTGGTAGCGCAGATGGGGTCGTTTCGGACCGATCCTCGGTTCTCGGGAAGGGGTTTGTTGCAGGCTATGCCCGAGTGTAGTCCTTGATTCCCTTTCGGATTGTTTCACCCGGTTCGTGAAGGGAAAAACGGGCGGGCGCGTTTTTCGATTCATAGTTGGGAACGAGGGCTCAACCCGGCTTGCGGTCAGATATCGCAAGCTTTCCGTGGCTCAAGGGGTTGCCGTGGTGATGTCGAAAAAGAAGAAAGCCGTAAGACGAGACAGGATGGAGGGGAACAGCCGGAATGATCCCGGGCGGCCGATACGGGGCAAGAGGAATCCCAGCGGGGTTGTGGGCGGGCTTGTCGCGGGGCCTGGCGGCCTTATTGCTCTCGAGCCTGTGCGTTTCCCTCCTTGGCGTTTTTCCCGCCGCCTCGGACCGGGCGGCGGCGGGCGCCCTGAGCGGCTGGAAATTCTGCGTGGACGCGGGGCACGGCGGTTCGGAAACGGGAGCGGTGGGCCCGACGGGCCTGCGGGAGAAGGACGTGAACCTGTACGTGGCCTACGCGCTCAAGGGCCTGCTGGAGTCGGAGGGGGCCGAGGTGCTCATGACCCGCGCGGACGATTCAGCCGTGAGTATCACCCAGAGATGGCAGATGGCCAACTCCTGGGGGGCGAACCGCTTCATCAGCATCCATCACAACGCCATGCCGGGGAACTCCTCGGTGAACGGGACCGAGACCTGGGTGCATCAGAATGCCAGCGAGGAATCGCTGCAACTGGCCAACGCCGTGCAGGCCGAACTGGTTGGGGAGCTCGGCCTGCCCAACCGGGGCGTGAAGAGGACGGTCATCAATTCGCCGTATGATTTCGGCGTTCTCAAGAACACCACCATGCCGGCCATCCTCACCGAGGCCTCGTTCATATCCAACCCACAGGAGGAGCAGAGGCTCAGGGATCCCGCTTACCTCGACCGGGAGGCCATGGCCATCATGCGGGGCATCCACATGCCCTCCAAGATAAACTTCATCCAGCCGCAGGATAACCGGGTGTCCTGGGGGACGGTGGATGTGGAGCTGCAGATGCTGGGGGAGGACAACGTCGACCGCGTCGACCTCATGATGAACGGCACCGTGGTCCAGAGCGCGAGCTCCAGGCCCTACGCCTTCGACGTGGATACCTCCGGGTTCGAGGACGGCACCTACACCCTGCAGGCGGTGGCCTGGTACAGGCGCGGCGGCAGCTCCTCCGCATCCCGGGACCTCATCGTGGCCAACGCGGCCAGGAAGTGGTATTTCGCCGAGGGAACAACGCGCGAAGGCTTCGAGGAATGGCTCACCGTCCTCAATCCCAACATCGAGGCGGTGGATTTCACGGTGACCTATGCTTTCCCGGAGAGCGAAACCCGGAAGCGCGGTTACCGCGTCGAGGCGGAGAGCCGCCTCTCCATCGAGGTGGCGAACGAGGTCGGGCCGGAGCGCGACGTGAGCATGACCGTCGATTCCCCCCTGCCGGTTATGGCCGAACGGCCCATGTACTTTCTCTACGGCGGGCGCTGGGCGGGAGGACATGTGTCGAGCGGCGCCAACCGGCCCTCGAACAACTGGTATTTCGCCGAAGGCTACACCGGGCCGGGATTCGAGGAATGGCTGTGCATCCTCAATCCCGGAGAACAGCCCGCCACGGTCAAGATCGCGTATTTCTCGCAGGGGGGACTGCTGAAAGAGGAGGAGAGGGTGGTGCCCCCGTCACGGCGCGACACCGTATTCGTGAACCAGGCCGTAGGGCCGGACAAGGAGGTCTCCGTGCGCATCACCTCCGACCAGGCGGTGGTGGCGGAAAGACCCGTATATTTCCTCTATCACGACCGCTGGGCGGGGGGCCATGTCTCCATGGGCGCCAACCAGCCTTCGACCACCTGGTACTTCGCGGAGGATGGTTTCGAGGAATGGCTGTGCCTGTTCAATCCCAACCCGGAGCCCAACCTGGCGCGCATAACCTACCAGACGCTGGAGGGCGCCAACATCAGCGACGAGGAACTGATCCCGCCGCTGTCCCGGAGGACGGTGGACGTCAACAGGCGGGCAGGCGCGAACCTGCAGCTCTCCATCGCCGTGAACGGCGAGAAACCCCTGGTGGCCGAGCGGGCGATATATCACGACTACCACGACTGGTGCCAGGGGGGCGACGTGGGCACGGGCGCCGCTAAACCCTCCCGGCACTGGTATTTCGCGGAGGGATATACCGGCGAGGGTTTCGAGAACTGGCTGTGCCTGCAGAATCCGGGAGACGCGGTGGTTGAGGCGGAGATAAGATTCCATCTCGAGAGCGGCGAGGTGCTGTGGGAGAAAGTCGGCCTCAATCCACGCAGCCGCACCACCCTCTACACGAACTCCATGACGCCTTACCAGGAGGGTATGGCCTTCTCCGTGCATGCCTCGGGGGAGATCGTCGTGGAGAGGCCCATGTATTTCGTTTACCGCGGTTCCTGGGCGGGCGGGCACGTCTCCACCGGTTACGCTCCCGGGGTGGACCGTTGAGCGGAAGCATGTCCCCGTGAGGCGTTTTCCATGCCCATGGCAGCGGAGGAATGAGCCTGTTGCATAAACCACGTACGAATCTCGCTCCCCCATAATTGCAGCAAGATGGGCTTCAAAGTGGAGGGCGAACGGTCAATAACGGGCCATTTCGGTGAATATGTGGAGAGCGATATGTCTGACGCAGGGTTTGTGCGGCAGCCTAGAATGTGGGAATAATAAGAAGGGTCCTTGCGGTACTCGCAGGAGAAGGACGGTCGCGGAGAGAATAAATCCTCTGGAGCGAGATAAAACGGGGAGTAGCGATAAAGGAGGTTGTGATGAAAGGAGTGACCAGCAAGATCCTGATAGCGCTTGGCATCGTCTTAATCCTGGGCGCCATCCTGTGGTGGGCTATCGCGGTCAATGCCCTGGTCAAGCTGCCGGACGATATCGATTCGGTGAGCGAGTACGAAGGTGAGTTCACCTTCTACGTGGACCCGGCCACCAACGAACCGCTGCCGGCGGGGGAGGAACGCAAGCTGCCCATGCGCGTGGAGCGCACGGTGAAGTCCGTGGCGGACGAGTACGATTCCTCCAGGGCGGTCATACAGGAAAACGTGGTCTCGGAAGTCGGCGGCGCGAAGAGCCCGCCCGGCGGCACCGCCTCCGTCTACGTGCTGGACCGCAAGAACGCGGAGAACCTGGAGGACGGCCGGGCCTACGACTTCGTGGCGGGGAACACCGTTAACCGCCGGGGCAGCTACTACCCGTTGCTTCCTTTCGATACCTCCAAGGACGAGGTCTATTCCATCTGGAAGGGAGAGATCGGTAAGGGCGTGGATGCGGAGTTCGTGAGTGAGGAGGACAAGGAAGGGGTCACGGTCTACAGCTACAGGGCCAGCGCGACCATCGATGACAGGCTGGAAGTGGAACCGGCATATACCGAAGTCATGGGGCTGCCCGCGGAGGTTACCTTCGACGAGCTCAAGCCGCGGCTCGCGGCGCTGGGAGTTGCGCAGCCTCGACGACTCCCGGGCGGCGGAGGTGGTGTCCGGCGTCGTCGACGCCGCGGCAGCGGCGGCCTCCGAGACCGAGTGCGACGTGGAGACCTCGGTGGAGTCCAAGACCGGCGCCCCGGTCGACGTGTACAAGGATATAGAGAGCCTCAGCATGGAGGTCGATACCTCCGGCCTGATGGATGTCTTCGTCGTCCTGGCCAAGTACATGAACGATACCGTACTGGGCCCGGCGCTGGCCCCGCTGGTCCTGCTGCCCGTCTACCGCACCGGGGCTGCCGGCGGCTTCCTCGCCGCGGCGGCCGCCGCGCTGCTCGGCGCCGCCGTCCTGGTCGCCGCCCCGCTCACCGACGGTTGGCG